>DATCOZ010000015.1:0-6493 GCA_036564345.1 Candidatus Dormiibacterota bacterium | reverse complement strand
AGCCCAGCAGTCTTCCAGGGGCGCCGGGAAGCGGTGCTCCGGGGCGCAGCGGAAGTCGACGGCGACCACCAGGCAGGAGGCCCGATTGGCGAGACCCCGGCACGCCGAGTCGTGGGTGTCGAGGTCGCCGGTGACCCAGCCTCCGCCGTGGAAGAAGGCGAGGATGGGGAGCGGGGAAGACGTCTCGGGCGCGTAGAGCCTGATCCGGATGGGGCCGGTCGGGCCGGGCAGCGTGCGATCCTCGACCCTCGCGACCGGCTCCACCTCACCGGCGAGCAGTGGCGCCCGGAGCGCCGTCCCGCGACGCGCCTCGACCGCGCCCTGCTCGGCAAAGGAGGGGAGGGCGAGCGCCGCCGTCGCGTCCAGATAGGCCTGGGCTTCGGGGTCGAGCGTCATCCGGCGATGGCGGCCGGCGCCCGGCGGGCCCGGTAGCTGCGCACCTTGGCCCGGTTGCCGCACTCGGCCATCGTGCACCAGTGGCCGGAGTGGTTCTTGGAGTGGTCGTAGAAGGCGAACTGGCAGGTCTCCGCCGCGCACGCCTTGAGGCGGCTCCAGCTCCCGTCGTGGAGCGCCGCGAACACGATCGTCAGGATCTCCGCCAGCGCCTGCCGGATGCCCGTCTCGTCGGGCTCCAGGGAGATCAGGCCGTCGGCGCCGAAGCGGGCCGTCAGGTGGAGGTGGAGGTTGGCCGTGGCGGCGTCGAGGGCCGTCCGCGCGTCGTGGTCAGGCTTGACGCCGTTGTTGGCGAGGCAGAGAGCGCGAAGCGCCTCGCGGAGCGCGATCGCCGTCTCCAGCTCCCGGCCGTCGCATTCCGGCGGCGCCGGCGGCCCCGGGATCAGGCCCTGCCCCGCGAGCCACTCCTCGAGGCCTTCCGCCATCGCGAAGCGGTCGCTGCCGGTCTCGATGTCGGCGGTGTTGATGAACGCTCGGACGAGCTCCAGGCGGCCGGGCGCGCTCTTGGTCATCGGAATTCAGCCTACCTCCATCCGGTTTTATTAGCAACACCGGTGAAATTGGTTGACAGGTTACGGTAACTATCGTACAATGTTTAGCAGTTACATGGTGGACCAAACAACAGGAGGTACGAGATGGAGCCGATGAGCTACGGGGAGATGATCGCCTCACACCTTGCCGAGACTCGTGCGCAAGCCGCGATCGAGCGCGCTGCCCGCCGAGCAGCCCGTGACGGCTCCGTCGCATGGCGGGTATGGGCCGGTCGGCTGCTGGTGAGCGCGGGCGAGCGGGTCGCCGGCTGCGCCGACCTGGCCAGGGGCGAAGTGGAGCCGGTGGTTAGAGTCCTCGGGTGATCCGACCCACGCGGACGTCGCCGGCCCTGCTCGGGGCGGGCCTGGCGACGGTCTACGTGGTCTGGGGGACCACCTACCTCGGCATCCGGCTGGGTGTCGAGACCATCCCGCCCTTTTTCCTCTCGGGATTGCGCTACACGCTGGCCGGCGCTGTCCTCTTCGCCTGGGTTGCCCTCCGCGGCGGGCTGAAGGCGGGCTGGCCGACCCGACGCCAGTGGCTTTCCGCGGTCCTGACCGGGACCGGGCTGGTCGCCTTCGGAAACGGCGCCCTGAGCTGGGGCGAGCAGTACCTGCCGAGCGGCCCCGCGGCGATCTTCATCGCCACCGTGCCGCTCTGGATGACAGTGCTGGCGCGTATTTTCCAGAAGGAGCCGATCCGCCTGCCGTCCGCGGTCGGGCTCGGCATCGGGCTTCTCGGGCTGATCGTGCTGGTGGGTCCCGCGGCCCTCCAGGGCGGCGACCTCGTCGCCATGCTCGCCTGCCTCCTCGCGGCGCTGGGCTGGGCCGCGGCCACCGTCTACTCCCGGTCGGCGCCCTTCCCGAACAACCCATTCCTGGTGGCCGGCATGCAGATGTTCGCCGGGGGCCTGGTCGTCTTCCTCTTCTCGGCGGTCAGCGGCGACGCGGCCCGCTTCAACCCGGCCGGGGTCTCCCTGCGTTCCGAGCTTGCCTTCGTCTACCTGCTCTTCGTCGGGGCGATCCTCGGCTTCGGCGTCTATATGTGGCTGGTGAAGGTGGCTCCGCTGTCCCTGCTCGGGACCTACGCCTATGTCAACCCCGTCGTCGCGGTGATCCTCGGCCATTTCCTGCTCGGCGAGCAGATCACGCTGCGGACGATGGTCGGCGGCGGGGTGATCATCCTCGGCGTCGCGCTGATCGTCGCGACACAGTCGCGCGTACAGGTCCGCGAGGCCCCCGAATTGCGGGTAACGTTTTCCCAGGAGAAGGAAGGCATCCCAAGCAGGAGGTAAACGTCGCCCATGACCGCGGACCTCGACTTCGTCAGAGAGCTCGGCAAGCAGCTACGCGTGGACAGCATCCGGTCGAGCACCGCCGCGGGCGCCGGCCACCCAACCTCTTCCATGTCCGCGGCCGACCTCCTCGCCGGACTGGTGACGAACCACCTCCACTACGACTGGAAGCACCCGGAGGAGCCGAACAACGACCACCTGATCTTCTCCAAGGGCCACGCCTCCCCGCTCGTCTACGCGGTCTTCAAGGCGGTCGGGGCGATCACGGACGCGGAGATGCTGACCTTCCGCCAGTTCGGATCCCGGCTGGAGGGGCACCCGACCCCGATCCTCCCCTGGGTCGACGTGGCGACCGGTTCCCTGGGCCAGGGTATGCCGATCGCCGCCGGGGTCGCCCTCGCCGGCAAGTACCTCGACAAGCTGCCCTTCCACGTCTGGACGGTCTGCGGCGACTCTGAGGTCGCCGAGGGGTCGATCTGGGAGGGGCTCGACAAGGCGGCCCACTACAAGCTCTCCAACCTGACCGTGATCATCGACGTCAACCGTCTGGGCCAGCGCGGTGAGACGGAGTTCGGCTGGCACACCGAGGTCTACCAGCGGCGCGTCGAGGCCTTCGGTTGCGCGGCGATCGTGATCGACGGCCACGACCCGGCCGCGATCGACAGGGCGCTGGGCCAGGCGCGCGAAGCCACCGGTAAGCCGACCGTGGTCATCGCCAAGACGCTCAAGGGGAGCGGCTTCAGCGAGATCGAGAACAAGGACGGCTGGCATGGCAAGGCGCTGCCGCCGGACATGGCCGAGCGAGCGATCAAAGAGCTCGGCGGCGTGCGGGACCTGAAGGTCAAGACGATCAAGCCCGAACACGGCGAGCCGGTCGGCACCGGCGGCGACGGCCGGGTCAAGCTGCCCACCTACGCCAAGGGAACCGCGGTCGCCACCCGCAAGGCCTACGGCGACGCGCTCCTGGCGCTTGGCGCTCGCAAGGGCGTGGTGGCGCTGGACGGCGAGGTGAGCAACTCGACCCACGCCGACGAGTTCGGCAAGGCCTTCCCGGACCGCTTCTTCGAGATGTACATCGCCGAGCAGCACCTGGTCGCGTCGGCGGTAGGCCTCCAGGTCCGCGGCTACATCCCCTTCGCCTCGACCTTCGCGGCGTTCTTCAGCCGCGCCTACGACTTCATCCGGATGGCCGCCATCTCGCAGGCGAACATCTGCCTGGCCGGCTCCCATGCCGGCTGCGAGATCGGCACCGACGGTCCCTCCCAGATGGCCCTCGAAGACCTCGCCTCGCTTCGCGCCATCGAGGGCTCGACCGTCCTCTATCCGAGCGACGCCAACTCCACCGCGCAGCTGGTCGAGCAGATGGCCGGCCGCAAGGGGATCGTCTACCTCCGGACGACCCGCGGCGCCTATCCCGTCCTCTACGACGCGAAGGAGAAGTTCAAGATCGGCGGCTCCCACGTCGTTCGGAAGACCGCGAAGGACCAGGTGGCGCTGATCGGCGCCGGGGTCACGCTGCACGAATGCCTGAAGGCGGCCGACACGCTCGCCAAAGCGGGGATCCGGGTCCGCGTCATCGACCTCTACTCGCTCAAGCCGGTCGACGTAGCCACCCTCCGCGAAGCGTCCAAGGTGACAGGCGGTCGCCTGGTGGTGGTCGAGGACCACTACCCGCAGGGTGGGCTGGGCGCAACCGTGATGGAGGCCCTGGCCATGGAGTCGAAGCCGCCCCGCGTGGCTCACCTGGCGGTCCGCGGCCTGCCTGGCTCGGGCAAGCCGGAGGAGCTGATGAACGCCGCCGGGATCACCGCGCCCCATATCGTGCGGGCGGCGAAGGGTCTCCTGAAGAAACCGTAGAACTCCGGCGTCGCGGCCAGGTAGACGCGCCGGCCGCGCCGCATCGGGGAAGCCTTTGACCGGCAAGGGCCTCGGTATCCCCACGGCAACGTGATTATGATTCGACCCCAAATGGCGCGAAGCGGCGTCGCACCGCACCTTGCCGTCGATGGGGAGCCGCGACGGCAGGGCGTCCCCCGGCTGCTCGTGATCGATGATGAGTACCGGATCGCCGACTTCGTGTGTCGCGGCCTGGCTGGCGTGGGCTTCGACGTGGAGAAGACCACCGATCCGAAGGCCGGCCTGCAGGCGGCGCTCGACGGTGGCTATGACCTCGTCATCCTCGATCTCCTGATGCCGGAGTTGGACGGCCGCGATCTTCTCGTCGAACTCCTGAAGCTCAGGCCCGACCAGCCCGTGATCATTCTCTCGGCGCTTGGCGACACCGCCAACAAGGTGAGATCCCTTGAACTCGGCGCCCAGGACTACGTGGTCAAACCTTTCGCGTTCGAAGAGCTCCTGGCGCGGATCAACGCGCGCCTCCGGAGCCGTGCCGAGGGTGTCACCCTCAGGTGGGGCGGGATAACGCTCGACCTGGTCACAAGGCGCGCCGATGTGGGGGCAGGTCCCGTGGCTTTGTCAGAGCGCGAGTTCCTGCTCCTTCGCGAGCTGATGCGGAGCGGCGGCCAGACGCTTTCCAACGATCAGCTGCTGGAAAGGGTGTGGGGGTACCACTTCGATCCCGGGACCAATGTCGTCGACGTCTACGTGAGGCGCCTCCGCGCCAAGCTCGGCCTCGGGACGATTCAGACGGTGCGTGGGGAAGGCCATCGCGTTGACCTTGGTTGATCGCTGGGGCTGGCCGCTCAAGGGCTTTCATTGGGTCGAGGTGGGGTGGGTCGCATTTGCGCTGGTCAACCTCGTCGCGATGGAGGTGTGGGCAAGTTGGGAGACGGTCCCCTTCCACTTCATCTGGGTCAGCCTCACCATCCTGTATGGCTTCCGCGTCTGGCGGATGGGGCCGACAGTCGGCCTGCTCTCGGCGATAATCGTCCTCACCGGAGCCGGGCTGATCTTCGACATTCGGCGGGGGTTGCAGCCGCTCGACGAGCTGACTGAGGTGCCCTTGATGTCGGCGATGTTCTTCGCCATGGTCTGGCACGCCCGGCGGCGCCTCTCGACGATGCAGCGGTTGCAGCGGGTCTCGGACCAGAACCTGCGCCTCCTGGAGAGCAGCCGCCAGTTTGTCCAGGATGCCTCGCACGAGCTCGGCACCCCCATCACCGTGGCTCTCGGGCATGCCGAGCTGATCGAGCGTCAGGCTGCCGACCCGACCCTCAGGGCGGACGCCGCGGTGATCAGCGATGAGCTGCTGCGACTGCGCCGACTGGTTGACAGACTCCTGATGCTGGCAGCTTCCGAGCACCCGGACTTCCTTCGCAAGGCACCCATCGACCTCGAGCCCATCGTCGTTGACGCCTACCGCCGTTGGGCGGCGACGCCGCGCAAATGGCGGCTGGTCGAGATCGAGGAGGCGGAGGTCCACGCCGACGCGGACCGTTTCGCGGCAGCCCTCGACGCCGTGATCGAAAACGCTGTCAAGCAAACCGGCATCGACGGCGAGATCGAGCTGAGCCTCCGCCGCCGGGGCGCCAACGCGATTATCACGGTTCGCGATTCCGGCGCGGGCATTCACCCGGAGGACCTCGACCGCATCTTCGTCCGGTTCGCGCGGAGTGATCCCGGGCGAAGCCGGCGATCGGGCGGGACAGGCCTCGGCCTGGCCATCGCGAAAGCCGTGCTCGATGCCCACGGGGGGTCGGTCAGGGCCTCCAACGCGTCCGGCGGAGGTGCAATTTTCGAGCTCGTCCTCCCCCTGATCCAGACCGTAGGGGAACCTCAGATGCCAACCAACGCACGAGCGTTGGCGCCGGCCGCTGATGGGAAGGCGATTCCTTCGCCACCGCACAACCCGCCCCGGGCTTAGAGACCCTGCTCGAGGAGGCGTACGTCACTTTCGATCGCAGCCTGGTCGGGTAGGTCGGCAAAGGCGACCCGCTCGTAACCGGCGCGGTCGATGAGGTAGATCACGGACGTATGCATCAGGTCTCCGTTGGCGACCTGAACCCCGATGCCGTACGCATCCCAGACCGGGGCCAGCTCCGTGTGGCTGCCGGTTACCCAGTGAAGCTCCCCCACAAGACCGTGCGAGCTTGCGTAATCGGTGACGTTGGCAGGGGTGTCGACCTCGGGCCGGATGCTCACCACCAGTACCGAGGGACCGGCTTTCGGGCCAAGGTCGGACTGCACCGCCCCCAGCTCGCTCGCCTGCAGGGGGCACATCTGCTGGCATTGCGTGTCGAGGAAGGTCAGCGCCAC
>DATCOZ010000115.1:0-9654 GCA_036564345.1 Candidatus Dormiibacterota bacterium | reverse complement strand
CGGCCGCGCGGCCACCTCCCCAATGCGTGGGGAGGCAAGGCTCGACTAATCGGGCGGCTCCAGCGAGGCTGGTCTTGCTCCCCCACGCAGTGGGGGAGTGCCGCCGCAGGCGGCGAGGGGGCATTCTCCGATGACGTCCGGCAGATGACCTCCCGCAGATGACCTCCCCGAGATGACCTCCCCTAGAGCGGGATGTTGCCGTGCTTGCGGGGCGGCGGCTCGACCCGCTTGTTGAGGCAGAGCTCGAGGGCCCGGACGAGCAGGCGGCGGGTCTCGCGCGGTTCGCAGACGTCGTCGATGTAGCCGCGCTCGGCCGCGACGTAAGGGTTGGCGAAGCGCTCGACATAGTCGGCGACGAGCTCCTTGCGCTTCTTGGCGGGGTCGGCCGCAGCCGCCAGCTCGCGCTTGTAGATGATGTTCACCGCCGCCTCCGGGCCCATGACGGCGATCTCCGCTGTCGGCCAGGCGAGGTTGAGATCCGCACCGAGCTGCTTCGACGACATGACGCAGTAGGCGCCGCCGTAGTCCTTGCGCGTTATGACGGTGAGCTTGGGGACGGTTGCCTCGGCGTAGGCGTAGAGCAGCTTGGCGCCGTGGCGGATCACGCCGCCGTACTCCTGCGCTGTGCCGGGCAGGTAGCCGGGCACGTCCACGAAGGAGATCAGCGGGATCCCGAAAGCGTCGCAAAAGCGGATGAAGCGCGCCGATTTCACGGAGGCGTCGATGTCGATCGCGCCCGCCAGGACCTTGGGTTGGTTGCCGACGACGCCGACCACGTGGCCGTTGAGCCGCCCGAGACCGACGACGATGTTGGCGGCGAAGAACGGCTGGACCTCGAGGAACTCGCGGTTGTCGAGGATCCGGGTGACCACCTCGCGCATGTCGTAGGGGAGGTTGGGCGAGCTCGGGATGATCGTCTGCAGCTCGTTGTCGGCGCGCTCCGGGTCGTCCGCGGTCGGCTTGTAGGGCGGCCGCTCCCCCGAGTGTGAGGGGAGAAAGGAGAGCAGGCGCCGGACGTCCCGGTAGCAGTCGCGCTCGTTGGGCGACATGAAATGCGCCACGCCCGACCGGGTCCCGTGGACCTCGGCGCCGCCGAGCTCGTCGAAGGTCACGTGCTCGCCGGTCGTGACGCGGACGACCTCGGGGCCGGTGATGAACATGTGGCCGACGCCCCGCACCATGAAGATGAAGTCGGTTATCGCCGGCGAATAGACCGCGCCCCCCGTCGCCGGCCCGGCGATGATCGAGATCTGCGGCACCACGCCGGAGGCGCGGACGTTGCGGAAGAAGATGTCGGCATAGCCGGCGAGGGCGGCGACACCCTCCTGGATCCGGGCGCCGCCGGAGTCGTTGATGCCGATGATCGGCACCCGGTCGCGCAGCGAGAGCTCCTGGATCTTGACGATCTTGGCGGCGGTGACCTCGCCCAGCGACCCGCCCAGAACGGTCGCGTCGTAGGCGTAGACGGCAACCGGGCGATCGTCGACCGTCCCGAAGCCGGCAACCAAACCATCTCCCGGGAACCGCTTTTCCTCCATTCCGAAGCCGACCGCCCGCGACTTCGCATAGAGGTCGACCTCGACGAACGATCCCTTGTCGAGGAGGAGATCGATCCGGGACCGTGCGGGGAGGCGGCCCTTGGGCACGCCCCCGGCGTGGATCGCCTCGTAGCGGCGCTTCCGGAACTGGTTGATCTTCTGCTCCGAGACGGTCGCCCGCTCGAGCTCCGGCGCCTCGAGGTTGGCGACCGGGCGGCGGGTACGCTTGACAGCACTCAATGGTGCTTTGGGTTTGCGCTCCGCCATGGCCACTCATTATCGGGATCGGAGTGAAGTGGCCCGCCTGACCCGCAGCTCACCGCTGGCGCTGGAGCGGGGCATCACGCTCCACCAGCTCCGGGTGTTCAAGGCGGTGGCCGACAACCTGAGCTTCAGCCAGGCGGCGCACGGCCTCCGGCTCAGCCAGCCGAGCGTCTCCTACCAGGTGAAGGAGCTCGAGCGGGCGGTGGGCATGGACCTCCTCGACCGGCTCGGCAAGCACGTCGAGCTCACCCAGGCCGGCCATCTCCTCTACGGCTACGTGCGCCAGACCCTCAACGTCATCGACGAGGCGTCGGTCGCCCTCGACGAGCTGCAGGGCCTCGAGCGCGGCAGCCTGCGAGTCGGCGCCAGCACGACGGTGGGCATCTACGTGATACCGACCGCGCTGGGCGCGTTCAAGAAGCTCCATCCCGGCCTTGCCATCAGCCTCGAGATCGGAGCCCGTGGCGCGGTCCAGGAGAAGGTGCTGAAGAACGAGCTGGACCTCGCCGTGGTCGGCCCGCCGCTCAAAGACCCTGACCTGGTCGTGCTGCCCTTCATCTCCGACGAGCTGGTCGTCATCGCGCCCCTCGAGCACCCCCTCGCGAAGCGCCGCAACCTCAGCCTGCGCGACCTCCGCGACGAACCCTTCCTGATGCGCGAGGAGGGGTCGGGGACCCGGTATGCGGTGGAACGGGCCGCCCGCAAGGCAAACGTGCGACTCGAGGTCGGCATGGAGCTCGGCTCCAACGGCGCCATCAAGCACGCGGTCGAGAGCGGCCTCGGTTTGGCGATCCTCTCCCGCTACGCGGTCGGCCTGGAGGAGACCGCCGGCAAGCTGGCGCTGCTCGACGTCGAGGGCTTTCCCATCCGCCGCCAGTGGAACATCGTCCATCTCAAGCGGAGCCGGCTCGCGCGGCCGGTCGCCGGGTTCATCGACTTCCTGCGCTCGGGCACCTGGGGGATGCCCGGCGTGGACTCCGACGACGGATCCCCCGGAAAATAGTTTCGGCAAGAAACATTGGAGGTGTGGTTCGCATGGCATTGAACGACAAGGTCTCTTTCACGTGGATCGGGCACGGGACGTGGATGGCAACCAGCGCCGCCGGCAAGAAGCTGGTGCTCGACCCCTGGGTGATGAACAACCCGGTGGCCCCCGACCACCTCAAGAACCCCGATCGGGTCGACATCATGGCCGTCACCCACGGCCACTTCGACCACATCCATGACGCCGTGGAGCTGGCCAAGAAGCACTCTTGCAAGGTGCTCGCGATCCCCGAGACGGCCGGCTGGCTGGGCAAGAAGGGAGTCGAGAACATCGTCGGCTTCAACAAGGGCGGCACCGTCGAGGTGGACGGGATCAAGTTCACGATGACCCACGCCGAGCACAGCTGCGGGATCACCGACGGCGACGAGGTCGTCTACGGCGGCGAGGCTGTCGGCTATGTGATCGAGTTCGAGAACGGCTTCAAGATCTACTTCTCCGGCGACACCGACGTCTTCGGGGACATGGCCCTGATCCGCGAGCTCCACGAGCCCGAGGTCGCCTTCCTCCCGATCGGCGACTGGTACACGATGAGCCCCCGCAAGGCGGCCAAGGCGGCCGAGCTGCTCGGTGTGAAGACGGTGGTGCCGATGCACTTCGGGACCTTCCCCATCCTCACCGGGACCCCGGCGGCTCTCCAGGCGCTGGTCGGCGCCGGCGTGAAAGTGCTCGACATCAAGCCGGGCGACACCGTGTAAGCCGGCGTCGACCTTCTTCGTGGCGCGTAGGCCGGGTTTACCCCGGCCGCTTGAGTTGTCCTAATCGACGCCAATGCGTCGCGCGGCGTGGGGGAGTTCTGGAAGAGGGGCCCGCCCCCTCTTGCCCGTATTCTTTTCTTCGTGGCGCGTAGGCCGGGTTTACCCCGGCCGCTTGAGTTGTCCTAATGGACGCCAATGCGTCGTGCGGCGTGGGGGAGTTCTGGAAGAGGGGCCCCGCCCCCTCTTGCCCGTATTCTTTTCTTCGTGGCGCGTAGGCCGGGTTTACCCCGGCCGCTTGAGTTGTCCTAATCGACGCCAATGCGTCGTGCGGCGTGGGGGAGTTCTGGAAGAGGGGGCCCGCCCCCTCTTGCCCGTATTCACGGTGTAATCTCGCTTACCTGGGATGAAGTACAGGTACAGCGCCTGGGACGGGACCCAGCAGCCCTTTCCGCTCGATGCCGACACGGTCCTGGAGGCGATCTCCGATGACCTGATGTCGCACGGGGACCTGAACGGCGCGCTCCAGCGCCTCTATCGCTGGGGATCGCAGGAGATGCCGGGGCTCGACGACCTGACCAAGCAGCTGCAGGATCTCCGCGAGCAGGAGCTCGCCCGCTACGACCTCGACAGCGTCGTCGACGACCTGAAGGAGAAGCTCCAGGACGTCATCGACACCGAGCGGCAGGGGATCAAGGAGCGGGTCGAGCAGGCCCAGCGTTCGGACGGGCCTCAGAAGAACCTCCTCGAGAAGCTGGCCAAGCAGCGCCGCGACCAGCTCGACCGGGTGCCCGACGACCTGGGTGGGCGGGTGAAGGCCCTCAAGAACTACGAGTTCATGGTTCCCGAGGCGCAGCAGAAGTTCGACGAGCTGATGCAGAAGCTGCAGCAGCAGATGCTCGACCAGATGTTCCAGGGCATGAAGCAGTCGATCTCCAAGATGACCTCCCAGGATCTCTCCGAGGTCAGGGAGATGGTCAAGGCCCTGAACCAGATGCTGCAGGACCGGGCCAACGGCGCCAACCCCGACTTCAAGTCCTTCATGGACCGGTTCGGTTCGATGTTCCCACCCGGCATCGAGAACCTCGACCAGCTGATGGAGCACCTCCAGAAGCAGATGGCCCAGATGCAGTCGCTCCTCCGTTCGATGTCGCCCGAGGCGCGGGAGGAGCTGGCGCGGATGATGGACGAGCTGCTCCAGGACGACGCGCTCCGCCTCGAGCTCGCCAAGCTGGGCGCGCTGATGGAGGCGATGATGCCGCCCTCGGACCTGTCCGAGCGCTACCCCTTCTTCGGCGAGGAGCCGACCAGCCTCCAGCAGGCGATGGATCTCATGGGCCGCCTGCAGGGCATCGACCGGCTCGAGTCCCAGCTGGAGCGAGGCTCGTTCCGGCTCGACGACGTCGACCGCGGCCTGGCCGAGCAGCTGCTCGGGCCGCAGGCACGGAACTCGCTCAACCAGCTCCGGCAGGTGAGCGAGCTGCTCGAGAAGGCGGGCTTCGTGGAACGCCGCGGCCGCGGCCTCGAGCTCACCCCGAAGGGCATGCGGCAAATCGGCAAGAACGCACTCAAGGACATCTTCGAGCGCCTCCGCAAGAGCCAGGTCGGCCAGCACCGGATCTTCCAGACCGGAGTCGGCAACGAGCCCGGCGACGACCTCAAGGACTACGAGTACGGCGACCCCTTCCTGATCGACTTGAAGGAGACGCTCTTCAACTCCCTCGAACGTGAGGGCCGCGGCGTGCCGCTCAAGATGGACGCCGCCGACTTCGTGGTCCGCAAGACCGACCACTCCTCGCAGGCCTGCACGGTGCTGATGGTCGACATGAGCCGCTCGATGTTCCTGCGCGGCTGCTTCCTCGCCGCCAAGAAGGTGGCGATGGCCCTCGACGCGCTGATCCGCGCCCAGTACCCGCGCGACAAGCTCTACATCGTCGGCTTCTCCAACCAGGCCGTCGAGCTGAAGCCCGACGCGCTGCCCCAGATCACGCTCAACGACTACGTCTACGGCACCAACATGCAGCACGGGTTCCAGCTCGCGCGGTCGCTGCTCTCCCGCCACCGGGGCAACAAGCAGATCATCATGGTCACCGACGGCGAGCCGACCGCCCACCTCGACAATGGCCGCGTCTACTTCGCCTACCCGCCGACTTTCCGCACCATCCAGGAGACGCTCAAAGAGGTGCAGCGCTGCACGCGGGACCGGATCGTGATCAACACCTTCATGCTCGAGCGGGGCCCCTACCTGACCGAGTTCATCAACCGCGTCACGAAGCTCAACAAGGGCCGCGCCTTCTTCGTCCAGCCCGAGCGCTTGGGCGAGTACATCCTGGTGGACTACGTCAGCGGCCGCCAGCAGCGGCGGCATTCGCGGGCGAGCTAGGCCAGAACCGCGGTGAGGCGCCGCCTGGCCGCGCAGGTCCTGGCGTCGGCCGTCGGCACCCTGGTTCTCGGCTCGGGATGCGGGGCCCCCGCCGCGCCGACCGCGACCGGGTCGCCCTCGGCGCACAAGGTCTCCGCCGGGTCCTCCAACTGTCCGGCGGACAGCGCGCAGGACATCATCTTCACTGGCGTAACCGTCGGACACCTGAAGTGCCAGTCGGTGCCGACCAGCTGCCTTCAGGGCCAGCCCGAGCCCGCCAAGCTGATCGCGACCATCCCGGTGCTGGTCGACGGGAGGCCTGCCACGTTGACGGTCAGCACGGGCAGGACCTACGGTCTCCCAGGCCATGGCCCCGGCGCCTATGAGGTTCCCAGCAGCTTGGGCGCGGGCGACCCGCAGTTCGAGCTCCAGCTCGCCGACATGACCACCTGGGTCTCCAGCCCGGGTGGGATGGTCACCGTGCTGACCGACGACGGCACCCGTGTCCGGGGCACGGTCGAGGGCGGATTGACCGGGCCCGGCCCGATGCAGGTCAGCGGCAGCTGGGGCTGTGCGAGGGCGGGGGCCTAGGCGAAGCACCTGCTCAAATCCGGCGCCCGGTCGGCTGGCAGGGCGCCGCCCGCCGGCGAATCAGTCAATCCAGGGCCGCCGGATCCGCGAGACGGGTCTCCCCGCACCGCCAGCGTCGGCCTTGCTCGGCGGCCGCAGGTCGACTCCTCGCTGGAGAGCCGGATCTGGGCCTCCTCGACCGCCTTGTAGAACTCCCGCACGGGAAGCGTCGGTCGACGAGCGGTCTATTACGAAGAGGGCGAGGACGATGGTTGCCAATCGGGGTCTGAGGATGAGCGAAGGATTCAGCTTCGCGCCTCCAGTCGTCAATCCTTCCAGATCTGAGCAGCCCTGGAACCGAGGCCCTTGGCGACCGCGGTGAAGGCGTCGCGGTCGCTCACCCGGCCCGGGAAGAGGCGGTCGAGACGGGCGCGGAAGGAGGGCAGCCGGGAGGAGCCGCCGGTGCGCAGGACGGTGTCGATCTGCTCCGGCTCGAGGCCGGCGTCCACCACCGCCCGAAGCAGGCAGCGCTCGACCTCGGCCAGGTCGTCCTTGATGACCGCCTCGAACTGGCCCCGCAGCAGTGGCACGTCCAGGCGCACGCCCCGGCGGGCGAACCGGAGCCGGGTCGACTCCTCGCTGGAGAGCCTGATCTTGGCGTCCTCGACGGCCTTGTAGAACTCCCAGGCGTGGCCCTCGAAAAGGATCGCCCGGGCGACTTCGGCCGCTCTGCCACCGACCTTGTCGAGCACCTTCGGCACCCCCGGATCGGATAGCAGCTGGCGCACTCCGGAGCGTGAGCCCATCTCGTTGTAGAGCCAGTTGGGGAGCGCGGTGAGGCCCAGCACGGGGCCGACGGCCGTCTCGAAGAGGGCGGAGTCGAAGCGCTCGCCGCCGATGTCGACACCGGTCAGCGAAAGGGTCGACGGCACGCCGCCGCGGACCTCGATCACGGCCGCGTCGAAGGTGCCGCCGCCGAAGTCGACGGAGAGGACGTAGCCCTCGGGCAGCTCTTCGCCGAGCACGGCCGCGGCCGGCTCGGGGAACATCTCGACCTCCTCGAACCCTGCCAGCCGGGCGCCCGCGCGAAGGCGGTCGAGGGCCGCCTCGTGGGAGCGGTCGACGAGGTCCATCCCGGCGAAGACGACCGGGTGGCCCATCACCAGGCGGCGGACGTCGGCGCCACTCGCCTCGTCGGCCGAGCGTTTGAGCCGCTCGACCACGATCGAGACCAGCTCCGCCAGCTCGAAATCGCGCGCCCAGGAATGGGTGGCGGTGAAGTCGGTCCGGGCGAGGTCGCGCTTGACGCCGGTCACCAGCCGGGTGTCCTGGCAGCCTCCGGCCCGCGTGGCCTGCTTGCACTCGGTCTCCGCGCCGTAGCGGACGAGCGGGCAGTGCAGGCAGGTGTGCCGGAGGTGTCCCTGGACGAGGTAGCGGGAGATCGCCGCTTCTCCCGCCTGGCGCTCGCCGTCGCGGTGGAGGTAGGCGACCGAGGCGAGCGTCAGCCCGGCAAGCCCCGACTCGGCCGGGACGACCTCGACGCGGTTGTCATAGGCGACGGCTATCGCGCTATTGGAAGTTCCGAAGTCGATCCCGTAGGCGATCGGACCCTCATGAGTCATGGGGATACCATGGGAATTGCAATGCAGATGATCGAGACCCAACTCCTGGACCGCCTCGGGATCGGATCGAACGTCAAGGTCTGGATGGATCTCTCTCCTGCCGAGCTGTACGAGCACGCGCTTCGCCGCGACGAGGCCCAGCTGGTGAGCAGCGGTGCCATCGTCGCCGAGACGGGACAGCATACCGGGCGCTCGCCGAAGGACAAGTTCTTCGTCGCCGAGCCCGAGACCGCGGGCGACATCTGGTGGGCGGGCAACCAGCGGATCTCACCCGAGTCCTTCCACCGCCTCCTCGACAAGATGGGCGACTTCTGCGCCGGCCACGAGGTCTACGTCCAGAACCTCTACGCCTGCGCCGACCCCGAGCGAGGCCTAAAGGTCCAGGTCATCACCGAATACGCCTGGCACAGCCTCTTCGCCCAGAACCTCTTCATCCGGCCCGCACCTGCCGAGCGCGCCGATTTCCAGCCCGACTTCACCGTCATGTCGTTGCCGAGCGTGAAGGCTGACCCCGCCGCCGACGGCACCCGGTCGGAGACCTTCGTGCTGCTGAGCTTCGCGAACCGGATGGTGATCATCGGCGGCACCGAGTACGCGGGCGAGATCAAGAAGTCGATCTTCACCGTTCTGAACCACCTGATGCCGAAGGCGGGCGTGATGCCGATGCACTGCTCGGCCAACTACTCCAAGGCGAACAACGATTCCGCCCTCTTCTTCGGGCTCAGCGGCACCGGCAAGACGACCCTCTCCTCCGACTCGACCCGCACCCTGGTCGGCGACGACGAGCACGGCTGGGGCGACGACGGCATCTTCAACTTCGAGGGCGGCTGCTACGCCAAGACGATCCGGATCTCGAAGGACGCGGAGCCCGAGATCTACGAGGCCACCAACCGCTTCGGCACCGTCCTCGAGAACGTCGTCTTCGACCCCGACACGCGGATCCCCGACTTCAACTCCGACGCCAAGACCGAGAACACCCGGTCGGCCTATCCGATCGAGTTCATCCCCTCGGTCGACCTCTCCGGTCGTGCCGGCCATCCAACCGAGGTGCTCTTCCTCAGCGCCGACGCGTTCGGCGTCCTGCCCCCGGTGGCGCGCCTCGATGGGGACCAGATCAAGTACTTCTTCCTCTGCGGCTACACGGCCAAGGTCGCCGGCACCGAGCGCGGCGTGACCGAGCCCGAGCCGACCTTCAGCACCTGCTTCGCGGCCCCCTTCCTGGTGCATCCGCCCGACAGCTACGCCGACCTCCTGCTGGAGCGCGTCCGCCGCCACGGGACGACGGTCTGGATGCTCAACACCGGCTGGACCGGCGGGCCTTACGGGGTCGGCGAGCGGATCTCGATCGCCCACACCCGCGCCATCGTGCGGGCGATCGTCGAGGGCCGCCTCGACGGTGTGACCCGCCACCCCGATCCGGTTTTCGGCCTCCAGATCCCGGACACGGTGCCCGACGTGCCGCGGCGGATCCTCGATCCCCGCGGGGCCTGGAAGAGCGCGGAGGACTACGACCGCCAGGCGGCTCGCCTGAAGGCAATGTTCGAGGAGTACTACCGGACCT
>DATCOZ010000323.1:0-13012 GCA_036564345.1 Candidatus Dormiibacterota bacterium | reverse complement strand
CCCGGCATCGCGGCGGAGCACCCTTCCTGAGCGCCGCCCGCCTGCCGCGCCTGGCGCTCCTCCACTACACCGCCACGCCGGTGCTGGGTGGCGTGGAGGCGATCCTCGAAAGCCACCGGCGCGTCCTCTCGGCGGCCGGCTACCAGGTCCGCGTGGTGGCCGGGCGCGGCGATGCGGAGGTCGTCCCCGAGCTGGACTCGCGCCACCCGGAGGTCGAGGCGCTGACCACCCGGCTGGCCGCGGGCGACCCGGCGCGGGAGGAGTTCGAGCGGCTCACCACGCTGATCAGTCACAGGCTCGACGCCGTGTTCGCGGAGATCGACCTGGTGATCGCCCACAACGTGATGACAATGCACTTCAACCTGCCCCTCGCGGCCGCGCTGGCCGGGAGGCGGATCCTCGCCTGGACCCACGACCTGGCCTGGACCAACCCCCGCTACCGGGCCTTCCACCGGGACGGCCACCCTTACGACCTGCTCCACGAGCCGGTGCCGGGAGTGCGCTACACGGCGATCTCGGACCGTGTCCGCTCCCAGCTGGCGGAGACCTATGGGGTGACCGCCGAGGCGGTGCCGAACGGCATCGACCGGGCCCGGCTGCTCAGGATCCGGCCTTCGACGCTCGCCCTTCTCGAACCGGCCGGAGTTCTCACGGGGGGCCCGCTGGTCCTGGTGCCGTTCCGGATCACACGCCGCAAGCGCCTCGAGCTCGCCCTTCGAGTCGCGGCGACTTTGGCGGATCGGCTGCCCGGCCTCCGCGTGGTCGTCTCTGGCCCCCTGGGCCCGCACTCGGACGACAACCGAGCCTACTGGGAGGAGCTTTCGGCCCTGCGCAGGGAGGTCGGTGTCGAGCAGCGGGTGATCTTCCTGCGCGAGCTCGGCGATCCCCATCCGGTGGACGACGAGATGGTCGCCGAGCTCTACCAGCTCGCCTCGGCGGTGCTTCTGACGAGCGAGTCGGAGGGCTTCGGGCTGCCCGTGCTGGAGGCTGGCCTCGCCCGCGTGCCAGTCGTCTGCAGCGACCTCGACGTGTTCCGCGAAGTGGCCGGCGACGCCGCCTGGACCTTTCCCGTCGACGCACCGGCGGAGGTCGTGGCGGAGGTGCTGGCGGCGGCTCTCGACACGCGCCCGGCGCGACTCCAGGGGCGCGTCGCCGCATACGACTGGAGCCGGGTCGCGCCGCGGATCGAGGAGGAGGTGCGGCTTGCCCTCGCCTGAGCGTTACCGGGTCCTGATACCGGTCCTGACCACCCGGCGCGCGGCGGACCTGCTGCGCGTCGGTGCCGCCATCCTCCGGCACGGATCCGGCAACGGCAGCCTGCTCGGCGTGGTCGAGGTCCCCCACGGCCAGTCGATCTCGCGCGGAGTGACCGTCGCCCGCCGCTACCGCAGCCTCCTCAACCGGATAACGGAGGCCGGCGAGGGGACCAAACCCGGCTTCGGCGTGGAGGTCCGGGTCGCCCACAACCTCGCCCAGGGGATCCGCGAGGCAGCCTACGAGTTCGGCGCCGACCTGCTGGTGCTGGAGTGGCCGGGTCTGACCGTCCGGCCCGGCGTCAGCAGCGTCATCGCCAACCTGGTCTCCGATCCGCCTGCCGACCTGGTCCTCGTGCGCCCCGATCCGAGCGGAATCGCCACCGAGCTGTCGAGCATCCTGGTTCCCGTCCGAGGGGGTCCCAGCGCTCGGCTCGCGCTGCGCATCGCGGACGCGCTCGCCGACGGCGAGAAGGCCCCGATCAGCGTCCTCCACGTCTACCGGCCGAACCAGCCGCCGGAGCGGCGGCAGCGCGAGTCGAACCACTTCCAGGACCTGACGGCCGAGCTTCGCGCCACCTCGGTCGACCGGATCGAGATCGACTCCAACCACCCGGGCGTCGCGATCCTGGCCGAGGCCCAGAACCACCCGCTCACGGTGATCGGCGCCCAGGCCGAGGCGTCCCATTCGCCGCTCATCGTCTCCTCGGCGCTCGCGAGGACGGTGCGCAACCTGCCCGGAACGGTGATCGTCGTCAAGAGCGCCGGGCTCGTCGCAAGGACCGACCCGTCCGCCGCCGAGGGCGCCTACCTGCCGGCGCTCAGCGAAAAGCAGCTCTCCGCCCGGGTCGACCGCTGGTTCGCTGAAAACACCTTCAGCTCACGGGAGTTCCGGGACCTCGACCGCCTGGTCGAGGGCAAGCGCCGGCAGGGATTGAAGATCAGCCTCGGGCTCCCGACCCTCAACGAGTCGGCCACCATCGGGCAGATCCTCAAGCTCTGCCTCAGCCACCTGGTCGAGCGCTATCCCCTGCTCGACGAGGTGGTCGTCATCGACAGCGGCTCCACCGACGGGACGGTCGAGATCGCCCGCTCCTACGGGGTCGAGGTGCACCAGCACCACTCGATCCTGCCCGAGTACGGCGCCTTCACCGGCAAGGGCGAGGCGCTCTGGAAGAGCCTCCACCTGCTCCGCGGGGACATCGTCGCGTGGTGCGACACGGACATCTCCAACTTCCATACCCGCTTCGTGTTCGGGACCCTGGGACCTCTCCTCACCGACTCCCGCATCGGCTACGTGAAGGGCTACTACAAACGGCCTCTCAAGTTCGGCACCGAGATCCGCACGGCGGGAGGAGGGCGCGTCACCGAGCTCACCGCGCGGCCCGTGATCAACCTCTTCTACCCCGAGCTCTCGGGCCTGCTCCAGCCGCTCTCCGGCGAGTATGCCGGGCGACGCGAGCTCCTCGAGCAGCTTCCCTTCTTCACCGGCTACGGGGTCGAGATCGGGATGCTGATCGACATCCTGGAGTCCTTCGGGCTGAACCGGATCGCGCAGGTCGACCTCGGCTCCCGCGTTCACCGCAACCAGGAGCTCTTCGACCTCTCCAAGATGGCCTTCGCGATCTTCCAGGTCGCCCTCAAGCGGCTGGGCGACCGGCACCGGATGCACCTCCTGGAAGAGGTGAACCGATCGATGAAGCTGATCCACTACGACAACGACCGCTTCTTCCTCGAGGTGAAGGACATCCACGACCAGGAACGGCCCCGGATGGCCTCGATCCCCGAGTACCTGGCGCGCCGCCACGAGCTGCAGCGGGTGGCGGAGGCGCTGAGGAGCTAGTGTCCAGGACACTAGCCGATCTCGATCGCCTCGTCGCGGAAGGGGCCGCCGTCCTGGCCGGCGACGAAGGCGTTGGCGTCGACGACCTTGCCCTCGACGCAGGAGACGATGAGGTAGACCGGTCCCGCCCAGGCCCGCTCGGTGTCGAAGACCGACGCCCGGGCTGGGTGATCGGGGTGCGAGTGGTAGTAGCCGAGGATGTCCTCGCCGGCATCGTCCGCCTCGCGCTGGACCCTGATCGTGTCCCGGGGATCGATCTCATAGCGATCGCGGGCGCGTTCGACGACGGTGTTGCGGGCGCGGACCGCCCGGGCGATCCGTGTGCTCCCCCGAGCACCGATCAGGAAGCCGCAGATCTCGTGCGGGTAGCCCTCCTCGGCGTGGGCTTTGACGGCGTCGAGCGCGCAGGCGGCCACCTTCACCGGCGGTAGAGCCCCGTCGACAGGTAGCGGTCGCCGCCGTCCGGGAAGATCGTCACGACGACCCCCTCGCCAATCTGCTCAGCCAGCTTGGCGACTCCCCAGAGGGCGGCGCCGGAGGAGTGGCCGACGAGGATCCCTTCCGCCTGGCTCAAGCGGCGGGCGAGGTCGTAGGCGGGCTCGGTCGGGCTCTCCCAGAGCTCCTCAGCGTTTTCCGGGTTCCAGATCCTGGGCACGATCGAGCTGGGCAGGTGCTTCAGGCCCTCGAGGCCGTGGAACTGCTCCGGCATGACGGCGATCGTCGCGATCCCGGGATCGTGCTCCTTGAGCCGCCGGGCGGTCCCCACGAAGGTGCCGGTGGTGCCGAGGGCCGCCACGAAGTGGGTGATGCGGCCCCCCGTCTGCTCGAGGATCTCGACCGCGGTGCCGTTGTAGTGAGCGAGCGGGTTGGCGGGGTTGGAGTACTGGTCGGCATAGAAGTACCGGTCCGGCGCCTCCGCGATCAGCTGGCGCACCAGCCGGATCGCCCCGTCGGAGCCCTCGAGGGGGTCCGAGTAGACGATCTCGGCGCCGTACGCCGTGATCAGCTGCTTGCGCTCCTCGGAGACGTTGCGCGGCATCACCAGCTTCACCGGGTGGCCCTTTGCCGCACCGACCATCGCGTAGGCGATGCCGGTGTTGCCGGAGGTCGAGTCGATGATCACCTTGCCGCGTGTCAGCGCGCCGCTGCGCTCGCCGTCCTCGATCATGGCCAGCGCGGCGCGGTCCTTGACCGACCCGCCCGGGTTGAACCATTCCGCCTTGGCATAGACCTCGAGCCGCGGGAACTCGGCCTCGAACAGGCGGATCCGAAGCAGGGGCGTGTTGCCGATCAGCTCGAGCAGGCTGCGCGCCGCGGTCCGGATCATCGTCACCAAGTGTAGGAACCGCCCTCTCGGCGCCCCGATTCCTCGGGCCGCTAGCGCTGGACGACGAGGACGAGCGCGATGCCGATGACGACGAAGACGGCCGCGAACCCGTAGCCGATCAGGGTCCGCCGGATCAGCGTGCCTCCCTCCGGCGCGAGGATGTTGAGCACCGCCTTGCCCATCAGGAGCCCGCCCGCGACGAGTGCGAGCGAGGGATGCGTGTCGGGTGTCGGGAGCAGCGCGTAGACGAGGACCGCGAAAAAAAGGACGAGCTCCACCAGCTGCAGGAGCGAGTACAGCCTCACTAACCGAGTGCCTGGCGGAAGTCCTCGATGATGTCGTCCGCCTCCTCGATGCCGGCCGAGATGCGCAGCGTTCCGGGATGGATGCCGAGCGCGGCGCGCTCCTCCGCCGTCAGGTTGCGATGGGAGGTGACCTCGGGGTGCGAGACGGTGGTCTCGACACCCGCCAGGCTGGCGGCGAAGCTGACCATCCGAAAGCGGTCGAGCAGGCGCTGGACTCCGGCCCTGCCGCCGTCCAGCTGGATCGCCAGCATCCCGCCGGCGCCGTCCGGCAGGAGCCGCCGGGCGAGCTCCTCCTGGGCCGAGCCGGGCAGGCTCGGGTAGTGGACACCGGCCACCTGGGGGGCTTCCCGGAGCGCTTCCGCCAGGGCCAGCGCGTTGGCGCTCATCCGCGCGATCCGGAGCGGCAGCGTGCGCAGGCCGCGGACCGCCAGCCAGGCCTCGAAAGGACCGAGCGTGGTGCCCAGCCGGCTCGCCCTCGCCGCGGCGGCCTTGATGGCGTCCCTGGCCCCCACGGTGACGCCGGCGGTCAGGTCGGAGTGGCCGCCGATGTACTTCGTGGCGCTGTGCACCGACATCGTCGCGCCCAGCTCGAGGGGCCGGCAGAGGATGGGCGTGGCGAAGGTGTTGTCGACCAGCACGGGAACGCCTTTCTCGGCGGCCATCCGGCAGATCGCCTCCAGGTCGGCGATCCGGACCAGCGGGTTGGTGATCGTCTCGCAGACCACGAGCCCGGCCCCGTCGATCGCTCGGCGGACCGCCTCGAGATCGGTGAAATCGACGATCCGCGTCGTATAGCCCGCCGGCTCGAGCTCCTGCCGGAAGAGGACCCAGGTGCCGCCGTAGAGGTCGAGCGGCGCCACGATCGGGCAGGGCCGCGGGGCCAGGGCGCCGATCGCGACCAGGATGGCGGCCATGCCCGAGCTCGTGGCGACGCCCGCCTCCGCCCCTTCCAGGTCGGCGACCGCTTCCGCCAGCATCGCCACGTTCTCGTTCGAGGTCCGGGCGTAGTAGTGGCCGGGCGAGTCGCCGCGCGCGACCGCGTCGTAGTCCTCCAGGCTGTCGTAGACGTAGACGGCGGTCTGCACGATGGGCGGGCTGAGCGACTCCCGCGCCTTTTTCGGGTGGCCGGCGTGAACTGCCCGCGAGCCGGCCTTCACAGGCTAGTGTCCCGCTCCCGAAGTTCGTTGCAAAATCGCCGCCAGGGGCGTCGAGATCCAGGAAGCTTCGATAGGGGGCCCCGCCCGCAGGGTGGGGAATGCAGACGGCGTCCCTGGCGGATGAGCCCGAAGGGTCGACCGGCCGTCGCTTGCGACGGCGCGGACATTTGCGGCGAATTTCGGGAGCGGGACACTCAGCCTGATCCGAGCGAGCCGCCGCCGGCGTAGCGGGCGGCCGCGCCCAGCTCGCGCTCGATGGCGAGCAGCCGGTTGTACTTGGCGACACGCTCGGAGCGGGCCGGCGCGCCGGTCTTGATCATCCCGGCGCCGGTCGCGACGGCGAGGTCCGCGATGGTCGTGTCCTCCGTCTCGCCGGAGCGATGGGAGATCACCGCGCTGTAGTCGGCGGTTCGTGCGAGGTCGATCGTGTCGAACGTCTCGGTCAGGGTGCCGATCTGGTTCACCTTGATCAGGATGGAGTTGGCGATCCCCTTCTCGATGCCCTCCTGCAGGCGGCTCACGCTGGTGACGAAGACGTCGTCGCCGACCAGCTGGACCTGGCCTCCGAGGCGCTCGGTCAGCAGCGCCCAGCCCTCCCAGTCGTCCTCCGCCATGCCGTCCTCGATCGAGATGATCGGGTACTGGTCGACCCACCCGGCGTAGAGGTCGACGAGGCCGGCCGCGTCGAGGGTCCTGCCCTCTCCGGCGAGCTCGTAGCGCCCGTCCTGAAAGAACTCGCTGGCAGCGGGGTCGATGGCGATCGAGACGTCGGTCCCGGGCGTGTAGCCGGCCTTCTGGATCGCCTCGACGAGCAGGTCGAGGGCCTCCTGGTTGGATTCCAGCTCGGGAGCGAAGCCGCCCTCGTCGCCGACGCCGCGGCCGAGCTTGCGCTCCTGGAGCACCTTCTTCAGGGCCTGGTAGACCTCGGCCACCGCGCGGATGCCGTCGGCGAACGTCGCCGGACCGACCGGGCAGATCATGAACTCCTGGAGGTCGACGTTGTTGTCGGCATGGGCGCCGCCGTTGAGCACGTTGGCCATCGGCAGGGGCAGCAGCCGCGCCTGCGCGCCGCCCAGGTAGCGATAGAGCGGGACGCCGGTCGAGGCCGCCGCGGCGTGGGCCGTGGCCAGCGACACGCCGAGGATCGCATTGGCCCCCAGGCGGCCCTTGTTCGCGGTCCGGTCGAGATCGATCATCGCCTGGTCGATCCCGGCCTGGTCGAGCACGTCGAGGCCGATCACGGTCTGGGCGAGATCGCGGTTGACGTTCTGGACGGCCTTCAGCACGCCCTTCCCGGCGAACCGCTTGCCGTCGCCGTCCCGCAGCTCGACCGCCTCGTGGGCGCCGGTCGACGCACCGGAGGGGACGCTGGCGGTTCCACTGCCGACGGCGGTGCGGACGGTGACCGAAAGGGTCGGGTTGCCGCGCGAGTCGAGCACCTCCAGCGCGGAAACGCCCTCGATCGGAATCACTTCGACGATTCTAGGTAGGTCTGATCAGCGAGAAGGGGTCGCGAAGCCGTAGTCCATCAGCTTCACACCGTCGCCGAACATGATGTCCGAGCCCATCAGCACGAGCAGCAGGTGGCGGCCGCCGCGCGTCGCGGTGGCGATCAGGCAGCCGCCGGCGTCGTCGGTGAACCCCGTCTTCAGGCCGGTCGCGCCCGGGTAGACGTCGAGGAAGTGGTTCAGATTGTGGGGATGGAAGGCCGGATGCGTGTCGGCCGCGGGAATCACGTGATCGCGGGTCGCGGCGATCGCCACCAGGTCGGGATAGTTACGGGCCACGTAGGCGGAGAGCACCGCGAGATCGTAGGCAGAGGTGAAGTTCTCGGGGTCGGTGAGCCCGTTGGGCGTACTGAAATGGGTGTCGCGCAGGTGCAGATAGGCCGCCTTCCGGTTCATCAGTGAAAGGAACTGGTCGAGCGGCACGATCCCCTCCGCGAGCGCGAAAGCCGCGTCGTTGCCGGAGTTGAGAAGTGCGCCGTAGAGCAGGTCGCGGACGGTCAACGTCTGTCCCGCGACCAGGCCCATCCGGCTCGGCTCGGCGGCGGCCGCCTCGCCGGTCACGGTGACCTGGGTGTCGAGGCTCGTCAGGTCGCTCGCGACGACCGCGGTCATCAGCTTGGTGAGGCTGGCAGGGGGCCGCCGGAGGTGAGCCTGCTTGACCCAGAGAACCCGGTTGCTGTCGAGGTCGAAGAGCACCGCGCTCTTGGCGTGGAGGGCGAGATCGGGCTCGGCCACAGCGTTGAAGGCGGCGACGTCGAAGGTCGGGATGGCCTCCTCCCGGGGCACCACGATGGGTCGGGTGGTCGTGGGCAGTGACGCGAGCGCCGCGGCCGATGTCCGCGGAGCCAGCCAGCCGACCGTGATCGTCCCGGCCGCCCGGACCGCGACCCCGCAGCCCACCGTCAGAAGAAGGACCAGCGCGAGGGCAAGGAAGTCACGCCGCCGGCGAGCACGACGTCGGTCGTACCGGCGCTCCCTGGGTGTGACGTTGTCTAGGACGGGGGAGCGAGCGTGCAAGCTCGCCCGCAAGGATACGCGGCCGCGACCCGATCAGTCCAGCGGCAGGGATTCCAGCTCCTCCTCGATCCGGAGCAGACGAGCGACGTGCGAACGCGCTGCGCGTCCGGCTTCCCCCGCCGCCGCCCAGAGCGCCTGGTTGCCCTCTTCGCGCCGCTGCCGGAGCATCGCGCGGTGAGCCGCCGAGAGCCGGCCCTCGCCGGCCAGCGCCGCGCTCACGATCGGCTCCAGCCAAGCGTCGTAGAGCGCTATCTCGTGGAGGTGGGGATCGGCGCTGCGACCGCCGGGAAAGGGGATCGCCCGGTGCTCTGTCCAGAGCTTGCGGAGGCGGCGCGCGCCTTCAGTCAGCGCAGCTTGGCGATGATCGCGTCCGCCACTTGCGAGGTGCCCACCGCGGTCGGGTCGTCGCGGTCCTTCTTCATGTCGTAGGTGAGGTCGCGACCTTCCTTGATCACGCTCGCGATGGCGGCCTCCATCCGGTCCGCCGCGTCCGTCTCCGCCAGGTGCCGCAGCATCAGCACACCGGAGAGCATCACGGCCATCGGGTTCACCTTGTTCTGGCCGGCGTACTTGGGCGCCGAACCGTGGGTCGCCTCGAAGACGGCGGCCACGGCGCCCATGTTGGCGCCAGGAGCCAGGCCGAGGCCGCCGATCATGCCGGCCCCGAGGTCGGAGATGATGTCGCCGTAGAGGTTCGGGCAGCAGAGCACGTCGTACTCGTAGGGCCGCAGCACGAGCTGCATGCACATGTTGTCGACGATCCGGTCGTTGAACTCGATGTCCTTGTTCTGCTCGGCGACCCTCCGGGCCGTTGCCAGGAAGAGCCCGTCGGTGTGCTTCATGATGTTCGCCTTGTGCACCGCGGTGACCAACCGCCGACCCATCCGGCGGGCGTAGTCGAAGGCGTACTGCACGATCCGCTCGGTGCCGCTGACCGAGATCGGCTTGATCGAAAGCCCGCTGTCGGGACGGATCTTCTTCCCCGCCCGCCGGGAGATCTCCCCGATCAGGTCGACGCAGTCGGGCGTTCCCAGCTCGAACTCGATCCCGGCGTAGATGTCCTCGGTGTTCTCGCGCACGATGACGAAGTCGAGGTCGTCGCGCAGGTTGCGCGCACCTTTGTAGGCCTTCACCGGCCGGACCAGGGCGTACAGGTCGAGCTCCTGCCGGAGAGCCACGTTGACGCTCCTGAAACCGGTGCCGATCGGGGTGCCGACGGGGCCCTTGAGGGCGACCGTGGTGCGACGGATCGAGTCGAGAGTCCGCGGCGGCAGCGGGGTGCCGTACTCCGCCATGGCGCTCTCACCGGCGGGCTGCACGTCCCACTCGAACTCGACGCCGGTCGCCTCGAGCACGCGAACTGACGCGTCGCAGATCTCCGGGCCGACGCCGTCGCCGGGCAGCAGTGTGACTGCGTGCTTGGTCAAGCGGCGGCTATTTCTTGAAGTAGTCGACGTTGATCTGGATGAAGTTGCGCCATTCCTCGGGGACCTCGTCCTCCGGGTAGATGGCGTCGACCGGGCAGGGATCAACGCATGCCCCACAGTCGATGCACTCGTCGGGATCGATGAAGTACATCTCCGCCGCGTCGTCGCTGTGGATGCAGTCGACCGGGCAGACTTCGACGCAGGACGCGTCCTTGAGGCCGATGCAAGGCTGCGCGATGACGTATGCCATATCCGGTCCCGATCTTATCAGGCGGGCTGCGGCGAACTCTGCTCCAGCCGGTAGCCGTAGCCCGGCACGGCGACCAGGACGCCGCCCCGGTGGGGACCGTCGCCGAGCTTGGTCCGCAGCCGCCGGACGAGCTGGTCGACCCGCTCGGTCGAGATGTCCGCGGCGAAGCCGTAGACCTCGCGCATGATCTGGTCCCGGCTGACGGCGACGCCCGCGTTGCGGGCCAGGTACTCGAGCAGGCTGAACTCGAGCGGCGCCAGGTTGAGCGGCTGGCCGCCGACCGAGACCATCCGCGCCGCGAGGTCGACCTCGACCTCCCCGAAGCGCCGCATCCGCTCCTGGTCGGCTCCCGGCTCGGCCGCTTGCCGCTCGGTGAGGACGCCCACCTTGCGGATGTGGGCCTCCAGGCGGGCGATCAGCTCCCGGATCCGGACCGGCTTGGCGAGGTAGTCGTCCGCACCGGCGTCGAGTCCCCGGATTGTGCTCGCCTCATCGTCGCGGCCCGAGACGAAGATGATGGGGACCAGGCGGTCGAGGGCGCGAAGGCTGCGGCAGGCCTCGATGCCCGGGATGTCGGGCAGAACCCAGTCGAGGAAGACCGCCACCGGGTGGTCGCGCGTGAAGGACTCGATGGCCTCATGCCCACCGCCCGCGCGGGAAACCATGAATCCCTCCTGTTCGACCAGGTCGGCGATCAAGTCGGAGGTCGCCACGTCGTCCTCGACGATCAGGATTACGCCTCTCGAGCCGCTCATGTGCCGTCACGGCATATTAGGGGGCGCCGCGCGCGAACGTACGCCGACGGCCCCGATTATGAGTTCGACAGCCTTCAGGCAGCCCCGGGCTCGGGCGCGAGCGAGCCTTCGCGGTAGGCCGCGACGAACTCGGCCAGCTTGGCGACCGCCTCGCCGGCGGTAACCCCCCGGCCGCACTGCGCAAGCTCGTCCCAGGCGGCGAAATCGAGCGCCGCGCCGGCGGGCAGCTGCGGGTAGGGCGCCATCAGGACCTTCCGCTGGCCGGTCACTGCCACACGGAGCACGTCGATCACCGGCGAGGAGAGCGCGTCCGCACCGGCGGACTGGTAATAGAGCCAGACATAGCCGTGCTCGAGGTTGTGGACGGCGCGGGCCTCGGGGACCGGCGCGGTATACACCGATGGCAGCGGCGGCAGCGGGACGGGGTAGTGCGGTCCCGAGGTAGCCGGGTGCTGGGTGTAGGTCTGGTTGAGGTCGGCGACGTGGAGGTGGCCCTGGTCGGCCTGCTGGGCGGCCGCCCCGCAGGCCGCTGCGGCGGCACTCTGCGAGGGGCTGAGCGGCGTGCTGGCCGCAGGCACGGGGGTGCTCGCGGGTGCCGGGTCGGGGCCGCCGCAGGAGATGCCGAGAAGCGCCGGCACGAGGAGAAGGAGTGGGAACCGCAAGAGACCAGCAAATGTTGACAGCAGTGGGCCGGGATGGTACTTGACTTGCGGATGCCCACAGCCCGGCGCCGGCTGCTCGCGCTGCTGACCCTCCTCCTCCTCTCGGCCTGCGGCGGGGGTTCTTCGACCGCCGCCAAGCCGTCGCCCAGCCCAACGCCGACGCCGGCCCCCTCGCCAACGTTCGACCTGGGCGCTCTCGCCCTGGCCTTCGCCGGGAGCTACTCCGGCACGTGGACGAATACAACCTTCAACTCCAAAGGGACGGTCCAGGCGGTGATCGCCTTCGACCCCGCCACCCAGACGGTGACCGCCAACCTGACGGTGGGTGGCAACGTGTTCGGCGGCCCGCCGCCGCCGCCGGAGACCTTCTCCGGGAAGCTCGGCCAGCTCGGCGCCCTCGGCTTCAGCGGCCACTCCCCGACCTTCGGCGATTTCACCGTCACCACCACCGGCCCGACCTTCGTGATGAAGGCCCAGAACCTGCCCAACGCCCGGGTCGACCACTTCGAGGCGGACGGCGTGCTCACCGGCGCCGCGATCACCGGCACTTACAAGGTCTTCTTCAAGGACGCGACGACGGGCGACGGCGTTTTCTCGCTGGCGAAGTCGTAACCCATCCCTCGCAATCCGGCTTAACCTGCGCGGTGAATGGCTGAGCAACCACCGGAGCTGGTCGAGCAGGTCGGCAACGGGCCCAACGGCGCCACCTGGAAGGCCCGCCAGCCCGATGGCCGGGAGGTCCTCGCCTTCCAGACCATCCTGACCGACGAACCCGCCCGCCAGGCCGCCCTCGATCGGCTGCGCCGCCTGGCGAAGATCCCCACTCACCGGCTGGCGCCGATCCGGGGCTGGTGGGCGGACGCCGAGGGCGTCTGGGTCGTGGGCGATCTCGAGCAGGGCGTCGGCTTGCCCGATCTACCCGGGGGCGGCTTCCTCTCGCCCCAACAGGCGGCAGCGATCAGCTTCGGCGTCCTGGAGGGCCTCGACGCGCTCCACGCCGACGGCCTCAACCATGGCGACCTCGCCCCTGCGAACGTGCGGGTGATGCCCGATGGCAACATCCGGCTCACCGGCCACCAGCTGGCAACCCTCCACTCCCCCAGCCAGGAGGAGCTGGTCGCCGAGCTACGCGACGCCGGCCGCCTCGTCTGCCAGGCCTTCGGGATCGCACCGGAACGCGACAGCCGCGCCGCACCCCGGGCGATCGAGCACGCAGCGCCCGCGCTGGTCGTGACGGCGCGCGCCATCGCCGGAGGCACCATGCGCTCCGACATCAAGGCGGCGCTCACGGCGCTCCGCGAGACCTCCGGTCCCCTCGGCGGCAGCGAACGCCTCTCGCTCGGCGCCGGCGAACTGGCCGCCCTCGTCGCCACCAAGCGGGGAGGGGGCGGCGGCCAGGTGACCTATCGGAACCTGAACGCGCCGATCGGCAGCGGCAGCATGGCGGTGCCCCGGAACTCCGCGCGAGCGGTCCCGCCGGCGGCCGAGGCCGCCCCCCTCCCCACGCC
>DATCOZ010000316.1:0-11721 GCA_036564345.1 Candidatus Dormiibacterota bacterium | reverse complement strand
CGGCAACTCGTGGACCGGCAACTCGTGGACCGGCAACTCGTGGACTGGCAACTCCTGGAGCGGAAACTCCTGGAGCGGAAACTCCTGGACAAGTGCCGATTGGAGTTGACCCGGTAACGTCGAGGATCGGAGTCCTTACGGCCGTGGCGCGCCTGCTGAGAGCAGGCGCGCTCGGTCGTTTAAAAGAGACTGCGGTCCGGGTGTGGCTGTTCGCCCTCGTCCTCGACGCGGCCGCGATCGCACTCTTCCTGGGGCCGCTCCAGCACCTGCCCCGCTTCGCGGGCCACGGCGAGATCAGCTGGCCCCTGCTGGCAGGCTTCTTCCTGGTCGGCGAGCTGCTCGCGGTGCACCTCGAGGTGAGGGGCAGCGCCCACACCTATTCGCTGAGCGAGATCCCGACGGTGTTCGCGCTCTTCTTCGCGAGTCCCTCAGAGGTCGTCATCTGCCGGATCATCGGTTCGGCCGTGGCGCTCGTGTTCGTCCGCCGCAACAGCCCGGTGAAGCTCGCCTTCAACCTCGGCCTGTTCACATTCGAGACGTCGATCGCGGTCTGGTTCTTCCACACCATCGTGCCGGCTTCGCAGCCAGTCGGCCCGGCGGGCTGGTCGGCGGCGGTCTTCGCGATGCTCGCCAGCAGCGTCGTCGCGGTGATCGTGATCAACATGGTGATCGCCCTACACCAGGGCCGCGAGACGTTCCTCCAGCTCGGCGAGGCACTCAGCCTCGGCGTCACCGTGACCGCCGTCAACAGCTGTCTCGCGCTCCTCTTCGTCACCGTCATCTGGCACCAACCGCAATCCGCCTGGCTGATCCTGGTGCCCGTCGCGGCCCTCTACTTCGCCTACCGGTCCGCCCAGTCGGAACGGCGCAAGCGGAAGAGCATCACCCACCTCTTCAACCTCGGCCGGGAGCTGCAGGGGTCGGTCCAGACCGACACCGTCATCCGGACGCTGACGAACCACGCGCTGGACATGTTCAACGCCGACTGGGTCGAGGTCCTGGTCGCCCCGGAGGTTGCCGGCGGTGCCTGGCGCCGCGCGGTACAAGCGGGCGCCGAGCAATCCGAGAAGCTGGACAGTCTGAGGCCGCAGCGGGGTGTCGAGGACTGGTTCCGGCAGATCATGGCCTCGACCGGTGGAGCACCCAACCGATACGAGGCGAGCGACACGCCGTACCTCGAGTCGCGCGACCAGCGCCAGGTCATGGTGACCAACCTGCGCGGCGAGACGAGCAGCCTCGGCCTGCTCCTGATCGGCCGCCACAAGCTCGGCTTCAGGGGGTTTGACTCGGAGGAGAAGCGGTTGTTGGAGACGCTTGCGAGCCAGGCCAGCGCGGCGCTCGAGACGGCGCGGCTGGCCGAGCAGCTGCGCGCCGCCGAGCAGGTCTCCAGCCGGCTGGGCCGGATCATCGACCAGTCGTCCAGCGACGTCTACCTCGTCGAGAGCCAGTCGCTCCAGCTGCTCCAGGCGAACCGGAGCGCAACCGAGCGTCTCGGCTACACAGCCGACGAGATGCTCAGGCTGTCCCTTGCCGACCTGCTCTTCGAGGGCGACCGCAAGTGCCTGGAGGAGCAGCTGGCGCCGCTCCGTTCGGGAATCCAGGCCGAGGTCCTGATCGAGTCCAACCAGCGCCGCCGGGACGGCACCAGCTACCCCGTCGAGGCTCGCATCCAGGTCACGCAGTCGACCGAGCCGGAGCTCCTCCTTGTGATCTCCCAGGACGTCACCGAGCGGAACGAGGCTCTCGAGGCCCGCCAGGAGAGCCGCGAGAAGTCGCGCTTCCTGGCGGCCATGAGCCACGAGCTGCGCACCCCGCTCAACTCCATCCTGGGCTTCTCCCAGCTGCTCCTGACCGACCGCTTCGGCTCCCTGAGCCAGAAGCAGGCGAAGTACGTGGCCAATGTCGAGAGCAGCGGCCAGCACCTCCTGCTCCTGATCAACGACCTGCTCGACCTCTCCAAGGTCCAGGCGGGCAAGATGGACATCGCCCTTTCCGCCGTCGGCCTGTTCCCCCTGATCGAGGAGTCGGTCACCAAGATGGTCGAACTGGCGGAGGCGAAAGGCCTCGACCTGGAGGTCGGCGACGACGCCGGCCTGATCGTCGTCGCCGACCCGCTGCGCCTGCGCCAGATTCTCCTGAACCTGCTCTCCAACGCGATCAAGTTCACCGACAAGGGATTGGTGCGGATCGACGCCGTGGCCTGCGGCGAGGAGGTGCGCCTGGACATAACCGACACCGGTGTCGGCATCGACGCCGAGGACCTGGAGCGGATGTTCGAGGAGTTCACCCAGGCCAAGACCGGGCTCTCGAAGTCAGCCCAGGGCACCGGCCTCGGCCTTCCCATCAGCCGCCGCCTGGCCGAGCTGATGGGCGGCCGGATCGAGGTCGCCAGCACGGTCGGCCAGGGCACCACCTTCAGCCTCTTCCTGCCCGCCGCCGGCGTGGGCGAGATCGGCAAGGCCCCGCGCCGGGTCATCTCGGCGGTTGGCTGAGGCCCGTAAAGCTTCCCCTCAGTCGATGAGGGCCTGGTACACCAGCTGCCTCAGCTCGGTCCGGATCGTGTAGGTGCTCGACGGGAGAAGCTGCGTCATCAGGATCACGACCACCTCGTCGACCGGGTCGACCCAGAACGCCGTGCTCGCCGCGCCGCCCCAGGCGAGCTCGCCGCGGTTGCTGAGCGTCTTGGCGGCGATCGGGTCCAGCACGACCGAGAAGCCGATGCCGAAGCCGATGCCGGTGAAGTTCGTCTCGGCGTAGAGCGGCCGGCCGACCGTCTCCAGGTCGTGACCGCCGGGGAGGTGGTTCTGCGCCATGAGGCCGATCGTCTTCGGCGCCAGCAGGCGGGTGCCGTCCAGCTCGCCGCGCCCCAGCAGCAGTTGCGTGAAGCGATGGTAGTCGGCGGTCGTCGAGACCAGGCCACCACCGCCCGAGAAGAGTGAGGGCGGCTTGAGCGCGGCCTCGCCCATCACGTCGTAGCGGATCGGCCCGGGGATCCCGGGCGCCACGGCGTAGAGCGCCGCCAGCCGGTCGCGATCCGCCTCGGGAACCGAGAAATGGGTGTCCTCCATGCCCAGCGGCTTGAAGATCCGGTCGGCGAAGAAGCTGTCCAGCGACTGGCCTGAGGCTACCTCGATCACCCGGCCCAGGACGTCCGTCGCGACCGAGTAGTTCCACTCCGTTCCAGGTTGGAAGGCGAGCGGGATCCGGGCCCAGGTGTCGCAGGCCGTGGCCAGGTCGGTGCCCTCCGGCCAGCCCCATTCGTAGCCCGCGGCACGATACGCCTCGTCGACGGCGTGGGCGTGGAGGAAGCCGTAGGTCAGCCCGGCGGTGTGGGTGAGCAGGTGCCAGATCCGGACCGGCTCCGCGACCGGCGCGGTCAGCGGCTTCGTTGAGTTGCCCCGGAGGTAGACCCGCGCGTCGGCAAAGGAGGGGATGAAGCGGCTGACCGGCGTCGTCAGCTCGAACGCGCCCTGTTCGAAGAGCATCATCGCCGCCACCGAGGTGATGGGCTTGGTCATCGAGTAGATCCGGAAGATGGTGTCCGCCTCGACGGGGAGGCCCGCCTCCTTGTCGCGCTTTCCGAAGGAGGAGAGATGTACGACCTTGCCGCGGCGGCTGACCATAACCTGCAGGCCGGGAAGCCGGCCGTCCTCGACGTAGGCCCGCAGGTGGTCGTCGATCCGAGACAGCCGGGCGGCATCGAACCCGACGCTCGCCGGGTCGACCAGGGTGAGGGCAGCCTTCAGCGTGTCCACCGTATCCACCTCTCTGAAAAATGCTTCCCAGAAACGAAAGTGACCCCGGCGGGCCGCCTCTCTGGCTCCTGTTCCTGCCTTGCGGCTCTCACCGGCTCCCTAGCGCGCACCCATCGGGGCCGTCGCCAACACTAGTTGGTCGCCGCGGCCGGATGCAACAGGGATCATTTTTCGAGTTGCCAGGCCACTGCTGGTAGCCGCGCCGAATGGCCTCCGTCCGCCATCGAGGCGCCAGTGTCCTGCCCCTGAAGTTCGTTGCAAAATCGCCGCCGGCCGTCGCTTGCGACGGCCCAGACATTTGTTGCGAACTTTGGGGGCGGGACACTAGGGTTTCCGATATGGAGCTGAAGGACAAGGTCGTCATCGTCACCGGCGGGGCCGGCGGCATCGGGTCCGCTCTCGGCCGGCGCTTCGCTGCCGAAGGCGCCCGGGCGGTCGTCCTCGCCGACCGGGACGGCGCCCGCGCCGAAGATGCGGCGGCAGCCATCGGGCCGGCGGCGCGAGGCGCCGACTGTGACGTCGCCGACGACGCCGCCGTTGCCGCGCTGATCGACGAGGTGGAGGCCCACGACGGCCCGATCGACCTCTACTGCGCCAACGCCGGGATCGGCCTGGGGACCGGCGTCGAAGCCCCCGACAGCGAGTGGAACGAGGTCTGGCGGGTCAACCTGATGAGCACTGTCGTCGCCGCCCGCCACCTGGTCCCGCGCTGGGTCGAGCGCGGCGGCGGTTACCTGCTCGTCACCGCGTCGGCGGCAGGCCTCCTGACCTCGCTCGGCGACGGGGCCTACACCGCCACCAAGCACGCGGCCGTGGGCCTGGCGGAATGGATCTGGATCACCTATGGCGACCGTGGCGTGAGGGTCTCCTGCCTCTGCCCCCAGGGAGTCAGGACGAACATGGTCTTCGGCAAGCACGCGGAGGGCCAGATCGGGATCGAGCAGGTGAAAAAGCTCGGCGTCATCGAGCCCGAGGAGGTCGCTGCGGCCGTCGTCGAAGGGCTCGCCGACGAGCGATTCCTGATCCTCCCTCATCCCCAGGTCCTCGAGTACTTCCGGAACAAGGCTGAGAACCACGGCCGTTGGCTGGGCGGGATGAAGAAGTTCCAGCGCCAACTGACGGGCAAAGGGGGGCAGGCCCCCCTTTCCTGAATCCCCTCTCAGCCTCTCGGCTAGCCCAGGGCCGCGTCCAACTTCATTTCGACGTTCCCCTGCATCACCTTCGAGATCGGGCAGCCGTCCTTGGCCTCCGTGGCCAGCTTGACGAACTCGTCCTCGGTGATGCCCTTCGCCCCGCCCCGTACCCTCAGGGTCACGGTGGTGACGCCGGGGCCGGGCACGAAGACGATCTCGGAGCTGGTGCTGAGCCGGATGTCCTCATGGCCCGCCTTGCCGAGACCGCTTGAGAAGGCCATCGAGAAGCAGGCGGCGTGGGCCGCGGCGAGCAGCTCCTCGGGGCTGGTGGCACCCTCCGACCGCTCTGCCCGGGTCTGCCAGGTGACCGGCAGCTCGGCGAACGCGCCGCTCGCAGGGCGCACCTTGCCTTTCCCGTGGACGAGGTCCCCTTCCCAGTTGGCGTCCGCCCGGCTGACTGCGGCCATCTCCAGCACCTCCAGAAGCAAATTTCAGGCTGAGAGCTAAAGGTAGAGGCCGGTCGCCCCACTTTGCAGGTACCCGCATGAGGACGCCACCGACCCAAGCCTGACGCGTAGGCCGGGTTCACCCCGGCCGAATGAGTTGTTTATTCGCCGTGGTTCGTCGCGCCGAGAGGGGGGATTCTGGAAAGGGGCTTGGTTAGGGGGCCCCGCGCGGAGCGGGGAATTCGGCTCCCCCCTTGCCCGTTGTCAGTCGAGGTAGGCGCGGAGGCGGTCGGCCAGGCGGCCGCGGCGGAGCCGGATGAGCGCCGAGCGCTCGACCTCGCGCACCCGCTCGCGAGAGATGCCAAGGCGCTTGCCGATCTCCTCCAGCGTTCGCTGGTGGCCGTCGGCCAGGCCGAAGCGGAGCTGGATGATGCGCCGTTCGCGCGGCGTTAGCTCGGCGAGGAGGTCGTCGAGATCGTCCTTCATCATCGCCCGCGCGGCCTCGTCGACCGGGACCAGGGCGTCGGGATCGGCGATCAGCTCACCGAGCTCGTTCTCCTCGTCGTCGCCGATCGGCGTCTCCAGGGAGACGGGCTGCTGGGCGGCCCGCGTGAAGGCGGCGACCATCTCCACGCTGATGCCCATCTCGTCGGCGATCTCCAGCGGCGTCGGCTTGCGGCCGAGCGCCTGGTTGAGGCGCGCGGTCGAGCGGCTCAGCTTGTTGAGGTTGTCGACCACGTGGACCGGGACGCGGATGGTGCGCGACTTGTCGGCGATCCCCCGCGTGATCGCCTGTCGGATCCACCAGGTCGCGTAGGTCGAGAACTTGTAACCGCGCCGGTAGTCGAACTTCTCGACCGCCCGGATCAGGCCCAGGTTGCCCTCCTGGATGAGGTCGAGGAGGGGCATCCCGCTGCCGAGGTACTTCTTGGCGATGGAGACGACGAGGCGCAGGTTGGCCTCGATCATGTGGCTCTTGGCCTCCATCGACCCGACCTCGATCCGCTTGGCCAGCTCGACCTCCTGGGGTGCGGTCAGGAGCGCGACGTGGCCGATCTCCTTCAGGTACATCCGCACCGGATCGTCGAGGGCGCGGCCGTCTTCGAGGTCGGCGGTCTCGACCGCGACCGACGCGGTGTCCTCCTCCTCCTCCTCGTCGGCGCCGATGACGATGCCGATCGTGCGGAAGGCCTCGAAGACAGGCTCGGCAGTGGCCGGGTCGAGCTCGGGGAAGGCGACCAGGATGTCGGCTGGATCGAGGCGACCCTCCTCCATTCCGGCGAGGATCAGCGTCTCGGCACGCGCCATCAGCTTCTCGTCGGCGTCCCGGCCGTCGTACTCCTCGATCCTCAATGCCACAGTCGCGCCTACCACTCCTAAGTTCAACGCCGAAAATCTCGGCTGGTTTCCGGCGGTCCCGGTCTTCCGAATTCGATCCGCTGCATCAGCGCGCGTGGGAACGCCCGCCCGAGCGTGAGCCACTGTCCATTTGATACCCTCGGCGGCTCGCCGCGAAACCCTCCCACCAAGCGCTCCAGTGACGCCCGACGCGGGGAGCTTTCCTTACATCATGACTCTCAAGAAGTGGAAAGCTTGTGCGCGAAATCGCAGGCCACTCTCGGGGCGCACCCACGATTATCCGCCACCGCGCCGCGGATCGCTAGCATGGGTTGGGAATGGACCCCGCCCAGCTCTTCTCGATCCGCGGCAAGACGGCGGTCGTGACGGGAGGTTCTCGTGGCATCGGCCGGATGATCGCGACCGGGTTCGTGGAAGCCGGCGCCAGGGTCTACATCTGCGCCCGGAAGGCCGACGCCTGCGATGCCACGGCGGCCGAGCTCGGCAAGCTGGGCGAATGCGTCTCGCTGCCGGCCGATCTCTCCACCGAGGCGGGCGCCAAGGAACTCGTGGACCGCGTGGCGGAGCGCGAGCCGAAGCTGCACATCCTGGTCAACAACGCCGGCGCGGCCTGGGGCGCACCGCTCGAGGAGTACCCGGATTCGGCTTTCGACAAGGTGCTCGACGTGAACGTGAAGGCGATCTTCCACCTCACCCGCCTCTTCCTACCGCAGCTCCGGGCCGCGGCCGAGGATTCCGACCCGGCCCGGGTCATCAACATCGGCTCGGTCGACGGACTGAGGGTGCCGCGCGCCGAGAGCTACGCCTACTCGGCCAGCAAGGCCGCCGTCCACATGCTCACCCGCCACCTTGCCTCCGCCCTCGTCAGCGACCGGGTAAACGTCAACGCGATCGCGCCCGGTCTCTTTCCGAGCCGGATGACCGCTTACCTGTTCGACTCGGAGAACGCGGCCGAGGTCGTCGATCACATCCCGATGAAGCGAGCGGGAACGCAGGAGGACATTGCCGGCGCCGCCATCTACCTCTCCTCCCGCGCCTCGGCCTACCTGACCGGGGTTGTGCTGCCGGTTTCAGGAGGCATTGCGACGATCGATTGAGCAAGCGAAAGGCGGCTCCCAAGCGCCCACCCAAGCGCCCCGCGGCTCCCCCCCCGCCGCAGCGACAGACCGACAAGCTGCTGATAATCAGCTCCAAGGCGGGTTCGATCACGCCCGAGATCGAGGCCCAGCTGCGAAAAGCCTTTGCCGATCACCTGATAGTCGAGTTCGACCCCAAGGTCGACTTCCAAGCGCTGCTCACGCCCAAGGCCCGCGTCGTCGTGGCCGGGGGCGACGGGACGATCGGCTTCGTTTCGCGAGCGCTGGTCGACTCCGAATACACCCTCGGCATCCTCTCGCTGGGCACCTACAACAACTTCGCCAAGGCGCTCGGGCTGCCTGCCAACCTTGCCGGGTCGATCCGGGTGATCAAGACCGGCATTCCACACAAGATCACAGTCGGCCGAGTCATCGACACGCCCTTCCTTGAAGCAGCCGCCATCGGCATGTTCGGCGCCGCGATCGAGCTCGGGGAGGCGATCAAGGACAACAAGTTCGGCGAGTGGGGCCAGAAGCTGGCCCTCGTCACCGGCGCCAAGCCCTTTCGTTACGAGATCACGGGCGACATCAAGGGCCACGGCATGGCGATGTCGCTGGTCTTCGCCAACACCCCATCGATCGGGGCCGCGATGCCGGTCGCGGACGCAAATCCCCTGGACACCTTCCTGGAGCTGTCGGTCCACGCCGGCGCCTCGCGCCACGATATCGTCGGGCGCCTCATCACCGGTCGGATGTTCAGCCCGCGAGAGCACCCACTCGAGATGGGCTTCCGCTTCGGGAAGCTCACGATCACCACGAAGCCGCGGGTCGAGGTGTATGCCGACAACCGGAAGGTCGGCAAGACGCCGGTCGAGATCTCGGCTCAGCTGGGCGCGCTCAACATCCTGCTGCCGAGGAAGGTCCTACCTCCCCGGCACTGAGCGCTGACGCTCAGCGCGGCTTTCGGTTCTTGAGCTGCTTGCGGACAGCCTCGGCGTACTTGGGTATCTCGTCGCGCACCGCCGCGGCAACCTTGGGCAGCTCGCGCCTGACCCTCGGCAGCTCCTTGTCGAGCACGGCCTTGGTCGTCTTGCGGAGTGCCGGCAGGTGCTTGTCGGCCAGCTTCTTCACATCCTTCGCGGCAGCCGTGGCGGCCTTCCGCAACTGGTCGGTGCTTTCGCTCATCTGCTTGTCCTCCTAATCGGCGATGTGGGTCCGAAAGAATTCAATCGTCCTGGTCCATGACCGGCAGGCGGCATCGTATGCCTCGTGCGCGGGGTCGAGCCGCGAGGCGGCCATGAAGCCGTGCCCGAGGCCCGGGTAGATGGTGTGTTCGAAGTCGACACCCCGTCCTTTCAGCAGCGCGGCAAGCTTCTCGACGTTGTCCATCCCGACGCCGGTGTCCTGGTCGCCCCAGAAGCCGAGGATGGGGCCCGTCAGCTGGTCGACCAGCGTCAGGGGGGCGGGCGGGCTGCCGGGCAGAGGGCCGCCTGCCGGGAAACCGTAGAAGCAGACGGTGGCGAGGTCGTCGCGCTCCGCCGCCAGGTCGAGGACGAGGGTGCCGCCCATGCAGAAGCCGATCGTCCCGATCGGTCCGGCGGCGAAGGGCTGGAGGTGGAGCCAGTCGGAGGCCTGGGAAAGGTCGACCAGCGTCTGCTTCTGGTCGAGCTTCTCGCGGCGCGCCATCGCGGCCTCCCGCGTCGGTTCGGCAAGGGGACCCTGGCGGAAAAAGTAATCAGGCAGCAGCGCGGTGAAGCCGGCCAGCGCCAGCCGGCCGGCGAGGTCCTCGTAGAAGGGGCTGCGGCCGAACACGTCCGCCACCACCAGCACGCCTGCTCCGGCGCCGGTCTGGGGCCGGCAGAGGAGCGCGGGCATCTTCTCGAGGTGGCCGATCAGCGGCACCTCGACCTCGATCCGCTCGACGCCGGGAGCCGTGTGTCCTTCGGGCACTTCGGGATGGCACATCGGAAAAGCTCTCCGCATCTTATTGTCGCGGCTGGGCACAATACCCAGTGCCGTGCTCCAAGCAACCGATCTCACCGTGGAAGTCGCGGCCCGCGCCGTCGTCAAGGACGGCAGCTTTCTGCTGCGCGAGGGTGACAAGGTCGGGCTGGTCGGGCGCAACGGCACCGGCAAGACCAGCCTCCTCAAGGTCCTCGCCGGCGAGGCCCAGGCGGCGGGAGGCGTGGTGCTCCGGCGGGGCACGCTCGGCTACGTCCCGCAGGACCCGCGACCCGATCCCAGGGCGATCGACGCCACGGCGCTCACCCGCCTCCTGAGCGGCCGCGACCTGGACGGCCAGGCCGTGCGCCTGGAAGAGGCGCGGCTCGCGCTCGAGACCGACCACTCCGAGCAGGCGCTGCACCGCTTCTCCCACGCCGAGGAGGTTTTCCGCGACGCTGGCGGCTACTCCGGCGAATCGGACGCCCGCAAGATCGCCGCGGGGCTCGGCGTCGCGCCGGACCGGGTCGACCTCCCCCTCCGCGTGCTCTCCGGTGGGGAGCGGCGGCGGATCGAGCTGGGCCGGGCGCTCTTCGCGGAGGCCGGCCTTCTTCTCCTCGACGAGCCCACCAACCACCTCGACAAGGACGCGAAGGAATGGCTGATGGGCTTCCTGCGGGGCTATCGCGGGGCGCTGCTGGTTGTCAGCCACGACCTCGACCTGCTCGACACCGCCATCACCCGCGTCCTCCACCTGGAGGCTTCCAAGCTCACCGAGTACAGAGGCACCTACACCCAGTACCAGGCGGCACGGCGCGCCGACGAGAAGCGCACCGCCGCGACCGCCGAGCGGCAGCAGGCCGAGATCACCCGGCTCCAGACGCTGGCCGACGTGATGCGCCGCCAGACCGCGAAGCGGGCCAAGACCGCAAAGTCGCTGGACAAGCGGATCGATCGGATGCGGGCGGGCGCGGTCACCGTCCAGCGGCGGGGCAAGAAGGTCAACTTCCGCTTCCCGCCCCCTCCCCACTCGGGCCGAATCGTCCTCCAGGCGAACGGCCTCGCCAAGGGCTACGGCGGCCCCGCCGTCTTCACCGACGTCACCTTCCAGGTCGAGAAGGGACAGCGGCTGCTGATCATGGGCTACAACGGCGCCGGTAAGTCGAGCCTGCTCCGGATCATCGCCGGCGCGACCAAGGCGGACGCGGGGGGCTTCCGGACCGGTGTCGGTGTGTCGGTCGGCTACTACGCCCAGGAGCATGAGGGGCTCGACCCGGCGCGAACCGTGCTCGACCACATGCGCGACGCGTCCGATGCCGACGACCCGGTGCTGCGCCAGATCGTTGGGATGTTCGGCCTCCACGGCGACAAGGCCTTTCAGCCGGCGGGGACGCTCTCCGGCGGTGAGAAGACGAAGCTGGCGCTCGCCCAGATCTGCGCCGGCAAGCACAACCTGTTGATCCTCGACGAGCCCACCAACAACCTCGACCCGCCTTCCCGGGACGGGTTCGCGCAGGCCCTCGCGAGCTGGCCTGGCTCGATGGTGGTCGTCAGCCACGACGCCGAGTTCGTCGAGCGTCTGAACCCGCAGAAGATCCTCCTCATGCCGGAGGGCATCAACGACTTCTGGGACGACGAGTTCCTCGAGATGGTCTCCCTGGCGTGACCGCGCCCTTCGCGGGCAGCCAGCGCCTGTATGACGCGGTGTACTCGTGGAAGGACTATCCGGCGGAGGTTGAGCGGCTGCGCCGGTACCTGTGCGGATCGACCATCCTCGATGTTGCCTGCGGCACCGGCGGCCACATCCAGCATCTCCGCCGTGCTTTTGAGGTGGTGGGCGTCGACATCGATCCGGGCATGCTGGAAATCGCGCGCGAGAAGAATCCCGGCGTCGAGCTGCGGACCGCCGACATGCGCGACTTCGACCTCGGCCGGCGCTTCGGAACCGTGCTCTGCCTCTTCAGCTCGATCGGCTACGTCAGGTCGGTCGCCGAGCTCCACGGAGCGCTGC
>DATCOZ010000312.1:0-3047 GCA_036564345.1 Candidatus Dormiibacterota bacterium | reverse complement strand
ACCGGTTCATGGGCCGGCGGGCCGGGAGCGCCAGTCCTCGACCCGTGCGGAGGCGGTGGAGAAAAGCCTCCAGCCGAGGGCGAGCGCTGGGATCCCGCTGAAGCCGAGGCTGACGTCGGCGTGGGCCGAGGCGGTGACCGTCCCCCCACGCTGGAAGTCCCCGATACCGACGGTGACGGTCACCGAGCGGTCGAGTCCGTAGCCCACGGAAACGGCGTCGAAGGCGGCCTTCCCGGCCGCCGCCGCGCTGGCGGCGGACGGCGCTCGGGCGGCCGCCGCAGCGGCGGCCGCGGTCGCCGCGTCGAGGCCGGAACGGTAGAGAGCGAGCCGGACGAACTGGGCCGCGCCCAGCACCAGGAGAAGGAGCAGGGGAAGCGACACCGCAAGCTCGACCAGCGCCTGGCCGCGTCGCATCAGCGGAACGTCTCCCGCGCGAGAGCCACGTCGGCGCCGAGCGGCAGCCCGCCCGCGCCTGGCAGCAAGGGCAGCAGCGCCGGGACGGACCCGCCCACCCGTACCTCGACCGTCGCCGCCGACCAGGTGACGCAGACCCAGACCGGTGGCTGCGGCCCGCCAGTGGACGGGCACCAGGCCGCGGCGGTCGTCCCGACCAGGACGGGGCGGAGCGAGGCGAGGGCCGCGGCGCCAGCGAGCGCTGCCGTTCCCCGTGCGGAGGAGCCGGCCCGGGCGCCTGCAAGAGCCGCTTGTTTGGCCGCGAAGGCCTCCGAGCCCCACACCGCCAGCTGCACCGAGCCCACCACGAGCAGCAGGGCGACGGGCCAGGCGATAACGAACTCGAGCAGCGCGCTCCCTCGGTTTCGGTGCATTTCAGCGGAGGCTCCGGCTCAGTACCGCGACTGCCGGGAACAGGAGGATCGCCATGAAGGGGAGCAGCACACCGACCGCGGCCGGGACCAGGACACGATTGAGCGCGCCGCGGCTGACCTGGATGACATGCCGCCGGCGTGCGCGCCGCAGGTCCGCAGCCAGCGCACGGATCCCCTGGCCCACGCCGGAGCCATAGTCGCGGCTCAAGCCGAGGATCATCGCCATTGAGTGGAGCGCGGGCAAGTCGAGCCGGTCGCCGAGCTTGGCGAGCCTGCCGTCGAAGGAGGCAGACCCGGCCACGCGGGAGCCGATGAGCTGGGCGCGCATCGCCATCGCCAGCTCGGCCGGGTGCGCCCGAGCACGGCCTCGAGAGCCAGCATCGGCGGGGCGCCTCCGCTCAGCTCGAGGCTGACCAGCTCGAGGATCGGCCCCAGCTGGCCGAGCAGCAGCTCGCACCTGGCGCGGGCCGACCGGGCGAGCCGGTGGGCGAGCAGCCCGACGACCGCGACGCTGGTGGCGGCGCCTGCGGCCAGGCCGCTCGGCGCGTCGCTGAGCAGGGTCACGGCAACCGCAGCCGCGGCGCCGGCTCCGAGGGCGGCGAGCGCGCCCAAACCGGCTGCAACCTCGGGCGGTTCAGTCCGGCCGGCCCGTTCCAGGCGGATCGCCAGCAAACCGCGCAGCGATCGGTAGGCAGAGCTGGCGCGCACTGTTCGCGTGAGATCGACGACTGAGCGACCGGATGCTGGGTCGTCCCGCCGCGACAGCCACTCCCGCGCGCCTGGCGCGCGCGCCGGCGCCAGGATCGCCAACACCACGACGGCGCAGCAGCCGCCGGCCGCGGCTGCCAGGGCGAGGAGAGGCGGATCAGCCATCGGCAAGCTCCAGGCGGGGCTCCTCGGGGAGGCGCAGCCAGCGGCGGATCAGCAGGTGCGCGCCGCCCATCACGGCGAACATCCCCGCCAGGAACAGCCCTCCCGGGAGGGTGCGATAGACGTCGAGGTAGGGCGACCGGAGCAGGCACATGACGGCAAGGAAGGCAAGCGGCAGGCAGAGGATCAAGGCGGACGCGGACCGCGCCTGGACCTGGAGCGCCGAGGCCTCGCGCTCCACCTCGTGGACGGCGGTGACCGACTCCTCCAGCTCGCGGAAGAGCGGGCCCAGCTCGCCGCCGCCGGGCCGCTGGACGAGCACGGCGGCCGACAGCAGGTCGAACACCGGCTCGCCGATGCGCTCGCGCGCGATCGCCCATGACGCCGGCCGGGCACCGCCCGCCACCAGCGACCGGAACTCGCGGCGGAGCGGGTTCGGACCCCGCTCAGCCAGGATCGCAAGTGCGGCCGTGACCCCCACGGCCCCCGTCTCGAGGAGCTGCCGGAGGGTGCGGACGGACGCCACGACGGCGTCCTGGCGCTCCCGGCGGAGAGTGGTCGAGCGCACGCCCAGGACAGCCAGAAGGATGGCAAGACCGAGCCCGCCCGACGCGAGCGCGAGCACGGCCATGCCGGTCAGCAGATAGCCGAGCGCGACCGCGCCAACGGCGATCAGCAGCTCGACCACCACCATCCCGGCGGCACCGACGGCGATACCCGACGCAGCTGCCCGTTTCGCCTCCCCGGCCGCAAAGCGGCGCAGCAGCGCGGAGCCCTGTCCCGCCACGGCGGCGACGCCCGGTGGCGTGCCGCCCAGCGCGAAGATGGCGATGGCGACCGCGGCCCCGGCGATGAGGGCCGCCCCAGTCTCAGCCATCGACGCGTCCGAGGGGAGAACCGAGCTCGAACCCGCCCGCCTCGAGCCTCGCCTGGATCCGGGCGGGCAGGTCACGAAAGGCGCCCAGGTCCTCGACCACCGGCTGGCCTCCCTCGTCCTCCAGCACGACACCGATCGAGCGCAGCCGTCGCCGGCGAAAACCGTCGGCGGAGCTGACGTCGAGGTGAAGGACGACGTCGATGGTCCGCCCGATCTCGGTCGAAAGTGCCTCCGGTCGGGGAGCGGCCGGGTTGCGGAGGGCGAGCCGGGCAAGTCGCGACAGGGTGTCGCGCGGGCTGTCGGAGTGGATCGTGCAGATCGATCCGGGATGCCCGGTGTTCATCGCGTCGAGAAGGTCGAGCGCTTCGGCGCCGCGGACCTCGCCGATGACGATCCGGTCGGGCGACATCCGCAGCGCTTCATGAACCAGAAGCGGGATACCGATCGCGCCGCGGCCCTCGATGTTGGCCGGC
>DATCOZ010000310.1:0-3367 GCA_036564345.1 Candidatus Dormiibacterota bacterium | reverse complement strand
ACCTCACGAAGCTGGAGGCGCTGACGCCCGGCTAGAGCCCGCTAGAGGTCGATGAGGCGCGAAGGGATGGCGTTCACCACCTGCGCCTCACCGAGCCAGCGGTCCGCCTGCGGGGCGGCATAGGGATGGATGTGGCCGTGTACGAGCAGGCGCAGGCCGAGCGCCTTCGGCAGCCGGTGAAACGCCACGAAGCCTCTGTGAGCCTGGTCGGAACCGTCCCCGACGCCGGCCGGCGGCGCATGGCTGAGGAGGATGTCGGTCGGCCGGCCGTCAAGGGCGTGCTTGACCCGTCCGCGTGCCTCGAGCAGGAAGGCGCGCCGCCGCATGGCGGCCTGCGAATACTGGTTCGGGCCGTCGCGGTAGCGGACCGACCCGCCCAGGCCCGCGATCCGCAGCCCGGCGGCATCGACGATCCGGCCGTCGACGTTGATGCAGCCGCTGGGACCGCGCTGCGGCCGCTCGGCCCGGAGCGGCGCCCAGGTCGAGTCTTCCGCCGAGAGATCGCGGTCGTGGTTGCCGGGAACGTAGAGGAGGGGCACGTCGAGCCGGCTCACGATGTACTCGAGGTAGTCGAAGGGCAGGTCGCCCGCCGAGAGGACCAGGTCGGGACGGAGGCGCCGCAGCTTCTCGCCGTAGAGCGCTTCGTCGACCTCGTCGGCGATGGCCAGGATCCGCGTCACCAGAACCGATTAGCCTTTCGTCTTGAAAACCATGACCGCATTCGACCTTAACGGCCGGGTGGCGATCGTCACCGGCGGCAACGGCGGCATCGGCCTCGCCATCGCGAAAGGGCTGGCCGAAGCCGGTGCACAGGTGCTGATCGCGGGCCGCTCGGTCGAGAAGAACGAGCGTGCGGTCGAAGAGATCGTGGCCGGGGGCGGCCAGGCGGGATCCATGGTCGCCGACCTGCTCAAAGAGGGCTCGGGCGAGCGGCTGGTCGCGGAGGCGGTCAGCTGGTACGGGCATCTCGACATCCTCGTCAACAACGCCGGCATCAACATTCGCAAGCTGCCTGAGGAGTACAGCCTGAAGGAATGGCACGCGGTCCTCGACAGCAACCTTACGAGCGCGTTCATCTGCGCCAAGGCCGCGCACCCGGTGCTCAAGAAGAACGGTGGCGGCAAGGTCATCAACATCGGGTCGATGACGTCCCTCCTGGGAGGCAGCCACCTCGCGCCCTACGGGGCAAGCAAGGGAGGCGTCCTGCAGCTGACGAGGTCGCTGGCGGTCGCCTGGGCCCCTGACAACATCCAGGTGAATGCGATCCTGCCGGGCTGGATCGACACCGCGCTCACCGAGCAGGCGCGTGCCGACATCGCTGGCCTCAACGACCGCGTGCTGGCACGGACGCCGGCCGCTCGCTGGGGCGTGCCCGGCGACCTGGCCGGGATCGCCGTCTTCCTCGCCGGCGGTGCGTCCGACTTCGTCACCGGCGCCGGCATCCCCGTCGACGGGGGTTACTCAGCGTCGATCTAGTGTCCGGGACAGTAGTGTCCTGGACACTAGCTAGTCGTAGATCCGCTCCAGGTACCAGCGGTCCTCGTGCAGGTCGTGGAAGAGCTCGACCAGCAGCTCCGAATTGAGTATCGCCTTCCAGTACTCGCGCGCGATGGGTCGCGACCACCAGTCGGCGTCGGCCAGCCAGCGTGAGGCGGGACGGAGGTCGCCGCGGAGGGGCCCGCCGCTGACGCGAACGGGCGCGCCGTCAGGGCCGAGCTCGACCTCGACCGCCAGCGGCGGGTCGCAGAGCCGCGTCACGGCTTTCGCGCCGCCCTGACGCCGTGCCGCTCGTCGGCGTGGCGTGTCGCCGCCGCTGCCTGGCGATTCAGGGTCGCCACCCTCGCCAGCCTCGGGCTGCAGTCGAAATCGCCTAGGTTGCGGCTCAGGGTGGCGCCCGTCGTCGCCGGTTGGGGAGCCTCCCGGAGGAGTGGAGGAGGGACGGCCGGGGCGGCTCCGACAATGTCCCAGCGGAAGCGTTGGGCCGGGATCGGGGAGCCGGCGAGGGCTGGCTGGGGATGAAGGGCAACTTCGGCGCCATGCCGCTCCTGGAGGCGCTCCAGCGCCGCCTTCACCTCCACCTCCGAGCCGTCGCCGCGAACCCAGAGCCGGAGCTGGCGGCGACCGGCCGGCTCCAGCAGGGGCAGCTCGATCTCCATCCGGGCCACCGGCTCGGCGGGCTGCCACTGGCGGAGCCAGGAGCCAACCAGCCCGAACAGCTCGGCGGGGCTGCTCAGCGGGTGGCGGACGAGGGATTCCCGCTCTTCTGAATCGAGCAGCACCCGGACCCGCTTGGCGCCGGCGCCGCGGAGGCCCAGCTCGAGGGCGAGCTCGTCGCAGAGAGCACGCCCGACGAAGAGGAGCGCCTCCCGCTCCTCCAGCGGCGGCTCGAACTGGCGGTTGGCGGAGGTCGAGCGGGGCGGGACCCAGGCGGTGAGGTGGTCGGGCTCATCGCCGCGCGCACGGAGCGCCGCCGCGCGGCCTTCCCGGCCGAGCTGTGACTCCAGCTGGCGCGGCCCGATCCGGGCGACGTCGGCGAGCGTGCGCAGGCCGAGCAGCTCCAGCCGCTCCGCCTGCCAGGGCTCCAGGCCCAGCTCGGCGACCGGCCGTGGAGCGAGGAAGCCGGGGGCGGCGTCGATGCTGAGCAGCCGCCCGGGCCGCGCCCGCGCCGCCGCCACCCGCGCGCAGAACGGTCCCGGCGCCAGGCCCAGCCGCGGCTCGGCGCCGGTGGCGTCGCGCAGCCGGCGCCTCATCTCGCGCAGCGCCAGGGTCTCCTGCACGACCCCTTCGAGGTCGATCCAGGCGACGCCATCGACCCGCACCTCGACCACCGGGGAGAGGTCGTAGAGGGCGGCGGCGATCCGCTCCGCCAGCCGCGCCGCGCCGGCCGGATCGGGCTCGAGCAGCTCGGCGTCGGGGCAAAGCTGCTGTGCCTGCCGCTGGCTCATCCCCGGGCGGACGCCGGCCTCGAGCGCCTCCGGAGAAGCGCAGACGACGGTTTCCCGCCAGGCGGCGACGATCACCGGCCGGCCGTAGAGGTCGGGCCGGAGGGCGAGCTGGAGGTGGGGGACTAGACCACAGCAGACTCGCGCTCTGTCCACCTTTGTTCCACCTCACCCATCCCCGTTTCCGGGTACAGCCCGGCACCCAGCGGATAGTTGATCTCGACCTCCGCCACCCGCCCCGGCAGCGAGACCTTGTTCTTGACGCAGGTGATCCGCGCCCGCAGGCCCACCAGCTCGCCACGCTCGAACTTCCAGGTCGTCCGCTCGACCGCCAGGCTGAGGCTCGATGCGTGGGCCAGCGACCGCGCCGTCTCCTCGACCAGCGCGACGACCAGCGCGCCGGAGCGCTCGGCGGCGGCCGCCAG
>DATCOZ010000309.1:0-15771 GCA_036564345.1 Candidatus Dormiibacterota bacterium | reverse complement strand
GAGGCGGGCCGCCGGCGCGAAGCCTCCTCCGCGAAGGCCTTCGGAAAGGGGCACTCGTCAGCCGGCTCATCCGCCATTTCCGGGTCGCGGTATCGTAGCCATTCGTGGGTGGGGTGACGATGGTCCGCCGGCTTGCCGTCGCGTGGATCACGATCGACCGTCCGGCGGCCCGCAACGCCCTCAACCTGGAGGCGATGGCCGACCTCGACGCGGCCCTCGCCGAGGTCGCCGGCTGGGACGTCCACGCCGCCTTCATCCGGGGGGCGGGCGATCGTGCATTCGTCTCCGGAGGTGACCTGAAGGAGCTTGAAAGCGTCCGCGACGAGGAGTTCGCGCTGGGCATGGCGGGCCGGATGCGGGCGACGCTGGACCGGATCCCAACCCTGCCGATGCCGGTCGTCGCGATCGTCAACGGGCACGCGATCGGTGGCGGCGCCGAAGTCGCCATCGCCTGCGACTACCGGCTTGCCGCCGACGACGTGAAGATCGGGTTCACCCAGGCGACCTTGGGCCTGATGCCCGCCTGGGGTGGCATCGAGCGGCTGGTGCAGGCGATCGGGCGCGGCCGAGCGCTGCACCTGCTGACCACCGGCCGGACGATCGACGCCGCCGACGCGAGGGCCATCGGCCTCTTCGAAGAGGTCGTGCCACGGGCGGCGTTCGAGGCTCGCGTCGAGGGCCTGGCCGCCGAGCTTGCCGAGGTCCCCCTGCCCGCGCTGGCGGGGATCAAGCGGGCCGCCGACGCGGCGCTGCCCTACGCACGACCCGAGCTCGCCGCGGCCGCAACGGCCGATTTCGCGCGTGCCTGGGCGGCCGAGGCGCACTGGGAGGCGATGGAAAAGGCTCAGCAGAGGAGGCGGCGATGAAGATCGACAGCCCGGCATTCACGGCAGCCGACCTGCAGCACTACGGCGACGAGCTGATCGACCACGAGCGCCAGGTGCTCGCCGGCCGGCTCGAGCGGGCCTCGGCGCGACTTGCCGAGCTCGGCCTGCGGGTCGGCCGGGAGGAGCCGTCGGATTCCGATGCTTGGAACCCGACCGAGGTGCTCGCGCACGTCGCTGTCCTCAGCAAGTTCTACGGGATGCTCACCTACAAGATCGGCAGCGGCCAGATCACCGAGCTCGACCTGCTCGGCAACGTGAACCTCCGCGACGTGCTGGGGGAGCAGCTGGCCAGGGAATCTCCCACGGCGCTGGTCGAGATGGCGGTCGCCGACCACCGGCGGACCGTCGAATATCTCCGCTCGGCGGACGCGGCGGCGATGCGGCGGGAATGCGTCATGGACGGCGGTCGGTCGGTCCTGCGAGCCGATGACATGGCGCGCGAGGCCCTGATCGGGCACCTCGAGCTGCACGTCGACCAGCTCGAACGGGCGCTGGCAGGTTGATCGCGCGCAGCTACCGGGTCTTCGACCTCGGCCGGCCGCTCGACGCGGCGACCCCGGTCGCGCCTGGCCACCCCAACTTCCGGATGGCGCTGCTCCGCCGGCACGGGGACGTCCAGCGCCCGGATGGTTCCTCGAGCGCGAACGAGCTGATCTCGACGAGCGGCCATACCGGCACCCACATCGACGCCCTCGCCCACTTCTCGAAGGAAGGCCGGCTGCAGGGCGGGCATGACGCTTACGAGGCCTCCCGCGGCGCCCGCTTCAAGGTCCACGGGGCGGACGCGATCGCGCCCATCGTCACCCGGGGCGTGCTCCTCGACATCGCCGCGGCCGAGGGTGCGGCGTCCCTCGAAGCGGGCAGGCCGATCACGGCGGACGACGTCGAGAAGACCTGCCGGCACCACGGCCTGGAGATCGGAGCCGGCGACGCTGTCCTCTTCCGCACCGGCTGGCCGGTCGGTCGCTACCAGGACGAAGCGACCTACGTCGGCTGGCCCACCGGGGTGCCGGGTCCCGATGAGACCGCCGCCCGCTGGCTCGCCGATCGCCGGGTCCACGTCGCGGGCTCGGACACGATCGCCTTCGAGTGGCTGGCGCCGGGAGCCGGCCACGGCAAGCTCCCCGTGCACGTGATCCTCCTGGTCGAGAACGGCATCCACATCATCGAGGTGCTCGACCTGGAAGAGCTCGCCGCCGCCGGCGTGCACGAATTCCTCTTCGTCTGCTCGCCGCTGAAGCTGGTCGGCGCGACCGGCTCTCCTGTCCGCCCGCTCGCTCTCGTGGAAACCGAGTAGTGCGGACCCGCGTCACCGACCTGCTCGGGATCCGCCATCCGGTGCTCCTCGCGCCGATGGCCGGCGGCACCGACGCGAAGCTGGTAGCCGCCGTTTCCCACGGCGGCGGACTTGGGATCCTCGGCGCCTCGATGCTCAGCCCCGAGGCCATCGAGGCCGAGGTGGCCATGATCCGGGAGCTGACGCCGATGCCCTTCGGCGTCAACCTCCTGCTCTGGAGCGAAGCCGCCAAGGTCGAGGCGGTCCTCGAGCAGCAGCCGGCGGTTTTCTCGACCGCCTTTGGCGATCCAGCCCCTTACGTCGAGCTCGCCCACGACGCGGGCGCTCTCCACGTCCACATGGTCAGCACGGTGGCGGAGGCGATCGCCGCCGCCAAGGCCGGTGTCGACCTCGTCGTCGCCCAGGGCCAGGAGGGAGGCGGCCACATCGGCCTCCAGTCGACCTTCACCCTGGTGCCCCAGGTCGCCGACGCCGTCGACGTGCCGGTCGTCGCGGCAGGCGGAGTCGGGGACGGCCGCGGGCTGGCCGCCGCGCTCGCCTTGGGCGCCGAGGGCGTTCTCATGGGCACCCGTTTCCTGGCGACGAAGGAGGCGCCGATCCCTGACGGCTGGAAGCGCGCGATCCTCGACGCCCGCGGCAACGACACAGTCCGCACCCCGATCCCCGATTACGCCTATGAGGCCGCCTGGCCCGATCCGATTGCCGTCCGGGCGATCCGCAACGCCTTCCTCGATCGCTGGCTCGGCCGCGAGGACGAGGTGCGCCGCCTCGGCCTGGAGCTGGGCGAGAAGCTGCGCGACGCGCGCCGGCGCGACGACCCCGCCGAGATGAACCTGATGGCGGGAGAGGTGGTGGGCCTGATCCACGACCTCCCCAGCGCCCGAACGCTCCTCGAGCGGGTGGTCAAAGAGGCCGAGGGCCTCCTGCCTCAGCTTGCCGCGAAGGCCTCCGGCAGGGCGGCGCCGAAGGCCGAGCGATAGCGGTCGGCGAACTCGGCCATCGTGTATCGGTGCTCGATCGTGCCGCCCTGCTCGACGACGTAGGCCGACGCAAGGGAGGCGATCCGCCCCGCCTCGGCCACCGGCAGGCCGCGGAGCAGCCCGGCGACCAACCCCGACCGGTAGGCATCCCCGGCGCCGGTCGGATCAACCTCGCGGCGGGCTAGCGCGGGCGGGATCTCGACTTTTCCTGCCGCCGACTCGATCCGCGAGCCCTGCCGGCCGAGCGTGGTGACGACCATCGTTGCGAGCTCCAGGAGCTGCTCGATCCCGCGGCCGGTTCGCTGCCGGATCAGCTCCAGCTCGTAGTCGTTGCCGATCAGGATCCAGGCCCCCCGGCAGCCGGCCTCGAGGTCCTCCTTGGACATGCGGGGCAGCTGGTGGGCGGGGTCGTAGACGAACGGGACGCCCGCCTCCCGGCATTCCTGGACGAGCCGCGCCATGCCCGCCGGGCCGTTCGGCCCGACGATGACCGCCACCGGCTTCACCGCGGTGTCGGCCAGCCCGACCTCCCCGGCTCGGTTCATCGCACCGCCGTAGTAGCCGGTGATCTGGTTGTCGTCGAGGTCGGTGGTGGTGAAGCCGGTCGCGGTCGTTTCGCCCTCCATCAGCTTCAGGCCGCTGCACTCGACGCCGAGCCCCTCGAGCCAGCCCCGGTACTCGGTGGCGTCGGCTCCGGCCGTGGCGAGGATCGCGCTCGGCTGGCCCAGAAGGGCGAGCGTGTACGCGTAATTGGCGGCGACGCCACCCCGCCGGCGCTCGAAGCGGTCGACCAGGAAGCTGAGGTTCAGGATGTGGACCTGGTCGGGCATGATGTGGTCGCGGAAGCGGCCGTTGAACGTGAGGATGTAGTCGAAGGCGACCGAACCGGTCGCCAGCACGGTTCCGGGTGGCACGAGGCTAGACAGTAGCCGAATCGGTGTCGAGCCACTCCAGCGCCAGCCGGTGGATCGGTCGCCGGCTGCCCGCCTCGGCCAGGATGCCTTCCGGGCTGCCGTTCTCCCTCGTCGAGATCGGGGCCAGCGCCGGCCTCGACCTGGTCGGTGATCGCTACCACGACACCTACGGCGCGGGCTCGACCCGCGTCAGGAGCTGCAGGGCGTAGTCGCCGAAAACGTCGATGTGGGCGACCCGGCGGCGCTTCTCGGGCTGGATCGCCTGGACCGGCACGCCGTTCGCCGTCGCCCACGCCTCGAGCACCGCGCGGAGCCCGATGACGTGGAGGAAGGGCCTCGTCATCACGAAGCCGCGAGCCGAGCGGGTTCCGTGGTAGTGGTCGAAGTTGCGGTGGACGGCGACGCCGCCCGCCTCGGCCCAGGCAATCGCCTCCTTCACCTGGCGGCGTTCGAAATAGCGCTCCTCCAACTTGTCGAAATGCTCGCAGAAACAATCTGCGAACCTGCTCCGGTAGCCATGGCCCAGGTAGCCGTCCGCGTCATCCCGGGAAGCACCGAGGACACCCTCCGCTGGGTGCTGCCGGACTTTGCGACTCGGCTCGTGCCCTTCGCGGTCGCCGTTGCCTTGATCGCGGCGGTCTGGCACCCGGCCTGGCTCGGCCTGACCCTGGGCGATCTCGGGGTTCAGGTCGCCTTCGGTTTGATCGCCCTCCCGGTGATGTTCGCGCTGGCGGCCCTCCTCCAGCTGCCGCTCAGCCGAAGGCGCGGCGCGCTCACCGTGCCCGACGTGCCGGATGCGCTTCTCCAGGGCGGCTACTACCTCCTCAACGGTCCTCTCGAAGAGGGTTTCTTCCGGGGCGTCGTGCAGGGTGGCGTCGGCGCCCTCCTCGGGGCGCCGGCGGGCTTCCTGGTCGGCACCGCGAGCTACGTGCTCTACCATCGCCTGGGCGGCTGGCAGTGGCTCGACGTGGCTGCGACCGCGCTTGCCGGCATCCCGCTCGGTTTGGCCTTCTGGCTGCTTCCGGGGCCCCACTCGCTGCTCGGGGTCTCGATCGCCCACGTCGGCGCGACCTGCGGCTTCCTCGGCCCCGGACCTTTCCTGCTGCGCAAGCTGCGCTTGCTTTGAGTGAGCTGCGTGCCTGGCCCTGGCGCGTCCTGGTCCTGGCCGCGCTCGTCGGCGTCTTCGTCGACTTCGACGGCACCGTCATCTATCTCGCGCTTCCCGCGATCGCCGCCGAGTTCCATGCACCTGTCGAGCAGCTGACGCAGGCGGCCTCGGTGCTTGCCCTGGGCAGCGTCCTGGCGCTGCCGCTGGGCGCCCTCGCCGATCGTCGCGGCCGGCGCTGGACGCTGGTCCTGGTGACCGCCGGCTTCGGCATCGGCAATTTCCTGTCCGGCCTCGCGCCGACCCTGCTCTGGCTGGCGGTCGCCCGGCTGTTCGCGGTTTGCTTCGCAACCGCGGCGCTCGGACTCGCGCTGACGATCGTCATCGAGGCGTCACCCGCGCGCCACCGCAGCCTGCTGGTGACCGCCGTCTCCTTCGGCGGCGGCGCCGGCGCCGGGGTCACCGCCGTGCTCTATCCGCTGTTGGCGCCGCATTGGCGCTACCTCTACCTGCTCGGCGGCCTTGGCGTACTGCTGGCCGCCGCCCTCTGGCGCTGGCTCCCCGAGAGCCGGGTCTGGGCGGATGCCGCCCGCGGCGACAACCCGGCCGGGCTGCTGCTGCGCCCCGAATGGCGGGGAAGGCTGGCCGTCATCGCCCTGAGTGGCTTCCTCAGCTTCATCGCGTTCCAGCCGGGCGGCTTCTTCGGCGCGCTGTTCGCCTCCCGGGAGCTGCACTTCTCGCCGTTTCTGATCAGCGCGGTCCTCTTCATCTCCGCCCCGCTCGCCGTGCCTGGGTACCTCCTCGGCGGCTGGCTCTCCGACCGGCGCGGGAGGCGCGTGCCGGGAACCGTCTTCTGGGCGCTTTCCGCGGTCTTCGCAGCGGTCACCTATTCCGGCCGGCCCGCCGCCTACTGGATGGGCAACGCCACCTGGACGTTCGTCGACGGCGCCGCCAGCCCGATCACCGGGGCGTGGTTCGGAGAGCTCTTTCCGACCCGGGCTCGAGCGACCGCGCAGGCGGTCGGAACGGTCGCCGCCGCGCTCGGCGGGATCGTCGGCCTCCAGCTGGTCGGGCGGCTGGAGCCGGGCTTTGGGCTCGGCCCGTCGATCGTCCTGCTCTCCGCCGCTGCGTTCGTCGGCGCCCTCGTCCTCCTCGCTCTGCCGGAGACCGGCGGCAGGCCGCTTCCTGATTGACAAAGGTAAGGAGTGGGCAGGATGGTGTGGATCTGCTAAGTTAGTAGCGCACTCTAGGCACCGCGTTCGCGTGCGGGCCTTCGGAACTCAACTTGATCCTCTCCCCTTTTCCCCCACTCACACCATTGGTGCCCACTCTATGAGCACGCCCAACCCGGGGGATGTCCTCCCGCTCTGGGATCCGGACATCCCCGGCGAAGTGATCTCCGCCGGCAGGCTCGGCATCCGTATCCGCCCGAACAGCCCGGCGGCGGCGAAGATCGCCCTCGTCCCCGGCGGCCCCCGGGCCATCCTCGACGTGCTCGAGGAGAAGAAGATGATCGAGATCGGCTACACGGTCACCAAGCCGGACAAGCCGCTCGAGTGCATCGGGCTTTTCAACAGCACGCTGCTGACCGGGCGGCTCGGTCGCACGCCGAAGGGTCTCGCCTTCGAGATGACCGACTTCCAGGAGCTCGAATCGCCCGACTACCCGATCGAGAAATCGCGCGTCCACCTCAAGTACCAGGAGCTGCAGCTGGTCGAGGAGTGGGACGGCGAGCTCGAGGGATTCACCGCCATCGAGCTGCGCGAGAAGGCCAAGGCGGAGCCGATCCTCGACTCCACGATGCGCTTTGTCGAGCATCTCCGCGACTTCCGCGAAGACCTCGCCGAAGCTGCGATCCGGCGCTACGAGGCGACCGAGCAGTGGGTGGAATGCCCGCGCTGCGAGGAGACGGTGCCGACGTCCAACGGGATGCACTGCCCCGACTGTGGCGAGGACATGCGGGGCGGCGAGTTCGTCCGTGCGATTCTCCACCTGGTCGGCGACCAGGACGCCCGGGTCTACCGCGGCATCGACTCCCTGACCGTGCGCTCCGCCGGGTTCCCCGAGTACCGGGGGATGTCGCTGGACAAGATCGCGGGCTTCGACCTCTGGGTCTCCTTCCGCCGCTACGACCCCCTGCCCGACGAGGGCGTCGTGCTGCCGACGGCGAGCGTCGAGATGTTCGAGGCCCAGCGGTCGGTGATCAGGCAGCTCCAGATCGGCTCGCCCCGGACCGGCGCCATGGCGGCCGAGCTGGCCGACCCCGGCTGGCTGGGCAGCCCACCCTACCTTCCCCTGGAAGGCAAGCCCGCCCACCATCTCCCGCAACCCAACGACGAGCAATCGGAGGCGGTCGCCCGTGTGATGGGCATGCGGCCCGGCCAGATGTACCTCATCCAGGGCCCGCCCGGCACCGGCAAGACGACCGCCATCGTGGAATCGATCCGGCGCATCCTGGGCCGCCACCAGGGCGGTTCGATCCTCCTCAGCTCGCACTCCAACGACGCCGTGGACACCGGCCAGGAGCGCCTGCTCGGCTTCTCCCACGTCCGGCAGGCGCGGATCGCCGAACCGGGTAAGGTTCCCCGCCGCCTCCGCCAGACCCTCTTCGAAGGAGAGAACCTGCAGCAGTTCAACCTCGTCGCCGGCACCTGTAACCGTCTCGCGATCGACTCCCGGCTTCGCTTCATGGTCTTCGATTGGCTGATCCTCGACGAGGCGAACAAGGTCCGGGCGAACGAAGCACTGGCGCTGATGCCGCTCGCCAAGCGGTGGGTGATGATCGGTGACCTGAAGCAGCTTCCCCCGGTGATGGAGGAGGCCGCCCTCAGCTTCGAGATCAAGAGCGAGCTCGACGAGATCGTCCGCGACGAGAGCTTCTACGGCTGGATGTGGGAGAAGGTCCCCGCCCAGTCCAAGATCATGCTGCCCCGCCAGTACCGAATGCGGGAACCGATCGGCAAGGTCGTCTCCGACCTCTTCTACGACGGCAAGCTGGTCCACGAAGCGCCCCATCCCCGGATGCCGCTGCCCTGGCCCTTCGACCGCGAGCTGGTCTGGGTCGACACCGGCGCCCAGGAGGAGTACCGGGACGCCCAGCGCTCGGTTGCCAACGAGTTCGAGGTCGCGCTCTGCAAGGACATCACGACGATCGTGCGCAAGCGGGTCCGGAAGGCGAAGCTGGCCGTCATCGCGATGTACAACTCGCAGGTCAACCGCCTGACCAGCGCGCTGAAGGGAATCGTGCCGCCGGATGACATCGAGTCCGTCGACGCTTTCGAGGGCCGCGAGTCGGATGCCGTGATCCTTTCCCTCGTCCGCTCCAACGACCGGGCGGCGATCGGCTTCCTCAACGACCCCAACCGCGTCAACGTCGCCATCTCGCGGGCAAAGAAGCTGCTCGTCATCGTGGGCGACTCGAAAACCGTCATCGGCGGAGCGCCGGAGCTCTTCGGACCGCTCTTCGAGCACGCCAAAGCCGACGGCCTGGTGGTCGGCGTGGGCGCCGTGGTCACGGCCTGCCAGCGGGTTGGGGTCCGCTCCCAGGTCCAGCGGCTGTCCCGGCCGCGGCGGGGTGACCGCCGGCGCCAGAACCGGCGCCGCCGGCGCGGCCGCGAGCAGAGCCTGCCGGTAGCCGAGACGGTCCCGGCCGAGCCGAACGGAGTCCAGCCCAACGGCGCCCAGCCGCACGACCTCGACGGCGGCGAGCTCGAGCAGCTGGTCGTCAAGGCTGAGCCCCAGACCATGGTCGAGAACGGCGAGAAGCCGAAGCGGCGCCGGGCTCCGCGGCCCGCGGCCGCCGAGGTCGGGACCCCACCGCCGGCAGTGGCCACCGAGGCCGCGCCGAAGCCAAAGCGGGTCCGCGCCCCGCGCAAGCCAAAAACCGAGACGGAACCCGAAAGCTAGACCAGCCACCACCGACAGCTGTGGCCGCCCCTCCGTCCGCGCTTCGCGCGGCCACCTCCCCATGAAATGGGGAGGCAAGTCTTGCTCCTGCGATTGGGCAAGTCTTGCTCCCCGCGCAGTGGGGGAGTGCCGCCAAAGGCGGCGAGGGGGCGCTCACCGATGAATGCGGAAGGATCTTCTACCCGTGGCTGTCGGAGAAGGCCCCTCCGTCCCGCTTCGCGGGCCACCTCCCCATTGCACGGGGAGGCAAGACTCGACTCTTGTTTGTTCCAGCTCCGCTTAACATTCCCGATCAGTTGAGCGATTGCGTCTTTTGCCAGATCGTCGAGGGGTCCGCGCCGGCGAGCGTCGTCTACTCCGACGGGTCGGTGATGGCCTTCATGGACATCGCCCCCATCGTCCCCGGCCACCTGCTCGTCATCCCCAGGCGCCACGCGGAGCTGGTGGGCGACCTGCAGGGCAGCGAGGGGACCACCTGCTGGATGATCGCGAGCATGCTGGCGAAGGCATTGCGAGGATCGGGCCTGAAGGTCGAGGGCGTGAACCTCTTCGTGGCCGACGGCGAAGCGGCCTTCCAGGATGTTCCCCACTTCCACATCCACGTCATCCCCCGCTATGCGGGGGACGGATTCAGCCTCTCGTTTCCCGAGAACTACGGGCAGCCGGTGGAGCGGACGGCGCTGGACGATGCGGCGGCCCGGATCCGGGGCGGCTTCGGCGGCTGACGCCGGGCTAGGCCGGCTTCTTCGCCCCGATGAGCCCGGAGATTGCGGCGGACAGCGCTGCCGGCGTCGTCTTCCACTTGAGGAGCGCAGCCGCCACGCCCGCCGGAGGGCGCTCGTACGACTCCTGGTCGTTGGTCAGCAGGACGACGGCCGAGCCCCGGCCGACCATCGAGGTCACCACGTCGCGGCCGCTGCCGTCCGGGAGTCGGGAGTCGACGCACACGACATCCGGGTGGGAGCGGTCGAAGAGGATGCCGGCGGTGGCGGCGTCGTTCGCGATGTCGACCCGGTAGCCGTCCATCCGGAGCTTGATCGAATAGAGGTGGGCGATGCTGTGATCGTCCTCGACGAGCAGGACGACTGGTCTGGCTTCTTGCATCCGGGCGTCAGCATACACAACGCCGCAGTCAGCTTTGCCTGTCCTTCCGTCGTCACTTGGTGAAATGCCGCTTATAGCAACGCGCGGGCCATGCGGTACGGCGCCGTACTGACATGTCCGAGATTCCTGTTCCAGGTCTCGAGATGGTGGCCGAGCTGGATCTCCCATCCGCCGGCCACATGGCGCTGGACGAGGTGCTCCTCGACGCCGTCGCGGCAGGACGGCGGCCGCCGCTGCTCCGCTTCTGGGGCTGGACCGAGCCAACCCTGGTGCTCGGCTCCAACCAGGCGGTGGCGAACGAGCTCGACCTCGCCGCGGTCGAGCGGCGCGGCTTCAGTGTCGTCCGCCGTCTCTCCGGCGGCGGGACGATGCTGGCGGAGCCGGGCCGGACGATCACCTGGTCGCTGGTCACGCCGCTTGCGCCGGTCGACGGCATGTCCTTCGTCGAGTCCTTCGCGCACCTCGACCGCTGGGCCGTCGAGACGCTCCGATCGCTCGGCGTTGACGCCGGCTACCGGCCGATCAACGACATCGTCTCGCCCCATGGCAAGATCGCCGGAGCCGCCCAGGCGCGGCGCCGGGGGGCGCTGCTCCACCACGTGACGATGGCCTACTCGATGGACCCGGCGCTGCTCACCGAGCTCATCCGGATCGGCCGGCCGGCGGTCTCCGACCGGGGCGTTCGGAGCGCCGAGAAGAAGGTCTCGCCGCTGGACACGCTGCTCGAACTGTCGCGCATCGAGGTGGTGGCGGCACTGGCCGACGCAGCCGGCGCCGCCCCGGGGCGCCTGGACCCACTCGAGCTGGAGGCGGCGGCCGCGCTGGCGGGCGAGAAATACGCTCAGCGGGAGTGGATCTTCCGGCTACCCTGATCCTGATGACAGACGCCGCCACCCTCGAGGCCATCCGCCGCGTCGAGCAGACCCCGCTTCGCGAGCTCGTCAACGTCTCCGTCGAGGACGTGACGACCCAGATGGACGCGCTGCTCGACCCGGAGCTCGACAGCTCCTCCTTCTACCACCGTTGGGAAACTCAGCAGTGGGCGGTCGCGGATCTCGACTTCAGCGCCGACAAGGCCCAGTGGGCGAACATCCCGACGCCCGTCCAGAAGACGCTCCGGACGACGATGATCCTCTTCTTCGTCGGAGAGCAGATCGTCACCGACACCCTGGCGCCGGTGCTCCACGCCGCCCCGCTGGAGGACGAGCGGATCTTCCTCGCGACCCAGATCGCCGACGAGGCCCGGCATACGGTCTTCTTCCAGCGCTTCTTCGCCGAGGTCCTCGACCACGAGGGCGGGATCCGATCGGCCATGCTCGAGTTCCGGCCCAAGACGCGGTCCGGCTACCGTCGGATCTTCGACGTCGAGCTCGTCAACGCGATCGACGCCTGCCGGCTCGATCCCAAGGACCCCGTCGCCTTTGTGAACGCGATCGTGACCTACCACCTGGTCATCGAGGGCTACCTGGCCCTCGGCGGTCAGCGCACAGTGCTTCGGCTGCTGCGACGGGTCGGGATCCTACCCGGCTTCGTCAACGGCTTCACGGCCGTCGCCCGCGACGAGTCGCGCCATATCGGCTTCGGCGTGCTCGCGCTCCGGCGGCGGGTGGCCGAGAACCCGGAGATGGCCCGGGTGATCGCGAGGAAGGTCTACGATCTCCTCCCGGCCGCGGTCGACGTGGTCATCGGACCGGACGAGAGGCTGCCTTTCGACGACATCTCGGAGGTGCCCGAGCCGATGCGGGTCAATCCGCTCGAGGCGCGCGACTTCGCGATCGACTCCCTCACCAAGCGGCTCCGCTCGGCAGGCCTGTCCGACAAGGTCGTCGGCGAGATCGGCGACCACATGCGCACGCTCTACCTCGGCGGGTGGGCGCGCTATGAGGAGAATCACGGCGTCGAGCACCCCGTCCGCTACTGGGAGCGCGTCACGGCGAGCGCCTGACCCGGAGCAGGCCGCCTTCGGCACGCTCGACTGGCAAACAAAAGTCGAACCGGTCGAGCTCGAGCGCGAGGTCAAGGTCGGAGGCTGGGAAGCCGGCTACGCGGCCCGATGACAGCTCCACATAGCGGCCGGACGTCCTGAGAGGCGCCAGGAGGGCCTCCAGGTCGGAACTGCCACCCTCGAGCAGGACCGCCAGGTGGGCGGCGCAGGCGGCGTCCTCCGGGTGGTCGGGCCGGCTCTCGACAAGCGTCACCAGCTCGGGCATCAGCTCCCTTACGCAGCGTGCCGTCGCCCCGGCGACGACCAGGCCGGCCGCGAAGAGTCGGGAGGCGCCGGCCGCGGCAGCGAGCGATTGGACTCCGGCGCTGGAGCGCTGGACCAGGGTCCGGCCGGATAGGTCGGCGGCCGCGATCATGGTCGGCGAGTTGCTGATCTCGACCCCGGCCACGGGCAGGCCGTCGACCTCGGCGGAGAGGACGGCGCCCGGGATGCGCGACGCCAGCTCGCGGGCTTGTTCGAGGTCGGCCACGTAGAGGACCTCCCGCGCCCCACCGGCGATCGCGTAGGCGCTGACCGTGAAGGCACGGAGGACGTCGATCACGACGACCAGGCCGCGAGCGTCACGGGCGCCCTCGACGCCCGCGGCCCGCACGATCCGCATCGGCTAGATCGTCACCTCGGTGCCGGCGCCCTGGGCGCGGGCCGCGCTGTAGACGAGGTCCGCCGCCACGGCGTCCTCGACCGCATGGCCCATCGACTTGTAGACGGTGAGCTGCTCGGGCGAGGTCCGGCCCGGACGGCTCCCCGAGATGACCTCGCCCAGCTCGGCGGCGGCGCCGGGGTCGAGCCCCTGCAGTTCGTGGGCGCCACCCGGGTAGGGCTTGAAGGCGTCGCGATGCTCGACCACCAGCAGATCGGCTGCCCGGATCGTCGCCGGGTCCAGCTCCGGCCCGCCGGCTGAGGATCCAACCGAGGTGACGTGGGCGCCGGGCCGAAACCAGCTGGGGTCGCTGAAGGGGGCGGTGGTGTCGGTGCAGAAGCAGACGACGTCGGCGCCTCGCGCCGCGTCCGCGAAGGAATCGGCGATGGTCGCCCCGAACTCGGCCGCCAGGGTTCGGGCGTGGGTCGGGTCACGGCTGGCGACGCGGACCTCCGAAAAGTCGCGCACGCGCGCGTGGGCCAAGAGGTGAGAACGGCCCTGCACCCCGGCGCCGAGCACCGCCAGGACGCGCGCGTCGGGGCGCGCCAGCTCGCGGCTGGAGACGGCCGTCGCGGCGCCGGTCCGCGCGGCCGTGATGTAGGTGCCGTCCATGACGGCAAGCGGGGTGCCGTTGGCGGCGTCGAAGAGCGCGATCAGCGCCTGGTGCGACGGCAGCCCGCGATCGTGGTTGTGGGGGAAGACGGAGACCAGCTTGGTCTCCAGGATCCCGTCGAGGTAGCCGGGCATGGCGCCCAGCAAGCCGTCAGCGCTGCGCGCCGCGATGCGGGGTGGCACTGAGGCCCGGCCGGCGCTGAGCTCGACGAAGGCGGCCGCCAGCCGCTCGATGAGACGATCGAGGTCGAGCAGCCGCCGAACGTCGGCTTCCGAGAGGAAGAGCAGCGCTCAGTACTTGGGGCGCTGGCGCGCCTCGCGCTCCTGCTGGCGCCTGAGCACGGCGATCGCGAAAAGCATGCAGGCGACCATCGCGAGGACCACGGTCGGCACCAGGTCTCCCGAGCGGGCGCCCGCCGCGAGGACGAAGGCGCCGCCGAGGAGCATGAAGCCGAGGCCCTGGTATCGGGTCCACTGGCGGGCGGTGGGCCGGCTTGCGCCGGGCCCGGCAAGCCAGCCGAAGGCACGCGGAAAAACGGCCAGCCCGAGTCCCGAGAAGATCAGGAAGAAGCCGGCCAGGAGCAGGAAGCCGTGGAGGATGGCAGCCATGTCGCCCCAGCAGTTTGAGCTAGGAGGGCTGGCCCGGCAAGTGCCCGGTGTCGTTCCACAGCTCGAGCAGGTTCCCCGACTCCTCCCGGCGGAGCACCGACACCGCCGCGGTTTCGAGGTTCAGCCGGGCGCCCGCGGAGTCCGGCAGGTCGAGGAAGGCGAGGGCGAGGACACGCAGGAAGTGCCCGTGGCTGAAAGCGAGCACGGGTCCGTCCACCAATCCCTCGAGCTTCTCCAGGAAGCGCGCCGCACGTGCCCGCACCTGCTCGATCGACTCCCCGTTCGGGCAGCCGTCCCGCCAGAGGTCCCAATCGGGCCGCCGCTCGCGGATCTGCTTCGAGGTGATGCCCTCGTAATCGCCATAGTCCCACTCGACAAGCAGCGGGTCGGCCTCCACGTCCGGGAAGCCCGCCAGCTGGGCCGTTTGGAGCGCGCGCCGCAGGGGGCTCGAAAAGACAGCGCTGAAGGACTGACCGGCAAGGCGGGGCTTCAGGCTCCGGGCCCGCTCCTCGCCCTCCAGGAGGAGCGGGATGTCGGTGAGGCCGGTGTGGCGGCCCGATTTGCTCCACTCGGTCTCGCCGTGGCGGACCGTGAAGAGGTCCATGAGCGTGCTGGACGCCCCATCTACCGTCCGAGCACCTCGGGGCGGCCGGTGCGGAGGCTTCGCGATGCCGCCTCGATGACCGCGCCTGCTCGGAACCGCTTTGCCGGGTTGACGCAGACGAGCCCGATCGCCACCTTCAGGTCGACCGGCTTCAGCGCGTCGCTGACCGACTCCATCAGCCGGTTCGCGGTGTGCGCGGTGCCCGACATCTCCGCCTCGGGCAGGAGGACCACGAACTGGGCCGGCATCCGCTTCAGCAGCCCCGGCGTGTCGACGTCGCGGAGGGCGCCGATGAGGGCCGCGGCCATCGCCTTGAGCCCGTCGGCGTTCCCCGACCCATAGTCGTTGTGGGTTCGCAGCTCGACCAGCAGGACGCCCAGCCAGCGGCCGTAGCGGTGCCCACGCGCGAGCTCGTCCTCCAGGATGGGCCTGACGAAGCGCTCGTTGAAGAGCTTTGTGGTCCGGTCGACGACGTGCAAGGGCAGCGACTCGGGGTCGTCGAGACGCACGCCGCAGGTGGGGCAGTAGGTCGCGCCCGACGGCACCGCCGCGCCACACGCCGGGCAGGGTGGTGAATCGCCCGTCCGACGGCGCAGGAGGTCGCCCAGGGGCATGGCCTAGTTAGGGTAGCAGCGGGTCGTAGGGGCCACTTTCGAGCGTGGGGGAAAGGTTCCCCTGGCCCGGAATCAGCTGGCTACCGAGACCGTGCCGCCGACGAGCCAATTGTCGGCCCACTCGGAGATCGCACCAAGGATCGGCTGGGCGGCACGGCCACGGGCGGTGAGGCGATAGGTGACCCGGACCGGGGGTCCCGGATCGACCAGCCGTTCGACCAGGCCCTCCTGCTCGAGCTCCCGCAGGCGCTCGGTGAGGACCCTGTCGCTGATGCCCGGAATGCCGGACAGGAGCTGGTTGAAGCGAGCCGGCTTGGCCATCAGCGTTTTCACCACAGCCCCCGTCCAGCGCTTGCCGATCAGCTCGATAGCCCGCTGGAAACGAGCGTCATGATCCACCACCCCGCCAGCCACGACGGCCATTCTAGGCGTTCATCGCGGCATAGGCATGGGCTTTTTGGCGGGCGGGCATGGCCGGTGAATATACACGCTCG
>DATCOZ010000276.1:0-3043 GCA_036564345.1 Candidatus Dormiibacterota bacterium | reverse complement strand
GGCGGCCCAGCGCGCGCTCCTCCGGCGCCGCGGCGACCTCGACGCGCGGCGGGGCGAGGCCGTCCTGCAGCGGCTCACCGCCGAGCGCATGGCCGGAGCTCTGCGGGAGCTCGACAACCGGGCCGGGCGGCTCGAGGCGCTCGCGCCGGAGGCGGTCCTGGCGCGCGGCTACAGCATCACCGAGGACGAGGCCACGGGCCAGGTGCTGCGCGCCGCGGAGGATACCGAAGCGGGCCGCCGGCTCAGGGTGCGGCTCGCGGCGGGAAGCCTCGCCGCCCGTGTCGAGGAGGTGCGGCGCTGAGCGAGAAGCCGGCGGAGGATCTCACCTACGAGCAGGCCCTCGAGCTCTTCGACGCCCGGCTGCGGGCGCTCGAGGAGGGCAACCTCACCCTCGAGCAGGCGATCGAGGCGGTGGCCGAGGGTCGCCGCTACCTGAAGATCTGCGAGGCCAAGCTGGAGGCGGCGCGCCACAAGATCGAGGTCCGGCCCGAGCCCCAGGCGGTGCCGGCGACCGCCGACGGCGAAGGGCTCGAGGCGCCGGCCGCGGGAGACCTGCTGCTGTGAAGATGCTCCGGATTGGTGAGGACGTTCTCGCTGCCGACGGCTCTCGGCTCGGCACCGTGGAGCGGCTGGTCGTCGACGAGGGAGCCCACCAGGTCACCCACCTCGTGGTGGGCGATCGGGTGCTGCCGCTGGCCGAGTTCCGGGACGCCGGCCCGGACGGTCTCGCCACCAGGCTCGACAGGGCCGGCCTGGAGGCGTTTCCCCGCCACGACGAGACCGCCCTGGAGGCTCCCGGGGAGCATTGGGAGCCGCCCGAGGGCTACCAGCTCCGCAACTTTCTGGCGGTGGCCGGCGCCCTGCTCGGCAATGCTCCCTACCTGCCGCCGGTGAGCGCCGACCTGACCCCCGGCGAGAGCGCCAGCGAGATCACCGCCGGAAGCCCCGTCTGGACCGGCGACCGCAAGATCGGCCACGTCATCGAGGTGATCACCGACGACAAGGGCCGGGTGCGGGAGCTGGTCATGGCTCGCGAGGGCCTGCGCGCGGAGCACGTCGTGATCCCGCTCGAGAAGGTGATCGAGGTGGTCGGCTCGAACGTCCAGGTCGACCTCAACGAGACCGACGTCGACCTCCTGGAGCCTTATCGGCCTCGCCAGGACTGAACCCGGCTAGGAGCTGACCTTCGTCCGGGCGTTGGCCTGGGCCTGGACCTTCGCCGAGGCCTGCTGCGCCGCCGACCAGCCGGTCAGGATCGCCCAGCGGGACCAGATCGCGGCCCAGACCAGGCCGTTGCCGAATGCCGGCAGCTCGTCCGCGTAGTGCTTGTGGTGGAACGTCCAGTTCGCGCTGTGCTGCCGGTAGAGCATCTTCCGCCTCTCCTGCGAGGAGGACGCGCCCTTGACGTGGAGCGCCTCGGCGGACGGCACGTAGAAGATCTTCCAGCCGCCCTGCTTCAGCCGGTAGCAGAGGTCGATGTCCTCGAAGTACATGAAGTAGGCCGGGTCGAAGAAGCCGACCTTGGCGATCGCCGACCGGCGGATCATCAGGCAGGCGGCGGTGCCGGCGTCGATCTCGTGCGCACGCTCCGCCGAGAGATGCCCCATGTTGTGGCGGCCGAACCGCGGCGAGTGGGGGAAAAGGCGGCTCAGCCCGACGGCCCGGTAGACGGCGACCGACGGCGACGGAAACGCGCGCCGGCCGCTTTCGTCGAGAGCGCCGCCGGGCTGGATGATGCGGGGCCCCACCGCTCCCGCGTCGGGCCGGACGAGGAGGAAGTCGGCAAGCTCGCCGAGGCAGCCCTCGCTGACCATGACGTCCGGGTTGAGCACTAGGATGAAGCGCCCCCTGGTGTGCTCGAGGCCGGCGTTGGCGGCCCGTCCGAGGCCGACGTTCTTGCGCATCCGGTGGACCTTGACCTGCGGGAATTCCGCCTCGACAGCGGCCGCCGACCCGTCCCTGGAGTTGTTGTCGACGACGACCGTCTCGAAGGGGATCTCGGTCCTCTGGTAGAGGGCGGCCAGGCTGTCGAGGAGCAGGTCCTTGACGTTGTAGCTGACGATGATCACGGAGACGAGCGGCTCCCGGGCCGGTTGCGGCCCTCCAGCTTCCATTTCGAAGCAAAGGATACGGAGCGTGTGGCGGCGAGTGCTGGGCGGGCGCCCCTCTAGAATCCGTTGGACGTGAGAAGCCCGGGCGACACCGCCGAAGGCCGCCTCCCGGTCGGTCTGAGGCCTCGCCTGAAATGGCTCCGGTCGAGCCGCCTGGTGAGGCAGAACCTCGTCCTCTTCGGCGGGGGTCTCATCGCGGGCATTGGCGGCTTCATCTACCACGCGATCGCCGGCCGGGTCCTCGGGCCGAGCAACTACGGCGACGTCGCCTCGATAATCGCCCTCTACTCGGTCTTCACGACGCCGACGCTGATCCTGGTCCTGGTCCTGGCGCGCTACTCGGCGACCCTGATCGCCTCGGGGACCACCGACTCCGTCCGCTACCTGGTGGTCCGCTCGAGTCAGCTGACGCTGATCCCGAGCCTGCTCATCATCGTCGCCGGGTTCGTGCTGGCGATGCCGGCCGCCGACTTCCTCCACCTCCACTCCCCGCTTCCCGTCATCTGGCTCGGCATCGGTGTCGCCGTCTTCTGGCAGGTGGGCATCCCGCGCGGCATCCTCCAGGGCATCCAGCGCTTCTCGGCCCTCTCGGCCAACCTCTCCCTCGAGATGGTGGTGCGCTGCACCACCCTGGCGGTCCTGCTGGCGGCCGGGACGGGGGTTGTCGGCGCCACGATCGCGGTGCTCGCCGGCGCCGCCTTCGCCTACCTGATCGGCCTCTACGCGCTCCGCGCCCAGCTGCGGGCCGGCGGGGAGAGGGCGCCCCTTCGCTCGATGGTCGGCTTCTCGCTGACGGCGACGGCGGGCACCCTCGGCATCCTGCTTCTCTACAACCTCGACGTCATCCTCGCCAAGCACTACCTGGGCTCACATGACGCCGGGATCTACGGCTCGCTCAACAAGATCGGCACCATCGTCTACTTCCTGACCCT
>DATCOZ010000269.1:0-12673 GCA_036564345.1 Candidatus Dormiibacterota bacterium | reverse complement strand
GTCATGCGGCGCGTTTTGAAGTCCATGAAGGTGTAACCTGTCGCCCCGATAGAGGTAAACCCACTCCACATGCCAGCAAGCCCCATCTATCTGGACGTAGAAGAAGAGATCTCGGAGCTGATCGAAAGACTCCGCCAGACGCCCGCCCAGGACGTCCCGGTGGTGGTCCCGATGCGAAGCAAGATCGGCCAGAGCCGGTTCAACTTCAAGCTCCTCCGGGACTACGCGCGCCAATTCGGCAAGCGAATCTCGATCATCTCGCCCGAACCTGCCATCCAGCACCTCGCCGAGGAGAACGGGTTCAACGCCTTCGCCGACCTCGACGGCTACGGCGCGCCCGCGGAGGAGCCGGTCTACGCGATGGCGGGCGTGGGGTCCGGCTACGCGACTCCCCTGGCGCCTTCGCCGCCGCCCGAGGCGGTGGCCCCGACAGCGCCGGCGACCAGAGCTCCGCGGATGTCGATGACCCCCCAGCACCGGCTGGCGAGCACCGGCGGCTCCGGCGCCCGGCTGATGCTCTATGCGGGAACGGCGCTCATCGCGCTGGTGGCATTCCTCGCCGCGGCGGTGCTGATCCCGACCGCGAGCATCACGCTGACCGCCAAGGCGCAGGCGCTGAGCGACACCGCGAACGTCGACGCGGCCCCCGGTGCGGCGCCGGTGAAGGTGCGCCAGGTGACGACGACCAAGGCTCTGTCCCAGCAGTTCACAGCGACAGGCGTGCATCAGACCGCGGCAGTCGCCGCGGGTGGCGCGGTCATCTATTCCAACAGCTGTGCCACAAGCTCATTCCAAACCCTCCATGGGCAGGTCTTCACGAGCTCGGGCGGACTCCAGTTTGTCCAACAAGCGGACTTCCTTGTACCACCCTCAGGAGGATCGGCAAATGTCCTGGCGTACGTACCCGGCGCCGCGGGCAACATCGGACCGGGACCGATGACATTCAACAATCCCAAGCCCGACAAAGGTGCGGCTGTTTGCCTGAAGGTGTCGAATGGTCAAATGGCCGGCGGCGCGGATGAGGTCAAGCAGACCTACATCTCGCAGGGCGACCTCGACAGCGCCAAGGCTGCTCTCACCGGCAGCCTGCGGGGGACGGTCATTGACGACCTGACCAAGCAGGCCCAGAGCACCGAGAAGCTGGCCGACACCGTCGACTACACGCCCACCTTCACCGCCGACCACAAGGTGAACGACACCGTTGCGCTCTTCAACGCGAACGTCTCGATGGTCGGCAACGGCGCTGCCTACAACGTCGACGACGTCAAGGCCGCCCTCAAGGCCGACCTCGCCAAGCACGTGCCGGCCGGGTTCGCGCTCACCGACGACCCGGTCCAGAGCGACTTCCACGTCTCCCAGTCGACGTCCGACGGCCACATCTCCTTCGCGGGCACCGCCAGGGGCTTCATCGCGCCGAAGCTCGACTTCGGCAAGATCTCGAACCGCCTGCTGGGCTCCACCACGGCGTCCGCCCGGATCTACCTCCAGACGCTGCCGATCGAGTCGGCCGACGTGAAGGAGAAGCCGTTCACGCTGCCGCTGCTGCCCTTCCTGACCTCGCACATCCACATCAAGTACGTCGTCGACAAGGGCACGACACCGGGAGTCACCCCAGCCCAGTAGCTCGCCTTCCAGCTAGTCTCGGGAGACCGAAATGGAAGGAAGAGTCCTCGCGGTCGACCCCGGCAGCCGCCGTGTCGGCCTCGCCCTGAGCGACGAGTCGCGACTCCTGGCATCGCCCCTGCGCACCCTCGACGCGGAGCCCGCGGCGACGCTCTCCGAGCGCCTGGCCGCGGTCGCCCGGGAGGTGGGGGCGGTGGAGCTGGTGGTCGGCCTCCCGCGCAACCTCGACGGGAGCAGCGGTGAGGCGGCCGCGGCGGCGCGCAGCCTGGCCGAGCAGCTGAAGCGAAGCACGCGGCTGCCGGTGTCGCTTCACGACGAGCGGCTGAGCAGCGTGGCGGCGGAGAGGCACCTGGTCGGGCAGGGGGTCCGCCGCGAGAAGCGGAAGACGCTGGTCGACCAGCTTGCGGCGACCCTGATCCTGGAAGCCTTCCTGGAGCGCAGGCGCCGTGGCTGAGGAGGACGATCTCCCGGTCGAGACGGTCGTCCTCATCGACGAGGACGGCAACGAGCTTCTCTTCGCGCTCCACGACGCCTTCGACGTCGAGGACGTGACCTACTACCTGGTCGAGGGGGTCGACGATCCCGAGCTGGTCCTCGTGCTCCGGGAGCAGGACGGGAAGCTGATCTCGATCGACGGCGACGAGTTCGATCGGATCATGCAGATGTTGGAAAATGACAACGATTAGTTGAAAAACCTACTGATTTTCGTGGTGGTTCTGGGCCTCCTCGGGTTCGGCGCCAACTCAGCCTATGGCTGGTACACGAACGAGACCCAGCAGCCCGCCTCCGACCAGTCGGAGAAGGTCGCCTTCAAGATCACCCAGGGGGAGTCGAGCACCGAGATCGGCGACGACCTCTACGCGAAGGGCCTGATCCGCAGCCGCGAGGTCTGGACGCTCTACGTGAAGCTCAACAACCTTGCGCCCGGCTTCCAGGCGGGCGACTACACCCTCGACAAGCACATGACGCTGCAGCAGATCACTGCGGCCCTCCAGCACGCTCGAACCGACCAGGTCAGCTTCACCATCCCGGAGGGATACACGATCGGCCGCACCGCCGCCAAGTGGGAGGCGGCCGGCTACGGCAAGGCACAGGACTACATCGACGCCGCCAACCCGGCCAACTGGCAGTCCTACGACTTCGTGGTCCAGCGCCCGAAGGTGGCCGGCCGCGCCGACAACCTCGAGGGCTACCTGCTGCCGGAGACCTACTCGCTCAACAAGGGCGCCACCGCCCGGGACCTGGTCAAGGCGCAGCTCGACCAGTTCCAGACGGTCATGAACGCCGACCTCAAGGCCAAGCTCCAGGCCGCCGGCCAGACCGTCGACAAGATCGTGATCATGGCCTCGATGGTCGACCGGGAGGTGCAGTCCGACCCCAACCGGGCGATCGTCTGCGGGATCATGTTCAACCGCCTCGCCATCCCCAACACGCTCGACGTCGACGCGACGGTGCTCTACGCGCTCGGCCGCACCACCGGGGCGCAGAGCCTGAGCCTGGCCGACCTGCAGGCGGCCGCCGGCTCCCCCTACGACACCTACACCCACCAGGGCCTGCCGCCGGGCCCGATCAGCAACCCCGGCAAGGCGGCCATCAACGCCTGCGTCAGCCCCCTGCAGCGGGAGCAGAACTACATCTTCTATTTCGCCGACTGCAAGGGCCAGACGCACTTCGCCCACACCAACGGCGAGTTCGACGCCCTCAAGCAGCAGTTCGGCGTAGTCGGCGACGGCTGTTAACACCCCGCGAGGTCGTCGGAGAATGCCCCTCCGGCCGCTTCGCGACTGGCGGTGACGTGCTAGTCGGCCTCCTCGGCCACCACATCGCCTACTCGGCAAGCCCCGCGATGCAGAACGCCGCATTCAAGGCCGCCGGGCTCGACGACTGGAGCTACGAGCTCTTCGACGTCCCGCCGGAGGAGCTCGCCCCGGCGGTGGCGGCGCTCCGGCTCCCCGGTCGGGCGGGAGCGAACGTGACGATTCCCCACAAGCTGGCGGTGATCCCCCTTCTCGACGCCTGCGACGAGCTCTCGACCCGGGTGGGGGCCGTCAACTTCATCCGCCACGACGGCGATCAGCTGATCGGTGGCAACACCGACGTGGCCGGCGTCCGCGCCGCGCTCGAGGAGGTCGGCTGGCAAGGCGGGCGGGCGGTGATCCTCGGCCGCGGCGGCTCCGCCCGGGCGGCCGCCGTCGCGCTGGGCGACGCCGAGGTCGAGTACGTGACGCGCGACAACTGGGACGAGCGGGGCGCCCGCAGCCGCGCCGCGGACCTGGTCGTCAACTGCACGCCCCTGGGGCGCGGGGGAGAGGCGGTGATCCGGCCCGCCGACCTGCCCCGGCTGGCGGTGATCGACCTCGTCTACGTCGCCGGCGGGACCCCGCTGGTGGCCGCGGCGCGGGCCGCCGGGCTGCCGGTCGTGGACGGCTGGGCTGTCCTCGTGGCCCAAGGTGCTGCATCCTTCACCGGATGGACTTCTCTCTCAGCCCCTTCCGAGGCGATGCGGGCGGCTCTGGCGACCTGACCACCGCGCTGCTCACCGCCGCCGTTTGGCTGGTCGTCGGCGCCCTCGTCGGCATCGGCATCCGCCGGCTCAACGTCTGGCTCTACCGCAAGGAGCAGCTCGAGCACGGCTCCGAGCTCTGGCAGGTCTGGGGCCCGCCGATCCTGGCGGCGATCCTCTTCGCGGCGTTCGGCTTCCACTTCGGACCCGTCCCCGTACTGCTCATCAAGAGCCTCTGGGTGGCGGTGCTGGTGGAGGTGATCTTCTGCGACATCGAGCACCGGCTGATCCTCGACCGGGTGATGTTTCCGGCCATGATCGCGGCGATCGCGCTCAGCTTCTTCACGCCCAACCTTGGCATCGTGCAGAGCGTGCTGACGGGCCTCGCCGCCGGCCTGCTCTTCCTGGTCCTGGCGCTGGTCGGGGCCTACTTCTTCGGCGCCGACGCGCTCGGTTTCGGTGACGTGAAGCTGGTCGCCTTCATCGGCCTGATCGTCGGCGTCCACAACGCGGCGATTGTCAGCGCGCTCTTCCTGGGTGTCTTCTTCGCGGGCGTCATCTCGCTCCTGCTGGTGGTCGCGCGCAGGCTCACCATGAAGAGCGGGATCCCCTACGGCCCCTTCCTCGCCGCGGGCGCGCTCGTCGTGCTCTACCAACTCGGGCCAAAATAGGAGCGACGAGATGAGCAACGATCTGATGCCTGGCGAGAGCCTGGTCATGAAGGAACGGCAGCACTGGGTCGTGATGATCAAGCCGCTGCTGCTGCCGATCGCGCTGGTCATCCTGGTCGGCCTCCTGGACGCGTTCCAGGCCATCCCGAGCGACTACCGGATCGTGGCCACGCTCGCCGCGGTGGCCGTGCTCGGCCTCTGGCTGATCGTGGTCTGGATCCGCTGGAACTCGCGCAGCTTCACGATCACCGACCGCCGGGTCATCCTCGACACCGGCGTCGTCAGCCGCGCCTCCAAGGTGATCGCGCTCGACCGCGTCCAGGACATCGCGACCAACCAGAGCCTCCTCGGCAGGATGCTCGGCTACGGCCGGATCGAGATCGACTCGGCCGGCGCCGCGGGAGCCGAGGTGCTGAGCGCGCTGCCCCACCCGCAGCGCTTCCGGGACGAGGTCTTCAGCCGGGCGGAGAAGCTTCGTGGCACGGGCGCTTCCGAGCCGACCGCCGCCGCTCCACCCTCGGTCTGAAGAGCGACATGGCGAGCCTCCGCTGGTTCACGGCCGGCGAATCCCACGGCCCCCAGCTGACGGTCCTGATCGAGGGCCTGCCCGCCGGCCTGGAGATCTCGCCGGACGACCTGCGCCGCGACCTCGGCCGCCGCCAGGGGGGCCACGGCCGGGGCGACCGCCAGAAGATCGAGGTCGACGCGGGGCGGTTCGTGGGAGGCGTCCGGGGCGGCTTCACGATCGGCAGCCCGGTCGCGATCGTGCTCGAGAACCGCGACCACGCCAACTGGACGGCGGAGATGACGCCGCTCAAGGAAGGGTTCTTACCCAAGCCGGTGACCCGGCTCCGGCCGGGCCACGCCGACCTCGCCGGCGTCCTCAAGTACGGCCACGACGACATCCGCAACGTGCTCGAGCGCTCGAGCGCGCGGGAGACCGCTTCGCGAGTCGCCGCCGGAGCCGTCTGCCGCAAGCTGCTCGCGCACTTCGGCGTCGAGATCCTGAGCTTCACCCAGTCGGTCGGCGAGGTCGACGTGGGCTTCGAGACGGTCGACCCCGGCAGCGTCAGCAGCGAGGCGATCGAGGCCTCGGTCGTCCGCTGCCCCGACTCGGCCGCGTCAGCCCGGATGGTGGAGGCGATCGACGAGGCGGGCGGCCGGGGCGACACCCTGGGCGGCACCTTCCGGGTCGTCGCGCGCGGCCTCCCGCCCGGCCTCGGCAGCTACGTGCACTGGGACCGCAAGCTCGACGCCCGGCTGGCGATGGCGATCGTGAGCATCAACGCTGTGAAGGGCGTCGACTTCGGGGCCGGCTTCGACGGCGCCCACCGGCCCGGCTCGCAGTTCCACGACGAGATCGAGCACACCGAGGGCCGCTACCGCCACCTGACGAACCGGGCCGGCGGCATCACGGGCGGGATGACCAACGGCGAGCCGCTCGACCTGCGGGTGGCGCTCAAGCCGATCTCGACGATGAAGAAGCCGCTCCAGTCGGTCGACCTCCGCTCCAAGGAGAAGGTGGAGGCCCACTACGAGCGCTCCGACGTCTGCGTGGTGCCGGCCGCCGGCGTGATCGGGGAGGCGATGGTGGCCCTCACCCTGGCCGACGCCTTCCTGGAGAAGTTCGGCGGCGACTCGGTGGCGGAGATCGAGCGCAACCACAGATCGTTCCTTGACTCCATCGCCGGGTAGGCCGATCGCGCTGGTCGGCTTCATGGGGTCGGGCAAGAGCACCGTCGCCTTCGCGCTCTCGGCGCTGCTCGGCCGGATGGCGATCGACCTCGACCGCGTCATCGAGAACGAGGCCGGCGAATCGATCGCGGCCATCTTCGCGAGCGAGGGCGAGGCCGGCTTCCGGCGGCGGGAGGCCGGGGCGCTCCGCGAGCACCTCGAGGGGTCCGTCGTCGTCGCACTCGGCGGTGGTGCGGTGGTCGCTGACGGCAGCTGGCAGCTGGTGAAGGAGGTCGCCACCTCGATCTGGCTCGACGCGCCCCTGAGGGTGCTCTGGCAGCGGGCGGGAGAAGACCCCCTCCGACCGCTGGCGCTCGACCGGGCCGAGTTCAACCGCCGCTTCCGTGCCCGGCGCAAGCGCTACGCCGAGTGCGACCACCGGGTCGACTCCGACCGCCCCGTGCTGGAGGTCGCGGAGGAGATCGCGACGCTGTGCGGCGGGTAGAGGTCGCCCTCCCGGCGAGCCCCTACCCGGTCCTGATCGGTGACGGAGCGCTGGGCGAGCTCGGCGCCTTTCTGACCGGGACCGTGGTCGTGGTCGCCGACCGGGCGGTGCCCCGCCTTCCCGGGCTCGATTTCCCGACGATCGCCATCGAAGCCGGCGAGGGCGCCAAGACCCTGGCCGGCCTGGAATCGCTGCTGGCCGGCCTGGAAGGCCACCGCCTCGGCCGGGACGGCACCGTCGTCGCCGTCGGCGGCGGGACGGTGGGCGACCTGGCCGGCTTTGCCGCCTCGGTCTGGCTCCGCGGGGTGGCGCTCGTCCAGGTCCCGACGACGCTGCTGGCGATGGTCGACTCCGCCATCGGCGGCAAGACGGGCGTCAACACGCCCTCGGCGAAGAACGCGATCGGCACCTTCTGGCAGCCTCGCGCGGTGCTCGCCGACACCCGCTACCTCGACACCCTGCCATCCGAACACCTGGCCGGCGGCTGGGCGGAGGTTGTCAAGTACGCGATGACCCTGGATCCGGGCATCGCCGAGCTCGACGACATCGCCGAGGTCGTCGAGCGCTGCGTGCGCTGCAAGGCCACCGTGGTGGCCGCCGACGAGCGGGAGGCAGGCCCGCGGGAGGTTCTCAACTACGGCCACACCGTCGGGCACGCGATCGAGGCCGCCTCCGAATACTCGATCCACCACGGCCGTGCCGTCGCCTGGGGCATGCGGGTGGCGGCCCGGATCTCGGTGAACATGGATCTCTGCGACCGCGGGGTGGAGGCCGAGCAGGACCGCCTGCTGGCCGCCCGCGGCTTGCCCGGCGAGCGGCCCAAGGTCACGGCGGAGGCGGTCCTGGCCGCCGCGGCCGGGGACAAGAAGAGCCGCGGCGGGCGGCTGCGCTGGGTCCTGCTGCGCGGGCCGGGCAGCGCCGAGACGGGCTGGGAGGTGCCCGACGAAATCGTCGCCGGCGCGGTCGCTGGGATACTGGAGCGCTGATGGACACAAACCGCCGCCTGGTCGTCGCCAACGGGCCCAACCTGAACCTGCTCGGCACGCGCGAGCCGGAGATTTACGGGACCACCACCCTGGCCGAGATCCAGGCCATGGTCGACGCCCGCGCCGCCGAGCTGGGCTGGTCCGTCTCCTTCTTCCAGACCAACCATGAGGGGGAGCTCATCGACCGTCTCCAGCGGGAAGGTCCCGGAGCCCTCGGCATCGTGATCAACCCCGCCGCTTTCACGCACTACTCGTACGCCTTGATGGACTGCCTGCGGGCGATCCGGGTCCCGATCGTCGAGGTCCATATCTCGAACCTGTTCGCGCGCGTCGGCGCCTTCCGCCAGCAGAGTGTCACCGCCTCAGCCGCGGCCGGCATCATCTCCGGCCTCGGGCCGCGCGGCTACCTCCTTGCCATGGAGTACCTCAATGCTGTCGACGAGTGACTTCCGGGTCGGCTCGACCTTCGACATGGACGGCAAGCTCGTCAGCGTCGTCGCGGTCGAGCACATCAAGATGGCCCGGGCCGGGGCCGTCATCAAAGCGAAGCTGCGCAACATCCTCGATGGCGGGATCTTCGAGCAGAGCTTCCGCTCGGGCGACAAGTACAAGGTCGTCCGGATCGAGAAGACCGGCGCGACCTATCTCTACAACGACGGCGACCTCTACCACTTCATGGACGACGAGAGCTACGAGCAGGTGGCGCTCAACGGCGCCCAGCTGGAGGGCGTGCTGCCCTTCCTGAAGGACGGCAGCCCGGTCTCCATCCTTCGCTACGAGGACAGGGTCATCGGCGTCGAGCTGCCGATCAACGTCGAGCTCCGCGTGACCGAGACCGAGCCGGGGATCCGGGGCGACACCGTGTCGGCCTCCTTCAAGCCGGCCAAGGTGGAGACCGGCGCCTCGGTGAACGTGCCGCTCTTCGTCAACCAGGGCGACGTCATCAAGATCGACACGCGTACCGGCAGCTATATGGAAAGGGTTTGACGGGCTGCTAGCATCTCGGGCATGTCCGAGCTCGAGGAAGAGGAAGCCACCCAGGGTGGCGTTCGGGTCGCCAACGAGGTGATCGCCAGCATCGCCGCGATGGCCGCCTGCGAGGTGGACGGCGTCGCCGAGATGGACGAGGCGAACGCACGCCACTTCGGCGACTGGCTCAGCCGGCAGTCCGCCCATCGCGGCGTCCGGGTGAGGGTCGATCCCGAGCGGGCGATCCACCTCGAGGTCTTCCTCCAGGTCAGGTCGAGCGCGGTGGTGCCGGGCGTCGCGGAGGCGGTACAGGCCAATGTGGTGGAGGCGGTCGAGCGGATGCTCGGCCTCGAGGTCGCGGCCGTGGACGTCTTCGTCTCCAGCGTGGCCTTTCCGGCCACGGCCTAGCCACAAATCGCTGGGACGGCGCCACCAGGCCCGGGAGCTCGCCCTCAAAGTCCTCTTCGAGCTGGAGAGCGACCCCAAGGACGCGACCGCGGCGCTCCGCTACCGGGCCGGCGAGGAGGCGGCCGACCCGGAGGTCGAGCGCTTCGCGACCAACCTGGTCCAGGGCGTGGAGGAGAACCGCGAGCGGCTCGACGAGCTGATCGCCGGCGCTTCCCGCAACTGGCGCCTCGACCAGATGGCGAAGGTCGACCGGATCATCCTCCGGATCGCCGTGTACGAGATCGCGGTCGCCCACGACGTGCCGGTGAAGGCGGCGATCAACGAGTCGATCGAGCTCGCCAAGACCTTCTCCGGCGAGGAGGCGGGCCGCTTCGTGAACGGCGTCCTGGGAAAGATCGCGGCGACGGAAGCGACAAATGGCTGACCCGTCGGTTGACGAGCTTCTCAACAACCTCGACAAGGTGATCGCCCGGTTAGCCGAGGCAAAAGAACCGATCGAGAACCTCGTGGTCGCCTACGAGGATGGCGTCCGGCTCCTGGCGGAAGCGCAGGCCCGGCTCGCGCTCCTCGAGAAGCAAGCCGCGCGATGAGCTGGCGTTACATCGTGCTGCCGCTCGTCGCGTGGGCGGTCGCCCAGGGGACCAAGGTGGTCCGCGACTCGGTGCGGCGGCGGCGCGTCTACCTGCGGGGGCTGACCGAGATGGGCGGCATGCCGAGCTCGCACAGCGCGATGGTGATGGCGCTGACGGCGACCATCGGCCGCTTTAACGGAGTGACTTCGCCGGTCTTCGCGCTCGCGCTTATCTTCTCCTTCGTGGTGATGTACGACGCCGCCGGCGTGCGGCGGGCGGCCGGCCGCCAGGCCGCGCTGCTGAACCGTCTCGTCGACGACCTCTTCAGCCAGCGCGGCGTGAAGGAGGAGCAGCTGCGCGAGCTGCTCGGGCACACCCCGGTCGAGGTGTTGGCCGGTGCCGCGCTCGGCGTCGCCGTGGGCGTCCTCTTCCCGGCGTGAGATCGAGGCTGGACAAGGCTCTCGCCGAGACCGGGCTGGTCGAGTCGCGGCAGCGGGCCCAGGCCCTGGTCATGGCCGGCAGCGTCCGGGTCAACGGCGTGGTCGAGCGCCGTCCCGACCGGCTGGTGAAGGCGGAGGACCAGCTCGAGCTCGAGGCCGAGGATGCCTGGGCGAGCCGGGGCGCGCTCAAGCTGCTGCCCGTGCTCGAGAAGTTCGCGATCGAGGTCGAGGGGCGCGTCTGCGCCGACATCGGCGCCTCCACCGGAGGCTTCACCGACGTCCTCCTGAGGCAGGGGGCCGAACGCGTCTTCGCCGTCGACGTCGGCCGCGGCCTGATCAACTGGCGGCTTCGCCAGGACCCCCGCGTGGTGCTGCTCGAGAAGACCAATGCGCGCAACCTCGAGGCCTTTCCCGAGCCCGTCTCACTGGTCCTGATCGACGTCTCCTTCATCGGCCTCGAGAAGGTTCTCCCGGCCATCCGCCGGGCGGCCCCGGCGGCGGAGGTGCTGGCGCTCTTCAAGCCCCAGTTCCAGGTGGAGCGGGGGCAGGTCGGCAGCGGTGGCATCGTTCGCGACCGCGACGCGATCACGGCGGCCCGGGCACGCTTCGAGGACTGGTGCCACCCGAACGGCTACGAGGTGATGGGCCACAGCCTGGCCGGCATCCCTGGCGCCGACGGCAACCAGGAGCACTTCTACCGGCTGGTGCCGGCGTGAGGGCCTGCATCGTCCACCACCCGCAGGTCGCCGTCGACCTCGCCCACGTCGAGGGCCTCCTCGCCGCGGCCGGGATCGAGGCCTGGCGCACCGAGCGGCATCACCCGGAGAAGAAGCTGGGCGAGCTGTTCGCGGCCACCGACCTCGTCCTCACCCTGGGCGGCGATGGCACGTTCCTCCACGGGGCCCGGCTCGCCCTGCCCTACGAGATCCCGGTGCTCGGCGTCAACCTCGGCCGGCTCGGCATGCTCACCGAGCTCGAGCCGGCCGACCTCGAGTCGGGCATCGCCCGCTTCGTCGCCGGCGAGTACCGGATCGAGGAGCGGACGGCGATCAGCAGCGAGCTGCACCGCTCCGGGCGGCTCGTCCAGTCCTGCCTCGGGCTCAACGAGACGATGGTCCACCGGACGCCTTCCCTGAAGCTGATCCGGTTCGGGATGTGGATGGACAGCCAGGAGATCGGCACCATCGACGCCGACGGCGTCCTGGTCGCGACCGCCACCGGTTCCACCGCCTATGCCCTCGCTCTTGGCGGACCGATCCTGGAGCCGACCCTCCCCGACCTGGTGGTGGTGCCCATGAACCCCTTCGCACTGACGGTCCGGCCGATCGTCCTGAACCCTGGCGTCCACGTCCGCGTACAGCTAGCGGCCAACCCCGCCAGCGTCACGACCGACGGCTACATAACCTGGCCGGCGAACGCCGGCGACGAGCTCCGCGTCGCCGCCTACGCGAAGCAGCTCAAGGTGGTCCGCTTCCGCGGCCCGGAGGAGTTCTACCGCCTCCTTCGCCAGAAGATCGGGTGGGGCGCGCCCCTGGTGCCCCGGCCGCACGTCGACATGGATGCTGAAGTCACTCCGGGTTCGTGACCTGGCGCTGATCGCGAGCGCGGAGGTCAGCTTCGGCCCGGGCCTCAACCTGCTCACCGGCGAGACGGGCAGCGGCAAGTCGCTGGTCGTCGACGCCCTGACCCTCTCGCTCGGCGCCCGAGCCAGCACTGACCAGGTGCGCCACGGCTCCGAGCGGGCGCTCGTGGAGAGCGTGTTCGAGATCTCCGCTGTCCCCGCCGCCCTCGCCTTGCTGGAGGAGATGGGTTTCGCTCCCGAGGCCGAGCTCGTGCTCAGCCGGGAGATCGGCGGCCGGGGCGCCTCCCGGCTCAACGGGCGCCCGGCGACCCCCGGCCAGCTCCGCCAGCTGGGCCGCCTGCTCGTCGACGTCCACGGCCAGCACGAGCACCAGTCACTCCTCGATCCCGATGCCCAGACCCGGCTTCTAGACTCGCTCGCCGGCGCCGAGGCGGTCGTCGACGCCGTGTCCGCCGCCCACGCCGCCTGGCGTGGCGCCCTCGATGCGGTGACCGAGCTGGAACGGATCCGGGAACGGGGAGCGCGTGACCGCGAGTTCCTCGAATGGCAGCTCGGCGAGCTGCGCCGGGTGAACCTCCGCGCCGGCGAGGACAGCGAGCTCGCCGCCGAGCGCTCGGTGAGCCGCCACGCCGTCCGCCTGATCGAGCTCACCCAGGGCGCCCGCGACGGCCTCGAAGGGGAGGAGGGCCCCGCCCGGGCGGCGGTCCTCGTCCGAGGCGCGGCCGAGCTCGACGCCCGCC
>DATCOZ010000268.1:0-6009 GCA_036564345.1 Candidatus Dormiibacterota bacterium | reverse complement strand
GCCGGCCCAGGTAATCACGCGCCCGTTCGGTCCAGGAGCCCTGGAGAGCACTCACGACTGGTCCTCCTTGCTGCTGCCCACGCCGTGGAAGGGCGCCACGAGGGCGATACCGAAGAGCACCAGCATCCCCCCGATCAAGATCAGGTTGGGATATGAGATGAGGATGAAGCCGAGGTGCAGGTACCCTGCCGGTGAGTCCATTTTGATCCTGATCCCCCTTCTAAGAGATGGCGCCATGGTTTCGCGAACCGAATAACAAAGTCCGTAACCCGAGCATGCCGCCCATCGACTTCATTTGGGCCATCCTAGGTACGGGGAGTCAGTCCCGAGAGGTCCTAAGGGCACCCTGCCAACGGGACTTTCGACCCGAACGAGTCAGCGCCGCAGTAACTAGTGTTGGCGGTGGCGGGAAGGAACCGCCAAGGCCAGGCAGCTGCAAGCTACTGCGAAATGAAAAAGCTGCACCTGAAGCGTTGCGGTTCCTCTCGCCCTTCCTTTTGCACGCTGCGGCCGCCAGGTCGAAGGTCCTGTCCACTGGGGGCCTTACGGTCGCTGTCCGCAACAGGGCAAGCGGCCACGCTGAGGGCATGGAACGACAACTCTTCGGAAAGATTCTTCTCGCGATCGACGCAACGCAGTCATCACGTGCCGCAGCAGCGGCCATCGCGCACCTCGCAGCGCCGCTAAAGTCGGAGGTTCTCGTGCTTCACATCTGGAACCTGGAGACGCAGGTGCGGGACGGCTCGTGGGACATCGAAACCCTGCCCGAGGCTCGAAAGCTGGTCGACGGCGTTGTCGACGGTCTCCGCGAGAGCGGCGTCAAGGCGTCCGGCGAGCTCGTCAACGCGGCCGCCGCGAAGGTCGGGCCGGCAATCGAGGAGGCGGCTGCGGTCTTCGGCGCAGACCTCGTTGCGGTCGGTTCGCGTGGCCTGTCCGACCTCGCGGGCGTCTTCCTGGGAAGCGTCAGCCACCGCCTGTTGGCAGACCTCGACTGCCCCGTCCTGGTTGCGGCGCCGGAGCCGGTGCGAACCGGGCCGCTGCGCCGGATCCTTGTCGCCATCGCCTCCCCCGAGGAAGCCGACGCCCTGGGTGACCTGGCGGCCGCGATCGCCAGGCCGGTTGATGCCGCGGTCCTGGTGCTCCACGTAGCGGTTCGCGGTCCAGCCGTCGAAGGCTACATCTACATCGAGCCCGACACGGAGGCTCAGGCGGTGGTCGACGCCGCAGTCGCGCGGATCCAGGCAAACGGCGTCAAGGTCAAGGGGCGGATGGGGACGCCGGTTCTGCCCGTGGCGGACGAGATCGCGGCTGTTGCGCGGGTGTGGGATGCCGACCTGGTCATCAGCGGGTCGCGCCGGCACCGCGACCTGGCTGCCCTGATCGTCGGCTCGACGGATCATGAATTGATCCGCCAGGCCCAGCGGCCCGTACTGATAGCTGGTCGCGCGCGGCACTGAGCCGCAGAAGTTCCGACTCCGATTGGCGGGGTGGAAGCCTTCAGCCCTCCGGCTGGGTGTGGCGCACAAGGTAGGCCGCAGCCTCCGAGCGCCGCCCAACCTCGAGCTTGCGGAGGACGCTCGAGACGTAGTTCTTGACCGTCTTCTCGGCGAGACTGAGCCGCTCGCCGATCTCGCGGTTGGTACAGCCGTCGGCCACCAGGCAGACGACCTTCTCCTCCTGGGCGGAAAGCCGGGCGAGTCGTTCATCACCATTCAGGTGCTTTCCACGCCGGAGGCGGGCGAGCACCGGCTGCGTCCTCGCAGCGTCCATCAGGTTCACGCCGGAGGCCACCTTTCGAATCGCGCTGACGATCTCATCGCCGCGGAGCTGCTTCAGCAGGTACCCTGCCGCGCCGGCCATCAAGGCCGAGAAAAGGGCCTCGTCGTCGCTGAAGGACGTCAGCATGAGGACCTTGGTCTCGGGCAGCTCCGCTCGGATCTCACGTGTCGCCTCGATGCCGCTGCCATCTCCCAGGCGGACGTCCATCAGGATGACATCGGGGTGGCTGCGCAAAGCGTTGCGCACCGCATCCGAGACCGTGCCTGCCTCGTCGACGAGCTGCATCCCGGCGGCACCGTTGACGAGCGCAGCGATGCCGTTGCGGACCAGCTCATAGTCATCGACGACCATCACGCGAAGCGGCTGACCTTCTTGCTGACCCATCTCGCGATCAGCTTCCCGCCCAAAGGCTGCGTCCACCAACCCCATTAGCCCCGCTCCGATCGGGACCTTCGAAGACACGACAGCTGGAATGGTCCCGCCCGCGACCGGCCGATGGTCACTACCGCCTTCTGGCGATCTCCCGGATGCTGAAGTCGTGATGCGAACAGCACGTCGCGCAAACGGCGTCGGCCGGTTCGTGGGCGAGATCATGCGCCCGCCCGTGACGGCGGAGCCGGCTGAGCCGATTCGGGCGGCCGCGGCACGGATGAAGGACGGTGCGGCAGGCGCTGCAGCGGTGCTCGATGGCGACCGGCTGGCCGGCATCCTCACCGAGCGCGACCTGCTCCGAGCCATCGCTGACGGCCTCGACCCCTTCGCCACGCGGGTCGCGGAGGTGATGACCCCCGAACCGGTCACGATCGAACCCCGTGTCCCGATCTCCGAGGCGGGGAGTCTGATGGTGAAGCTGGTCGTCCGCCACCTCCCGGTCGTCGACGACGGTCGCCTGGTCGGGATGGTGTCCGCCAGGGACATCGTCGCCAGCGGCGCGCGCTATGCCGCGTCGCTGGCTTACGAACCCTGGTAGGCCAGGCGGCCCTGCCCTACCAGTCAGCGCTTCGCTCTTACGCGAAAGCGTAGTCGCTCGCCACTGCGGGGGCGGCTTCCGCGGAGGCGGTCTCCACAACGGGTGCGGTGCGGTCGATCAGCACCGCCGCCTTGGCAAGCCGGATCACTTTGTGGGTGACGCTGCCCAGGAAGAGGCCGGCGACGTCGGACAGGCCCCGCGAGCCCATGACGATCAGGTTCGCGCCCTGGATCGCGGCGGTTTCGGCGATCTCATCGGCCACCTGGCCCATGAAGGCCACCCGAACCTCGCCCTCGGCGCTGACGCCCGCGGCGCGGATCACCTCGACCGCGTCAGCCACGATCTGAACCGCCTGGTCCTCGGACTCGACCGGGTACGCGGCTGCCCGGCCAAGGTCGTGCTCGTGGACGTGGAGGACAAAGATCCCCACCTCGAACTTCTTGGCCACCTCGATCGCGGCCGGCACCGCCTGCCGTGAATACTCCGATCCATCAACTGCTACCAGGATCTTGTTGAACATTGGTCGCACCTCCTTGTGAATTGGCTCCAGTCTTTTCCGGCTAGCCTTCGCCGGCCAGGGTCGAATGGCCCGCGCTGTTTGGGTCGCATGTATGGAGGTTCCCGTGATGAGCGCTCGAGGCATCGAGACGATCGTTGTCGGCGTGGACGGATCCGAGCAATCGGGGGAGGCGCTCGGTTGGGCGGTACGGATGGCCCAGGGCATGGGATCCGAGGTGATCGCCGTCTTCGCGATCGACATCCCCATCTGGTTCGCCGAGTCGTACGTGACCACACCCCCGCCCCAGTTCGACCCGGAGTGGCGGAGAGGGATGCAGCAGGCGTTCGAAGAACGGTGGTGCAAGCCGCTGAAGGATGCCGGGGTCAAGTTCCGAACGATGATGGAGGACGGCCGGCCCGCCTCGTTGATCAACGACATCGCCGATCGGTTGAACGCCGACCTGATCGTCCTCGGCCGCCGTGGCAGGGGCGGTGTCGCCGAGCTGGTGCTCGGAAGCGTGAGCCATGAACTGGTCCTCCACAGCAAGCGACCCGTGCTCCTGATCCCACACCACAAGGACGGTGAGTAGGCCGGACTCGAGACGGGCCCTGGCCGCCGGGACACCAGATCGCAGCTGGTCCCGGGTGGGCAGGGACCAACGACGCTGGGGCCGCGGTCGGGCGCGGCGGATGCTCTGGGCTGAGGCGAACCTGAATTGGCTGACGCTCCGGCTCCTAAGCCGCACCCGATCTTCGGCTGGGTGCTGATCGTCCTTGGCGCCATCCTTCTCGCCGGCTCCCTCCTGCCGGGTTTCTCGGCGTTGATCCCACCGGCTGCGTTGGGGCTGGGCGGGATCATCCTGCTGCTGCTCTACAGGGGGCGAGGGGAGCGCTCCGGTCTCATCCTGCCCGCCGGCGGACTGCTGACGCTGGCGACCGTCGGAGCGCTGCGGATCGCCACCTCTCTCGACGGTGGCACCGTCGTCTTCGCCGGGCTGGCCCTGACCTTCGTGGCCTACGGCTTGGCGCCTACCGAGACGGCGCACCGGGGCTGGGCATTCTGGCTGGCCGGCGCCTGCGCGCTGCTCGCTCTCATCGTCGGTGGAGTCGCCTGGGCGTGGCCTTTCGCTCTGATCGGGACCGGCGCTTACCTGCTGCTTCGTCGGGGCAGCTCGACGACGCCTTAGAAGACCGCGCGAGCTCATCGAAGGCCTCGCTCATGCCTTCGGCGAGCCGTTCCGGGTGAGGCACGAGGTTAGGATCGCAGGTGATCCCGACGCCCATCACGCCCCCGGCGGTCACTACGGCGATGGACATGCCGCTGCCTTCGGCCAGCGGCATGAGTGGGTAACTGACAACATGTCGGGCTCCGAGGAGGTAGAGGGGATGCTCAACGCCGCGGACGTTCGACACGACCAGGTTGAAGAGCCGATTGGCCATCGCCGCGTTGAGACCGGCCGCCTGGAGGGGCGCCGGGACCAGCCCGCCTCCTGCGACAGCCGGCCGTTGAGCGGGCTTGATGGTGCCTTCATCCCGTTCGCGACAAAGCCGGCAAGACCGGCGGCCGCCATTGCCGTCATGCTCGCCGCCCGGCCGAGATCCGGCAAGGCAATCGGGAGGTCGAGCAACCCCTCCAGCAAGCGCCACGACCTGTACGGCTCGGCTTCCGGCCGCCATGGCCGGACGGGGCCTGGCCGGAAGGGCCGGGGGGAGGAGTCGAAGAGCTCCTCCGCGTCGTGCAGCCCAGCCAGTCCGTCGCCCATCGCGTGGTGGGACTTGGGCACGACGGCCACACGCCCTCCGGCCAGGCCTTCGACGAAGTACGTCTCCCAGAGTGGCAGGCTTCGTTCAAGCTGCTGGGAGAACAGCCGGCCCACCAGGAGGTCGAGCTCCAGCTGACCGCCAGGGTGGGGGAGCCCTCATTGAAGAGGTGTCGGTCGAGGTCGAACTCGCGATCGTCGACCCATCGCCCACCCGCCTGGAGGCGCTGGCGCTGGCGAGGCATCCGATCGAGGCGAGATTCCAGCTGTCGCCTGAACTCCCGGAAAGTGAGCCTGCCACCGGGACGCGTCACGGGATCGAAGATCGAGATGCCACCAACGTGCATGTACACGGCCGGCTTCTCAATGAGGAGGAAGGACAGGTCGAGGGCGCTCAGGTGCTCCGCCATCGGTTTCACCTCGGGACCAGCACCTGATCCGCCGGCCGAAGGATCGAAGAGGCCGCCGTGGCCGGCCGCCGGCGCGGCCTCAGACCGAACAGCCGTCGAACCGGATTCCAGCGCCTGACACCGAATTCGTAGAGGCCGACGGTGACCGCGAAGGCCGCGCCCGTTATCAGAATGTGCTTGGACCACATCCCGGCGCTGGTCCCGATGACGTAGAAGCCGATGACCACGATGACCGGGTGGTGGAGGACGTAGAAGGGAAGGACCGCCTCCTCCGCGTAGTCGAGGACCCGGCTGCCATGGTCCAGGCAGCGGATGCCGAACCAGACCAGGAAGAGGATCCAGAGCCACGCCATCAGGGAGCGGATGAGCAGGTACCCGAAAGCCGCGAGCGAATAGGTCGGATCTGCCTCCCAGCGCATCACCTGGCCCGTCAACGTCGCCGGCAGGATCGCAATGCCGCAGAGGGCGATCCCCAGCAGCGCCCAGGGGCCGCGCCTGCGGATCTCGGTAAGGAAACGCGCGTCACACAGGAAGAGGTAGCCGTAGACGAAGAAGAGGAGCCAGTAGAAGAAGTCGGCCCAGTCCTGGTACC
>DATCOZ010000256.1:0-12651 GCA_036564345.1 Candidatus Dormiibacterota bacterium | reverse complement strand
GCCGCTCCCGGGCACCCTTGCCGCGGACCTTGAGATAGCGCTCACGGCCCTGCTCGATCAGGTCGCCGGTCCGCAGCCCGAGCAACTCGCCCAGCCGGATCCCGGTGTCGGCCAGGAGTCGGATCACCAGCTTGTCGCGCTCCGTGCCGGCGACGTCCTCCATGCGCTGGATCTCTTCGCGGCTGAGAGTCTCCAGCAGGCGCCGCTGTCGCTCGGGGGACTGGAGCTTGACCTTGGGGCCGATTGCCTCTTCCGCCTGTGCCCACCGGATGAACTGGCCGAGGGCTCGGAGATAGGTCCGGGCGCTCTCCCGGGCCAAGGGCTTACCGGCCGGCGTCCGGTGATCCTCGAGCAGGTGAGCGCCCCAGCGGTCGAGGGCTCGCTGGTCGAGCTGCGCCGGTCCGGTTATGTCGGCGGTGCGGCACCAGGGGATGAACTGCCGCTCGAGGACGTCGACGGCCTGCTGGACGCTCCGTGGGGACAACCCGCGGCCGCGCTGATGGGCCAGGTAGTCGCTGACGAGTCCCTCGAGGCCGGTCGGCGCCTTGACGATCTCCAGTGTGGTCTTAGGCATGATGGCCGCTCCCCTTATTGCGCAATTCCCGCGAGTCACGCCATATCGCGGCGCATTACTCGTGCAGAGTATAGGCCAAATCAAGGCCGCATGCATGCGCCGTCAAGAAAATCAGGCGCCAGAGCCCGAATACGATTCGGTGAGTTGGCTGGGGAGAAAGGATTCGAACCTTTGATCTCCTGATCCAGAGTCAGGCGCCTTACCAGCTTGGCCACTCCCCAGCGGCAGATTGGGTGCGGTCACCAATTCTACCCAGCGGGCTCCGGACTCCCTCTTTGACGGGCAGGCGGCCAGTCGAATCGAACCGGTTCAGCACAGCGGGCGCGGCTTATCCACAGTTTGACCACAGGCGGGTATAAGTAGCCTGCCAACCCTGTTCGGAAGCCGGGGAGGTCGGTCCTGGTGCTCTAGTCGTCCCCCGCCGTGAGCACGAGCCGGAACCTCATCGGAAGGGGAAACGCCCGAGAGGGTCGAAGTACCGACCCGACGCGTCAGCTGTTCTCGGCGGCGTCCGACTTCCGAGCCGGGGACGTACGCGGGCTCCAGCGTTGGGAAGCGGGCAGCTTGCCGCCCATCAACGATTCGTAGGTCGCCCGCATGTACTCCTTGGCCCGGAACAGGTTGATCGCCCAGCCGACGCCGAAGACCCTGTCGGTGAACAGACGCGGATCGCTCGGGTTCCAGTACGCCTCCAGCAGGCGCTCCCAGGTCGGGGGGCGGAAGTCATACGGCACGACGCCACCGACCTTTCCCTGCCACGTCCGCTCCGACTCGGGCTTGGCCATCTCCTGGGCGATCGCCGCCACGAAGATGCCGAAGCCGGCGATTTTGACCAGGCGTCTGATTCGGCGGATCATCGTGATATCCCCATTATCGTGTTTTTTGCCCGACCGGTCCGGGTAACCCCCCCGGCCCGATCTTCGTTGGAAGGCAAACCGATACCATGCCTCCGATGCTCAGGAACTCCCAGCGCTGGCTTCGCTGGCTCACGCCCGGCCTTTTCGTAAAACGCTGGCTTCTCCTGCTCGGAGTGGGCATCCTGCTGATCGACCTCGGCATCGCCTACCTGCTCCGCGGCATCTACGACCAGACCCAGTTCCCGCCGGGCACCGCCGTCTACGTTAAGGCCATCACCCTCCAGTTCCTGCCTCGCGAGGTCCGCGCCCTGCTCTTCGGCGGCCTCGGCTTCGGGCTTGTCGGCTTCAGCTTCTACATGCTCCAGCGGTCGATCCTCGGCCCGTTCATTCCGGGCGGCGACCGCAGCGTTGCGGACGTCCTCTACTCGAACCGGATCATGAGCCGCGGCCCACGGATCGTGGCGATCGGCGGCGGCCACGGCCTCAGCACGCTGCTCCGCGGCCTGAAGGAGTACTCCGGCAACCTCTCCGCCGTCGTGACGGTCGCCGACGACGGAGGATCGAGCGGGCGGCTTCGGGAGGAGTACCGGATCCTTCCGCCGGGCGACATCCGGCAGTGCCTGGTGGCCCTGGCCGACGCCGAACCGCTCGTGAAGGAGCTCTTCGACCACCGCTTCAAGGAGGGCAGCTTCGAGGGCCACTCCTTCGGCAACCTCTTCATCATGGCGATGGCCGAGGTCACGGGCGACATGGAGCATGCGGTCCGCGAGTCGGGCCGGGTCCTCGCGGTGCGCGGCGCCGTCCTCCCCAGCACGCTCCAGGACGTTGTGCTCTGCGCGACTGTCAACGGGGGGACTGTGGTGGGCGAATCGAAGATCCCCCTCGAGAAGTCGCCCATCACGCGGGTCTTCCTGCGGCCGGACACCGCTGAGATCAATCCCGAGGCCGCGCTGGCGATCCTCAACGCGGACCTGATCACGATCGGGCCGGGGTCCCTCTACACCAGCATCCTCCCCAACCTGCTCGTCCGTGGCATGGTCGACTCGCTCCGCGCGAGCCCGGCGCTGAAGGTGTTCATCTGCAACGTGGCCTCGGAGAACGGCGAGACCGACAACTTCAAGGTCTCCGACTTCATGAAGGTCCTGGAGGACCACGTCGGCAGCAACATCTTCGACTTCGCCATCGTCAACTCGAACTACGCGCACACCCCGACCGGGGGTCAGTCGAAGGTCGTCTTCGACAGCGAGGCCCCGGAGGGCCGGGACATGCACTTCATCCTCGCCGACGTCGTCAACCAGAAGGTCCCCTCCCACCACGACACCGACAAGCTGTCAAAGGTGATCATGAAGCGGGTATGGCACGCGTAGGAGACTGCCTCCGGGCGGCGACCAGGGTGACCAGCGCCGTCGCCACGAGGGCGTAAACGAGGCCCGCCAGGGCGTCAACGAAGTAGTGCTCGCCGAGGTACACGACCGCCAGCCAGATGCACGCCGTGTACGCGATCAGCCCGATCGCAAGCAGGCGGTACCGGTTCCAGGCGTAGATCGCGGCGAGCGCCGGGAAGGCGGCGTGGAGTGACGGGAAGGCGGCGAACTGGTTTGGGTTGAGGTTCTTGTAGAAGGGCGACACGATGTAGGAGACGCCCCACTTGTCGACGGTCTCGGTGATCACCTTATGGACCTGGGCGTGGTTCTCGATCCACGGTGGAGCGGTCGGGAAGAACAGGTAGGTGATAAAGGCGATGAACGACATCAGGAGCAGCGCCGAGACGAACCGCCAGTAGTGGGACCGGTCGTTCATCCAGAAGACGAAGCCGACAACGATCGGGAGCGGGAAGTGGAGGAAATAGAGGACCATGCCCACCCAGTCCCAGATCGCGATCCGCGCCGGGTCGTAAAACCAGTGCTGCAGGGTGACCGTCGGCAGGGTGCCCGCGAACAAGGCCCGCTCCAGGCCGGAGACGTCGTGCGGCGCGAAGCCGGTCTTCGATGCGAACCCGCGCATGATCTCGTAGCCGAAGAAGAGGACCAGGAAAGGCAGCCAGTCGGTCAGGAAGGCTCGACCGCGGCCGAGGGCGACGGCGACCAGCAGCAGCGCCAGGACGACCCACTGGGGCTCGATCGAGATGCCCCGCCAGAGCATCACGCCGAAGATCAGTCCCAGGTAGAGGGCGATCCCCAGCCAGAGAAACCGGCGGTTGTTCAGGACCGGTGCGGCCTCAGGCGTCGGTGACGACAAAGATCGCGGCTATCTCGACCGACACGCCGCGGGGCAGCTCGGCAACGCCGACGGCGGCGCGGGAGTGCTTGCCCGCCTCGCCGAGGACGTCCGCCAGGAGCTCTGACGCGGCGTTGATGACCTGGGGCTGTTCGCCGAACCCCGAAGCGCTCCGCACGTACCCGGTGAGGGAGGCGACCTGCTCGACCCGGTCCAGGCTGGCGACCGCGTCCACTTGGGCGAGGAGGTTGAGAGCGCAGAGCCGGGCGGCGACGCGGGCCTCCTCGAGGTCGACCTGGTCGGGAACCCTGCCGACGTGGCGGACCTCGCCGTCGACGACCGGGACCTGGCCGGCGACGAAGACCAGCGAGCGGCCACCGCCGATCGGCACGACGCGCGTCGGAACGTAGGCGGCCATGGCGGGAGGCGCCGCCGGCAGCTCGATGCCTAACTCCCTGAGTCGATGGCGCGCTGATGGCATCCCGGGGAGTTTAACCGTGCACGCCACAAGCCGGCCTGGGAGGCTGCTCTTACACTGAGCTGATCGAGGCCCCGATGCTCAAGTTCTATCCCGACCGGCGGCTGCCGGCGCTGCGCCGCTTCCTGCAGGACCTGCTCGCCCTCCTCTGGATCACCTTTTGGGGCGTTGCCGGCTGGCTGACCTACCAGACCGTGCAGGGCCTCCAGGTCATCGCCGACGGCATCCGTGACACCGGCCGCACCTTCAACGACTGGCTGGAGTCATTCAAGAACGCCGTCCCCAAGGGGATCCCCCTGATCAGCAGCTTCCTGCAGACCCAGGCGAGCAACCTCGAGAAGCACACCGGCGACCCGCTCATCCAGCTCAGCGTGACGGTCCGCCAGGACATCGCCACGCTGGCGATCGCCCTCGCCCTTTTCATCGCACTGCCGCCGATCCTCTGGATGCTCCTCACCTACGGTCCCTGGCGCTGGCGGGAGGCGCGGGAGATGGGCTCGGCGCTCGCCTTCGTGCGGACCGCGATGGGAAGCGGGCGGATCGAGCAGGCCAAGGCGGTGCTCGCCTACCGTGCCCTCGCCACGCTCAGCTTCACCCAGCTGATGAAGACCAGCCGCGACCCGGTCGGCGACCTCTCCAACCGCGACTACGATCGCCTCGCCGCGGCGATGCTCGACCGCGCCGGGCTCGATCCGTGGCGGCTGGCCGCGCCGCCCGACCCGGATCGAAAGCTACTCTCGCCCGCGCCGGACCTGCAGAACCAGCGCGGCCAGTAGGACGAGCACGGCAAGCGCGCCAAGCCCGATATAGGGCGCCTCCGGAGAGGTGACCAGCCGGGCCAGTGTGAAACCGCTCGCGCCCGTGGCAGGCGCGGCAACCGGCGCGATGGCCGGTCCCACAGCAGCCGGCACACCACCGGCCGGCGGGGTGGGCGTGCCACCGGCGTCACGGAAGGCCCAGAGGAGGACCAGGTGGTCGATGGGCCGGAAGGTGGCGGTGTACACGGTCGGGGCCTCCTCGGCGGTGAGGGCGAGCGCCGTCACCGAGCCGATCGGCGAGGCCAGCGAGCGGAACGACTGGCCGGAGTCAGCGGTGCTCCAGAGGCCGCCCGACTGGGTCCCTCCGCCATCGCTCGCGATGTAGAAGCGGTCGGCGTGGTTGGCGACATAGGCCGCCGCGGTGAAGTCGATCGCGGGCAGGCCGGCAACCTGCCCCCAGGTCGATCCGCCGTCGCCGGAGAGGAAGGCGCCGGCGTTGGTCCCCACCACGACCGGGCGGCTGGCGCCGCTCGGCGCCCCCGCTGCCGCGGCGCCCACCATCGTGCTGGAGCCGAGCGACTTGACGTTGTTCCAGCTGGTCCCACCGTCCTGGCTGACGAAGAGCGGGAGTGTCTCGTCGCCCCTGCTCGCGTCGGCGCCGGCGAGGAACTTGGGCGGATCGTTGACCGCGGCGACGGCGATCGCGCTCAGGTTGAGCGGCGCAAAGCTCAGGTAGGGAGCCCAGGTGGCGCCGTCGCGGCTTGAGAAAAGACCGCCGTCCGCCCCGGCCAGCGTCAGCGACTTGGCGAAGCCTAGGCTGCGCACGGTGCCGGCCGGGATGCCCGCCTGCTTCGCCCAGGTGGCGCCGCCGTCAGCACTCTTCCAGAGGCCCGCCCCGCGGGTCCCGGCATAGACCAGGCTGGCCTTGAACGGGCTGTACTGGATGGTCAGGACGCCCCGGCCGAGGCCGTGGCCGACGGCCGCCCAGGTGTTGCCGGCGTCGGTTGAGCGATAGAGCGTCCCGCTCCCGGTGCCGACCAGCACGATCGTCGGATCGAGAGGGCTTACGGCGATCGCGAAGATCGGGCTGTCGAGGCTCTCGGGCAGCGCGCCCAACTGGACCCAGCCGTTGTCGGGGCGGGCGGGCACCGCAGCCAGCGCCGACACGGCGCTCAGCGACAGCGCCCAGGCGCAGAGGAGGGACACCGTGAGAAGACGTTGGAGGGGACGCAAAGGGTGCCGGACGCCATTCTAGCCCGGCGGTTGGCCCCTGGCTAGACTTCCTTGGTGCTCGGGAAGCTCGCGAGGGTCCTCGACCGAGCCTTCTTCCGACCGGATTCGCTGCACCCCGACCTGGTCACCGCCCTGGCCCTCGCCGCACCGGTCATCGCCGGCCTGATCCTCTTCCGCCTTTCGGCCTTCGAGTTCCTCGGGATGGCGATCGGAATCGGTGGGGCGGTCCACCTCGGCGCTCGGCTCCTCCGGGTCAAGCTGGAGATGAGCCCGGTGCTCGTCGCGCTGGTCGGGGTGGCGCTCTGCGGCCCCCTGAGCCCGCCCGTCTGGCCGGCGCTGATCGCGCTCACGGCGTCCGTCCTGGAGGTGGCCCGAAGCCATTACTGGCCAGGGGCGCGGATCCACACCGGCGTCGTCGCCTACGCCGTCATGTACCTCGCGGCCGGTGGCGCGATGGCCGCCTACCAGCGGCCCGGCAGCTCGCGGATGTTCCCGGAGCCGATCGCGCAGTGGTCGCAGTTCTATGGTGGCGCGACCCACTTCATCGAACCGATCACCCTCTATGTCGGCAATGTCGCGGGGCCCGTCTTCGCGACTTCTTTGCTGGCGGTGGTGATCGGCATGGCGTGGCTCTGGTACGCCCGCCGGCTGAGCCTGCTGGCCGCGACATCCTTCCTCACGGCCGGAGTCGTGATGGCGGCGGCCCTCCGCTACGACCCGGTCTTCCAGCTCGACAGCGGGCCGGCGTGGTTCGTCGTCGGCTTCGCTCTCTGCGATCGGCGGGTGCTGCCCGAGCAGCCGCTGGCGCGCCCTGTTATGGCCGCCGCGGCCGGGGTCGTCGGCGTCGGCCTCCGCGCTGCCCACTTCTACGTCGAGGCGCTCTTCCTCGCGGTCGCGACGATCGAGATCATCTATCTGATGATGGAGCTGGTCGGCTTCACGACCTGGCGGCTGCTCCGCCTCCGCCGGCGGCGTCCGCTCGCTGGAACGGAATCGGTCTCCGCGTGACCAGCTGGTCGCGGTGGGGGCCAACCCCGATGAGGTCGACCGGCGCTCCACAGATCTCCCCCACTCTGTCGATGTAATCCCGGCACTCCCCGGGCAGGTCCTGCCACGTCTTGCAGCCGGTGATGTCGGCCCGCCAGCCGGGCATCTCCTCGTAGATCGGCTCGCAGTGCTTGAGGTGGCTGATATTGGCCATCGGGTGGTCGTGGACCTCGCCCCGGAAGCGGTAGCCGGTGCAGAGCTTGAGCGTGGCCAGCTCGCTCAGGACGTCGATCTTCATGAGGGCGGCGCTGGTCGCGCCATTGAGGCGGGTGGAGTAGCGGGCGACCGGGCCGTCGAACCAACCGACGCGCCGCGCCCGCCCGGTCACCGTCCCGTACTCGCGTCCCCGCTCCCGGACCAGCTCGCCGAGCTCATTGTCGAGCTCGGTCGGAAACGGTCCGTAGCCGACCCGGCTGGTGTAGGCCTTGACGACGACGATGGTCATGTCGACGCGGGTCGGGCCGATGCCGCTGCCGGTCAATGCTCCGCCGGCGGTCGGGTTGGAGCTCGTGACATAGGGATAGGTGCCGAAGTCGAGGTCGAGCATCGTCGCCTGGGCGCCCTCGAGGAGGACGTTGTCGCCCCGGTCGAGGGCGTCCTGGATGATCGGGAAGGTGTCCTTGATGTGGCTGTCGAGCCGGGTGGCGTAGCCGAGGTACTCGGCCAGCAGGGCGTGGGCGTCGAGCGGCTTCTCGCCGTACAGCTTCTGAAGGATCGGGTTCTTCACCTGGCCGACGACGAAGTCGAGCTTCTTCTTCAGGAAGACCTCCTTCTGGAGATCGCCGACCCGGAAGCCGATGCGGCGGACCTTGTCGCTGTAGGCCGGACCGATCCCCCGCCAGGTGGTTCCCAGCCGGTCGTCGCCCCGCACACCCTCCTCGAGCTGGTCGAAAAGCGGGTGATAGCTCATGACCATGTGGGCGCGCTCGCTGATGATCAGGTTGGTGGGCTCGATCCCCCGCTCCCGCAGCTGGTCGATCTCCTTGAGGAGGACACGCGGGTCGACGACGACACCGTTGCCGATGATGCAGGTGCAGCTCGGGTAGAGGATGCCGCTGGGCAAGAGCTGGAACTTGAACTCGCCGTGCTCGGTGACGACGGTGTGTCCGGCGTTGTTGCCGCCCTGGCTGCGGATGGCCAGGTCGGCCCGCTCGGCCAGGAGATCGATGATCTTGCCCTTGCCCTCGTCCCCCCACTGCGCTCCGACGACGATGATGACCATGCCGCCGGGTCAGCCGTCCGAGCCGCTCGGCCCGCCCCCGTCGTCGGGGCCGCGGCGCCGCATGTCGAGGTTCTCGAAGCGCGTCAGCTCGGGCCGGAAGCGAAGGTTGACGGTACCGGTCGGCCCGTTCCGGTTCTTGGCCACGATGACCTCGGCGATGCCGGTCGCGTCGGCCTTGTTGTAGTAACCCTCGCGGTACAGGAAGATCACGACGTCCGCGTCTTGTTCGATCGAGCCACTCTCGCGTAGATCCGAGAGCATCGGACGCTTGTCGGTCCGTTGCTCCGGTCCTCGGCTGAGCTGGGAGAGGGCGAGCACCGGCACCTTCAGCTCGCGCGCGAGCGCCTTCATGGAGCGCGAGATCTGGGAGACCTCCTGGACCCGGTTGTCGTCGCTCGACCCGCGCCGGCTGTGCATCAGCTGGAGGTAATCGACGATCACCATCCCGACGTTCTCCTGGAGCTTGATCCGGCGGGCCTTGGTCAGCAGCATCAGCTCGTCGAGCATCGGCGAGTCGTCGATGAAGATCGGCGCCTCCCCAAGTGGACCGAGAGCCTGCGCCAGCCGCTCGTGCTCGGCCTCGCCGAGCAGGCCCCGGTGGAGCCGCTGGGCGTCGACGCGGGCGAACTCGCAGAGCAGGCGCTCGGCCAGCTGGTCCTTCGACATCTCGAGCGAGAAGATGGCGACGCTGACCTTCTCCCGGGTCGCCGCCTCGAGGGCGATGTTCAGGGCAAGTGAGGTGTTGTGGACGTACACGTCCTGGGCGACGAAGTTGGCTCCATCAGGAACGCTGAGGTCATAGACCTGCTTTTCGCCCATCGGCTCGATCGAAACGATCGGGTCCCAGTAGATGTCAGGGCTCGCCAGGAACTTGAGCCGCGGCGACTCAAGCACCGTCGCATATGCCTCTAGACGAGTGCGCGGCAATCCGCGACGAACGTGTGGGTTGTATCCACGCACCTCTGAACCGCGCTCGCCACTTGCCCTGATCACCTGCATCAGGGTCATCGAGCGCGCCGCCGCAGCTGATTTGACCTCGCCCCATACCGCCGTCGGGATATGCCCGAGGTTGCTTCGACGTGTCGGCTCCTCGCCCGGCACGGCAAAGCGCCAACCCTTCTCGCCCTTCCAGCCGATCTCCAGCTGGTAGCGCCAAACGGACTGAGGCTCCGTGATCTCAACACGCCAGGAACGCTCGGTCTTACGCCAGAGCTTGGCTACGATCCCGAAGCGCGTCAGAGCGTGATGAACGTCTTCAGCGAGCTGCTTCGAGGCGACCGTGAACTCGATTCGCGGGAAGCCGGCCATGTTGTAGATCGTTCCGTCGCAGGCGAAGAGAGTGCTGAGGAACTCAGCCAGGCTTCTCCTGTTCCAGCGCCACACCTGGCTGGGAAATGCCTTCGCATCCGCGTGCTTGCCCCACAGACCGAGCTGACGGAGCCAAGTCGTGATCGGATTGCTCCTCCCGCCCGCCATCCCGGTGCTGGCGAAGTAGGTGATCTTCCGCTGGCGGATTCGCAGCTCTGGAAACCGGGACGAGATGATCTCGCGGAAATCATCGATGAGCTCAGGATCTACGTTCGTGAAGGCGGGCGTGCTGTGAGTCAAACCACCCTCCGCGATGTAGTAGGCCATCAGACGGACCAGACCTGGATCGGGTCGTTCCGACCCGAAGCTGGGTACGGCCCGAGGCACTCCGATTGACTCGCCGATCGTCAAGTCGTGCAGCGGCTGCCAGCCGGCGCCGGTCACGAAGGGGTGGTGTCCGGTGACCTCGACTGAGCGGCCGGTCTTCGTTGTGACCTTGTACACGGGCTTGATGCCGCTGTCGACCCAATCCGATACCGAGGCTGGGCGTAGCCGGCCCTCGTTCGATATGCCCCAGGCCAGGGGGCGCCGCTGCCGAACCCATTCTTCCACCGTCACTCTTTCGCCAGTGAGGGGGTCGTCAAGCAGGGTTGTGCTCGAGATGCACTTTCCCATCGAAGGTCTCCCCGCGATGATGATCAGCTCGTTGTCCTTGAAGCCGTTCGTCTTGGCGTCCAGGTCGAAGAAGCCGGACGCAACGCCGACCGTCCCCGACACGTTGTTCTGGAGCGCGTCGACCCGCTCCATGGTCGTGCGGAGGAGTCCGAAGAGCTTCTCGAAGTCGGTCTGGAGGCGGTCCTCGGAAATGTCGAAGACGACCTTCTGGGCACGGTTCAGGGCGTCCGGCGCGTCGATCGCCTCGTCGTAGCCGAGTCCCGCGATGTCGCCGCCGGCCGAGATCAACGAGCGCTTGGTCGCCTTCTCCTTGACGATCCTGCCGTAGAACTCGATGTTGGCCGCGGTCGGCACCGCCTGCTCGAGCTGGGCCAGGTAGGAGCGGCCGCCGATCCTCTCCAGCACGCCCATCTTCTCCAGCTCGGCGCCAACCGTGACGATGTCGATGGGCTCGCCCATCGAGAGCAGCTCCAGGGCGGCGCGGAACACGTCCTCGTGGTTCTTGCGGTAGAAGTCGGCCGGCCGGAGGAACTCGGAAACCTTGATGATCGCAAGCTCGTCGAGGAGCATGGCCCCGAGCACGGACTGCTCGGCCTCGAGGTCGTGCGGAGGTACGCGCCCGGGGGCCCGGCCGTCGATCGGCGGCGCCTGCGCCACTAGTGCCCCGCCACTAGCGCCAGGCCAGGTCAGCGATCCTGGGTGACGATCAGGTTGATCGTCGAGTCGACATCCTTGTGCAGGCGCAGGGTGACCTGGTGCTCGCCGAGGGTCTTGATCGGCTCCTTCAGGTCGATGCGATGGCGGTCGACCTCGACCTGGTGCTGGGCCCGGAGCGCCTCGGCGATGTCCGAGTTGGTGATCGAGCCGAAGGCCTTGCCCTCCTCCCCCACCTTGAGGCGCACGACCACCGTCTTGTTGCCGATCTCGTCGGCCAGGGACTGGGCCTCCTCGCGGTCCTTCGACTCGCGCTTGGCGGCCGCTGTGCGCAGCCGCGCGGCCTCCGCCTCCACGCCCTTGCCGGCGAGGACGGCCATCTTGCGGGGGATCAGGAAGTTGCGGCCGTAGCCGTCGGCGACCTCCTTGACCTCGCCGGCGTGGCCGACATCCTTGACGTCCTTGGTGAGCATCACGCGCAAGTGAACCGAACCTCCCCGAGCCTCACGCCCGAATCCGCATCTGAAGCAACTAACCCGCCTTGGGCAGGCGCGAACGCCAATTCTGAACCAGCCGATCGAGGCTTTCGCGCGCCATCCCAGCGCCGGCGGTGCGATCGCGGTCCCAGGCCGAGGTCCGGGCGCGGATGGCCGCCCGGTTGTCGGCGACGACCTCCTCCGGGCAGGCGTCGACGAACGTCTTGACCGCCAGGATCCCGAGCGCGAGCATGTCGAGCTCGCCGATGACCGGGATCCAGGCCGGGAGGTCGATGGGGCTGACGATGAGGCCGAGAGCTCCGAGAACGGCCGCCTTGGGGGCCATCGGAACCCGATCGTCGCGAAGCAGGCAGTAGGCCAGCTTGGCGTGCATCGGCACCTCGGCGAGGATCGTCCGGACGTGGCTGAGCGACAGGTTCATTTGGCGGCTAAAGGGTACCCCCTTTGACGGGGCGCGGATAGAGCCTTAACCTGCGCCAAGCGTGGCTACCGCGGCAGTCGAACGACCGCACGGCGGGTTCAGCCTGGGCCGGCACATAGCGCTGGCGGCGTTCTGGTTCGGCGGCAACTTTCACTGGGGAGTGATCCTCGCCGTCCTCCTCCCTTATCAGGTCAGCCACATGGTGCCCAAGGCCGAGCAGGGGACCGACCTCGGCATCGTCCTCGGGCTCGGCTCCTTCTTCGCCATGGTCCTGCCTCCGTTCGTCGGCCACTGGTCCGACGGGCTGACTACTCGCTGGGGGCGGCGCCGCCCGATCATGGTCGTCGGGACGGTCGTCAACGCCGCCGGCCTGCTTCTGCTGATGGTCGCGCCCACCTTCACCTTCCTGATCCTGGCCTACCTCGTCGTCCAGATCTTCAACAACGCCGCCGGGGCGGCCTTCAACGGCATCGTCCCCGACGTCGTCCCCCCCGCCGAGTTCGGGAAGCAGAGCGGTGTTCTCGGGGCGATGGTCCAGCTCGGTTATGTCAGCGGGCTCCTCAGCTTCCTCGCCCTGTCCGCGCTCGGGATGCCGCTGCTCACCTACGCGGCGATCGCCGTCGTGCTGCTGGTGACCATGGTTCCGACCGTCCTGGCCGCGGCGGGCGAAGGCATGACGCCGGTCGTCCGCGGACCCAGCCGCCCGCCAC
>DATCOZ010000237.1:0-8294 GCA_036564345.1 Candidatus Dormiibacterota bacterium | reverse complement strand
GTGATCAATACGGCGGCCATCCGCCGAAAGGATAGGGCCACGAAAAAGAGGGCGGCCGGTTCGTCCCGGCCGCCCTCGAGTCGCCCGCCTGTTCTCGTCTAGTTCGAGGCCTGCTCGATGGCGCGGCGCGTAAGCACGCGCGCCAGGTGCTTCTTGTAGTCGGCGCTCGCCCTCAGGTCGGCCGAGGGGTTGAGCCCGTCGGAGGCGTGCTCGGCGGCGTCCGCCGGGCTTGCGCCGGATGCCAGCGCCTGCTCCACCGCCGTCGCCCGGACCGGCGTCGGGCCGACGTTGGTAAGGCCGATTCGCCAACCGTCGTCGACCTTCTGGGCGGCGGCGCCGACGATCGCCCAGTCGAAAAGGCGGCGCCGGAACTTGATGTACTTGTGGGCCCCGTTGGCGATCGGGAAGACGACCTCACAGACGAGCTCATCGTGCTCGAGCGGCGTCGTGAAGATGTCCTTGAAGAAATCCTTCGCCGCGTGCCGGCGCTTGTTGGTGACGATCTCCGCATCGAGCATCAGGGCGAGGGTCGGGTAGTCGCCGGCCGCGTCGGCGTGGGCGATGACACCGCCGATGGTGCCCATGTTGCGGACCTGGTTGTCGCCGACCTCGTCGGCGACCTCAGCCAGGATCGGCAGGTTCTTCCGGATGACGTCGCTGTTATGGATCTGAACGTGGCGGACCAGCGCGCCGATCCGCAGCTTGCCGCCGTCGACGTTGATGTAGTTGAGCTCCTTGATGCCGTTGATGTCGACGAGCGCCGACGGCTGAGACAGGCGCAGCCGCATCAGCGGGATGAGGCTGTGGCCTCCGGCGAGGACCTTGGCGTCCTCGCCGTACTTGCCGAGCAGCTCGCTCGCCTGCTGGACGGAGGTCGCCCTCTCGTACTCGAAAGCGGCTGGGATCATGCCTGCGCTCCCCCTCCATTGGCGGACGACGAGGACTTCGCCTTCGCGTCCTGGATCTGCTTCCACAACCGGTCCGGGCTGGCCGGCATGTCGACGTGCTTGATGCCGAGCGGGGTGAGCGCGTCGGTGATCGCGTTGATGACGGCCCCGCTGGAGGCGATGGTGCCGGCCTCGCCGATCCCCTTCACGCCGAGCTCGTTGACCGTCGTCGGAGTTACGGTGCTGTCGAGCTTCAGGACCGGGATCTCGTTTGCCGTGGGGATGCTGTAGTCGAGCAGAGTGCCCGTTCGCAGCTGGCCGGACTCGGGGTCGTAGGCGACGTCCTCGAAGAGGGCCTGCGCGATGCCCTGGACGATGCCGCCATGCAGCTGCCCCTCGACGATCATCGGGTTGATGACGTTGCCGCAGTCGTCGACCGCGACGTACTGCTCGAAGTTGACGCCGCCGGTGTCGGGGTCGACCTCGACCACCGCGATATGCGCGCCGAAGGGCCAGACGAGGTTTGGCGGGTCGAAGTAGGCGACCGCCTCGAGGCCCTGCTCCATCCCTTCGGGGAGACCTCCGCCGAAGGAGGCGAAGGCGACCTCGCCCATGGCCTTGCCGTTTTCCGGGCTGCCCTTGACATGGAACTTGCCCTGGTCGAAGACGACGTCTTCCTCGGCCGCCTCGAGCATGTGGGCGGCGAGCTTCTTCGCCTTGTCGACGACCTTCAAGGAGGCCATGCGAACCGCCATGCCGCCGACCGCGAGGCTCCGGCTGCCGTAGGTCCCAAAGCCGAAGCCGGGGCCCTCATTGGTGTCGCCATGCCGGATCTGGATCTGCTCGTAGGGCACGCCAAGAGTGTCGGCGACGATCTGAGCGAAGGTCGTCTCGTGCCCCTGGCCGTGGGAATGGGTTCCCGTGTAGACCGCCACCGACCCGGTCGGATGGATCTTCACCTGGGCCGACTCGACCAGCGCGAAGCCCGCCGTGGCCGCGGCGAGCCCGCTCGGGCCGAAGCCACAGAGCTCGATCCAGGTCGAGAGGCCGATGCCGATGTACCGGCCCTCCTTTCGAAGGTCGGCCTGGCGCTTGCGGAGCGCGTCATAGCCGACGATGTCCATCGCCTTGGCAAGTGACTTCTCATAGTCGCCGGAGTCGACCACGAGGCCGAAGTTCTGGGTGAACGGGAACTCGCTCGCCTGGATGAAGTTCTTACGGCGCAGCTCTGCCGAATCCATCCCGATCTCGAGGGCGAGGCGGTCCATCATCCGCTCGCAGAGGTGCGTCGCCTCCGGCCGGCCGGCGCCCCGATAGGGGTCGGTCGGAACCCTGTTGGTCAGCACGCCGACGGTCCGGGCCGAGATCATCGGCCATTTGTAGGCGCCGCCCGCCATCACGCAGGCGCAGGCCTGGAAAGCGCCGAAGGTACCGTGGTATGCGCCAAGGTCGAGGAACTGGGTAACTCGCATTCCGAGGAGAGTGCCGTCCCGCTTGGCCGCCACCTCGACGTCGAAGATCTGGCCGCGGCCGTGAGTGACGTTCTGGATGCTCTCGGTCCGGCTCTCGCTCCACTTCACGGGCCGGCCCAGCAGCCGCGATGTGGCGGGGATGAGGTAGTCCTCCGGGTAGGGGCTGATCTTGCTGCCGAAGCCGCCGCCCACATCCGGCGAGATGACTCGCACCGAGCTCTCGGGAAGGCCCATCGCGCCGCCCACGAAGAGGCGGATGAAGTGGGGGTTCTGGCTCGACATCCAGATCGTGAGCTTCTTGTCGAACGCGTCGTAGTCGGCCAGGATGCCCCGCGTCTCCATCGAGGTGGGGGCCAGGCGCTGCTGGTGGATGCGCTCCTTGACGACGACCTCCGCCGAGCTGAAGCCGGCCTCCGTCGCCTCCCAGGGAACCATCGTGATGTCCCAGCCGAGGTTGTCGGCGAGGTCGGTGTGCGCCTTCGGGCTGTCGGCCTTCAACGCCTTGTCGAGGTCCATGACCGCCGGCAGCACCTCGTACTCGACGTTGACGAGGTTGGCCGCGTCGTCGGCGCCGTAGCTGGAGTCGGCCACGACCACCGCGATGATCTCGCCCTGGTAGGTGACCTCACCGGAGGCGATCGGGAAGCGCTCGGGGACCGTCTTCTTCTCCGCCGCGAAGCCGGCGACCGTGGGATGGGTTCCGGCGATCTGGCCCTGGAAGTCCTTGGCCGTGTAGACGGCGAGGACGCCCTTGGCGGCGGTGGCCTCGGTCAGGTCGATGGAGGTGATCTTGGCGTGGGCGTAGGGACTGCGGATGAAGCTCGCGTAAACCTGTCCCGGCCGGTTGAAGTCATCGACGTAGTTGCCGTGGCCGGAGACGAGACGGGGATCCTCGCGGCGGTGGATCTTGGCGCCGATCATCTGGGTGACGGCCATGTCTAGGCGCCTCCCGCGGTCACCGGTGTGCCGGCACTCTTCGTCGCGCCCATCTTCTGGGCCGCATCCTTGACCGACTTGATGATGTTGACGTAGCCCGTGCAGCGGCAGAGATTGCCCTCGAGGCCCTTGCGGATCTCGTCGTCGGTCGGGTTCGGGTTCTCCGACAGGAGGTAGACCCCGGCCATGATGAAGCCGGGCGTGCAGTAGCCGCACTGCAGGCCGTGGTTATCCCAGAAAGCCTGCTGCAGCGGGTGCAGCTTGTCGCCGTCGGCCAGGCCCTCGATGGTCTGGACGTCCGCATCCTGCGCCTGGACGGCGAACAGGGTGCACGACTTGACGGCCTTGCCGTCGACCAGCACGGTGCAGGCACCACACTGGGAGGTGTCGCAGCCGATATGGGTTCCAGTTAAGCCGGCAACGTCGCGCAGGTAGTGGACGAGGAGCAGGCGCGGCTCCACCTCGTCTTCACGGCGCGAGCCGTTGACCGTCAACGCGACCTTTCGTTTCATAGGCTCCTCCGAGGTGGCGGTTGGAGAACGACAGAAAACCGGTCCGCTAACGACGCGTTCCGCACCAGGCAAAATGCCGGACCCAGCGCCCGGCCAAACGCGGGTTGATTATAGTCAGGCTCAAGGAGGCTTCCTAGATTGCAGATCGAGAATTCGTTTGAGGTGGGCGCGCCGCCCGATCGTGTCTTCGCCTTCCTGCTCGACGTCAACCGGGTTGTCGGCTGCGTTCCCGGCGCAGAGCTGTCCGAGGTGGTGGACCCGAACACCTTCAAAGGCAAGGTCAAGATCAAGGTCGGACCGGTCACCGTCGCCTACGCCGGCACCGCCCGGATAACCGACCGCGACGAAGCCTCCCGCACGGCGACCCTGGAAGGCGAGGGGCGCGAGACGACGGGTCCCGGCAACGCCCGCGCCAAGGCCGCCATGAAGGTCGAGGAGTCGGGCACCGGCTCGAAGGTGACGGTCAGCACCGACTTCACGGTCGCCGGGCGGGTCGCCCAGTTCGGCCGGGGCCTGATGGAGGACGTGTCCAAGTCCCTGGTGGCTCAGATGGCCGCCTGCATCAAATCCCAGCTCGAAACGGCGGAGCAGCCGCCGGCCGCACCCGCTGAAGCGGCTGCGGCGGAGGCCGCGACGGGTCCGTCAAGCCCGGCTCCACCGACGCCTTCGCCGGCGCAGGCTCAACCGATGGCCCAGCCGCAGGCGGCGAAGCCGGTCAACGCACTCGGCCTGCTCTGGAGCGTCTTTGTGGCCCGCTTCAAGGCCCTCTTCAACCGCACACCTGCCTGACCGCCTCCCGGGTCCGGGAGGGGCCTTTGCACCGTCAAGGCGCAGCGCGCAGGCCGGGTTCACCCCGGCCGTTTGAGTTGCTTTCCCCGACACCACGACGCGGCGCCGCGGGGGGCGCCGGAAGGGGGGCCTGCCCCCCCCTTGCAAATCAGCCTAGGTAGATGGCGACCATGAGGTCACGGTTGACGAAGCAGCGGGCCCAGTGGAGCGGGGTCATCTCCGCGCCGACGATCGTCAGGGTCCCGTCCACGACGGGGAAGAACTTGGCCTTGAACAGCATCTCCCGGTGCAGCTTGGGATCGGCCGCCACGGGGAATTCCACGGAACCTTTGAGAGTGAAGTTCGTCCCCTGGAAGTAGATGAAGCGCCTGGTCTGCTCGATCGCCTGGTCGGGAGCCGCCGGCTCGGCATCGACCGTGCGGACGACGCCGAAATTGAGCTTGCTGGCGTATCCCTCAGCGATCGACTGGAGTCGCGGCGCGCCCGTCAGGAGCGGCGTCGTCTCGACGTTGTGGAGGACGGCGTAGGGCTCGGGGTCGTTGAGAGCGTGCTGGACCCGGCCGCGGACCTGCATCTCGGCGGAGATCAACTGGTAGACGGTGAAGATCTCGACCTTCCACCAGTGGGCCTCGACATTGAGCAAAGCCGCCAAAGGATAACCTAGCCCCGTGAAGCTGGAGGATGCCCGCCGCCGGATCGAGGAGAGGCGTGACCTCAACGCCTTCATCTCCCTCACCACCGAGTCCGGCAACGGCCCGGTCGTCGCGGTCAAGGACCTCGTCGACGTGCGGGGCACGGTCACAACGGCCGGCAGCGTGCTGCTCCCGGACGAGCCGGCTGAGGTCGACGCTCCCCTCATCGGCGAGATCCGTCGCTACGGCTGTGTGGTGGTCGGCAAGACGAACCTGCACGAGTGGGCGTTCGGGATCACCAGCAACAACCCTCACCACGGCACCGCCCGCAATCCACGCGATCCCACCCGTATACCGGGAGGCTCGTCGGGAGGCTCGGCGATCGCCGTCGCGGCCGGCATGTGCGACTGGGCGGTCGGATCCGACACCGGCGGCTCGATCCGGATCCCGGCCGGCCTCTGCGGCTGCGTCTCGTTCAAGCCGACCCTCGGCATGATCAGCACCGAAGGCGTCTTCCCCCTCAGCCGTTCGCTCGACACGATGGGCTCGCTGGCCCCGGACGTGCGCTCGGCGGCCCGCGCCGTGGAGATGATGTCGGGCCTCGGGGGGATCGTTCCCGGCCAGGTCAGCGGCGGCTATAAGCTCGCCGTCCCGCGGGGCTGGTTCGACGACCTCGACGATGAGACGCGCGCCGCCTGGAAGCAGGTGACCGCCGGTCTCGAGGAGATCGAGTTCCCGGGCCTCGCCGAGCTCGGCAAACCGGGCATCGCGATCCTCAACGGGGAGGCCGCCCAGCTCCACCGCGAGCGCGTCGCGGCTCACCCGGACAAGTTCGGCAAGGACGTGCTGGGCAACCTGCAGCGGGGTCTCGAGGTCCTCGCGACCGACTACCTGCAGGCGATCGAGGATCGAGAGCGGCTTTCCGACGAGGTTGCCGATGCGATGGCGGGTCTGGACGCGATCCTGGTGCCGGCCACGCCGCGGGTGGCGCCCGTGATCGAGGAGTCGGACGGGGTCAGGCCCCTGCTGACCCGCTTCACACGGCCGTTCAACGTCACCGGCCAGCCGATCGTGACGCTGCCCGCTCCCAGCAAGGGGCTTCCGGTCGGCATCCAGGTGATCGGCCACTTCGGCGATGACGCCAGGGTGGCTGAGATCGCAGCCTGGCTCGAGGAGAAGTGGCAGGCCTAGCCCGCCAGGGCCAGCTTGCCGTCCTTGACGGTCGCGATCGCCAGCCAGCCTGAGGGCAGGCCGAGGTGATCCCTTGAGCTGAACTTGAACGTCCCCGACGCGGTCGCCAGCTCGAGCCGGGACAGCGCCGCGTTGACGCGGGAGGGGTCGCTGCTGCCGGCATCGCCGATCGACCGCAGCAGCAGGCGCGCTCCGGCGTAGCCGTCGAAGGCGGCCTGCGTCGGGTAGTAGCCGTTGCGGCGCTGGAAGGCCGTCGCCATCGGGTCGACCTGCCGGCGCACGGTTGAGCCGGCCGGCAGTGCGGCGGCGAGAACGGATGAGGAGCATTCGACCAGCGCGCCCTCCCCGGCGTCGCTCACGGCACGGAGGAAGGCGGTCGAGCAGCTGGCGATCGAGAGGACGATCGGGATGCCCAGCCCGGAGTCCTTCCAGGCACGCTCGAGAAGCGGCGGAGCCGACCCGGAGCCCCAGGCCAGGAGCAGCTTGGCACCCGATGCCCGGATCGCGTCGAGGACCGGCTTGAAGTCGGTCGTGGCGGGTTCGAAAGGCTGGTCGGCCACGACCCGGACGCCGTAGCGGGCGGCCTCGGCGACGAGCGTCACGGTGCCGAAGCTGGCGAAGGCGTCACTCGTCGGGTGGGCGACGGCCACCTCGGCGATCGAAGCCGACTTGGCGTAGGCCAGCATCCGCTCCGCCGCTCGGCTGGCGGCGGGGACCGCCAGGAACCGGTTGTCGGCCAGGCGGCCGCCGCTCAGGGTGACCGGGTCGGCGCCCGAGGTCGAGAGGACGGGCAGCCGTTTGATCGCGGCCAGGGGAGCGATCGCCTGCTCGGCGGCGGCCGCCAGCGGTCCGACGACGCCGATCGCGCCAGCCGTGGCCAGCCCGCTGAAGGCGGGTCCGGCCAGGCCGGTCTCGCTGCGGTCGTCGGCAACCAGCAGCCGGACCTGGTGGCCGGCGATCCCCCCGCCGCCGTTGGCCTCGTCGACGGCCAGCTGGGCTCCCAGCCGGACGTCGGCTCCGAGGGGCAGGTCGATCCCGGTGAGGGAGGTCAGGAGCCCGATCTTGAGCGGGCCGGCCGGCAGGCCGCCGGTGATCGAGCCGGTTGAGCAGGAGACCAGGGCGAGGAGCGCGCATAGCGCCGTCGACAAGAGCCTGGCAGTCACCGGGTGGAGATTAAACACCGCCGGAGGCGATGCCTAAGATGTGGCTGGCCGTGAAGTCGAAGGAGTACCTGACCGGGGTTTTCAGCCGCAATGCCGAGGCATACCGGCAGCGGCTCGAGGAGGCCATGCGAAAGGGCCAGGCGGCCGGCCGGGATGCCGTTCTCGACCACGTTCGGGCCCGCCCCGGCATGCGCGTGCTCGACCTCTGCTGCGGACCGGGCACGCTGACGATACCGCTGGCGACGGATCTCAACGGCGTCGGCGAGGTGATCGGCGTCGATCTTGCCGACGGCATGCTGGAGATCGCTCGCAAGGCCGCCGGCGGCCGCAGCCTGCCGGTCCGCTTCCTGCTCATGGACGTCGAGCGGCTGCAGTTCCCTCCCGCCAGCTTCGACGCCGCCGCCTGTGGCCACGGCCTCCACTTTCTGCCCAACCTCGGCCGTGGGCTGAGGGAGGTGCGCCGGGTCCTGAAGCCAAAGGCGCGCTTCGCGGCGAGCGTCCCGCCCTCCGACGGCCCCGACCCACATCCGGCGGTGGTGGCCTTCCGCGCAGCCTTCGACAAGCGGCTCGGTCCAGCCAAGCAGCAGCCCGAGCTGACGGCGACGCGCGCGATCCTCGACGACCTCGACCGGCTGGCCGCCGCGGCCCTGGCGGCGGGCTTCCGCTTCGCTGAGACCGAGCTGGTCGAGATGGAGACGAGCTGGCAGTCCGC
>DATCOZ010000225.1:0-3294 GCA_036564345.1 Candidatus Dormiibacterota bacterium | reverse complement strand
CGAGCTCGTGCTCGCTCTTTCGTCTGAAGTTACGCAGGCCCATGCTGGTGCTCAGTCGTCGAGACTCCTCCAGGTCTGACAGCGGCATGGTGCGGTGTCGTCCTCATCGCTGCATATAACCGGGGCATGGCTGGTCCGCTTCTCCCTCGGGCATCAGATGCCGAGGTCTCCGCAGAGAAGCTCAGAGACTATGCGCTAAATCCCGATCACCATCTAGGGAGGCACAAGGCCAGGGTGTTCCGGTCCGCGCTCGCCATCACGCAAGAGGATTGGCGCTACCTCCGCGACCAAATTCTCGAGCATCTGTCTGCGACTCCGGTGACAGCGATTCGTCCGAAGTCGCCGCATGGACTCGAGTACGAGGTCCGGCTGCCGATTGACGGTCTCAACGGCGAGACCCATACGGTCGTTACAGGGTGGCTCGTTGCGGAAGACCAACCTCCGCGGCTGCTCACGACCTACGTCGAGGTGCCCAAGCGAGGATGAAACCGACATTTGACCCCACTCCCGAGCGCGTGCCATCCTCTGGGAACAGGAGGTTTCCGTAGTGCTCCGTTTACTAGACGTTGTCGAGTTGAGAGTCGCCACCGACTCATGGGAAGTCGGTACCGCTGGCACTGTCGTCGAGGTGTCCGAAGATCGCGTGCTCGTGGAAATCAGCGATGACGAGGGCCGAACGCTCGACCTCGTCTCGCTTCCTCCAGATGTCGTGAGGCGTCTCGACGTTCCTCACCAGGAGCGCTTGCACCTCTGAGCTCGTCCGTCGGCGCGGTCGCTCCCGCGTAGCGGCCGCGAGTTCAAGGAGATCGATGCTCACGCGAGGGTGGACGCCTGGGCGAGTCGGCGGCTGAGGAGCTTGGCTGCGAGTTTGCGGATCCGCGCGTCCCCAAGGCGGATCGCGTCTATCAGCGCCAGTCTCTCGGCGAGTTCGGCGTCTCGCCGGGCAAGCTCTGGGACCGCGGGATGGAGAGGCGCGAGGGCGATTCCGCGCTCGAGGCCCTGGGGATCTGGCCAGACGGGCGGCAAGTCGCTCTGGGGGGCGAGTTCGGCTTCGAGTGGGGGGGCAGCCCAGGCCGTGGGAATGCCGCGCGTCTCCCCACTGAGCTCGGGGGGGAACAGGTACCTGACAGCGTGGACGAGAAATTCCTCGGCTTGGCTGAGATTCGTCCGTCGGCGGTCGAGGTCGTAAAGGCCAGCGACATTCAACCGCTGCAACGAGCGGTGGACGCCGGCGCGCGGCATTCCGAGCTCTGCTGCCAGCGAACGCACCGTCCAGCCTTCGCGCTGGCCGGCGAGCTTCAGCAAGACCACGATGTCCTGGCCGTTGAGCATAGGCCGAGGGTAGCAGTCCGTCCCATGTCCTGAGACATGAGACAGAAGAGTTGCAGGTACGCAGAACGCCGGTGTCAGCTTCTTACCGTGGCTTCGACTATTCGGCGGTGCCGCCCAAGCTCTACATCAACAACGTCGCCGAGTTCGACTGGCTGATCGGCCTCGAGTTCGGACGTGTGGATGACGCCCAGCCGCCGGACCACTGGCGCGGCGTGACCGAGCAGTTCGGCTACCTGCACGACTCGCCGGGAGGCCGCGTGGTGGGTTTCAAGGTGCTCGGCGTGAGCGAACTGGACGTCGAGGCGCCCGAGCTGCGCGAGATCTGGGGCGGGCCGGTGTTCGACGTGCCGCTGCTCGACTTGGAGTCGGTCTCGGCCGGGGAGGTGATCCTGGCCACGAGGGCCCTGCTCGGCGACCAGAGCACGATCAACCGCCAGGCCGCGCGACTCTAAGGAGATGTCAGCCGCCGAGCTGGCCCACTGCGCGCGAGCGAGTCGCTCTGCAGGGCCCGATCGAGTTTGCGCACCCACACCGTTGCGGAGTACTCCGCATCACCCCCGTGGGGACTTACCGATGGATGGCCAGCCATTCGGAGTTAGGTTCTTGGAACATCAGAACAGGAGTTAGCGATGAATCAGAAGTTCTCAGAGATCAAACCCTCAATAGGGAGCAGGACCACGGCTGTACCGATGGGCAGAACTGCGCCCATCATCACAGCGCCGGCAACGGGCGCTGCGACCGGTTCATTGACTCGTGAGACGGCGGTCCGGTACCTCTGGGCGCTCACCCGACTTAGCATGGGCTGGGTATTCCTGTGGCCGTTTCTCGACAAGATGTTCGGACTTGGCCACGAGACTCCATCGGCGAAAGCCTGGATCAGCGGCGGCAACCCGACCAAAGGATTCCTAAGCGGCTCCGTCGGCCCGTTCGCCGGCATCTACCACGACATCGCCGGTGTGGGGTTGGTGAACTGGCTGTTCATGGTTGGCCTGATCGTGATCGCCGCCGGGCTGCTGCTCGGCATCTTCATGCGATTCGCCTGCGCGGCCGGTGCTCTGTTGGTTGTGCTGATGTGGAGCGCGTCCCTGCCGCCCCAGAACGATGTGTTCATGGACGACCACATCATCTACGCGCTGCTCCTGATCGGGCTTGCTCTGGTTGGTGCCGGGAACACACTCGGAATCGGCCGCTGGTGGGCGCAGACGAACCTCGTGCGGCGCTTCGCCTGGCTCGCCTGAGCCCCGGCCGAGCCCCGGAGATCTGGTAGGGGGCGAGAGCGTTACGCACCCAGCGAGCCCCCTTGCCTGCCGCACGTGATGCACCCGCTCTGCCTCAAGCAACCGCACCGTCGCCTGCTCCTCCTCCTCCTCCTCCTCCTCCTCCTCGACTGCGCGAGATGGCGAAACCGACCTGGATCAGCACCTGGAGTTCCCCCGGTTTGGTGGACAGCTGAGGGCTGGGTCGTTTGGCTCTGCTTGGAGGATGTCTGTCGATGCCGAAACAGCCGCCGTATTCAGAGGAGTTTCGTCGTGAGGCCCTCCGTCTGCTGAGGTCCCCGTCTGTGTGGCGCCACCGACCGGTGCCAATCCACCGGCTGAGGTGCAACCGTACCCAGACCGAATAAATGCGCCCTACGGAGTGTGAGCATGGGCGGTCAGGACGGGCTGTTCGCGGCGTCCCTGCGGTGAATCCACTCGCGTCGCTCGTCGACGATGGCAGGGGAGGGGACGACGATCACGGAGCGGTCGGCGTGTTGTAGGACGGCGTGCGACACGCTCCCGAGCAGCATCGACCGGATCCCGGTGAGGCCTCGGGTCCCGAGGACGATGGCGTCCGCGCCCAGCTCGTCGGCGACCGCGAGAATCGCGCTGGCGATGCCGTCTCGGCGTACGGCGATTCGCGGCTCCGCAACTAGATGGTTGATTCCACGCTCGGGCGGGCGGGGGTGAGAGGGCTTTAGCG
>DATCOZ010000188.1:0-8576 GCA_036564345.1 Candidatus Dormiibacterota bacterium | reverse complement strand
TGGCTCTCGGGGCGCGCATCCCCAAGGGTGTCCTGCTGGTCGGCCCGCCCGGAACCGGCAAGACGCTCCTTTCCAAGGCGGTCGCCGGTGAGGCGGGCGTCCCCTTCTTCTCGATCTCCGGCTCGGAGTTTGTCGAGATGTTCGTCGGCGTCGGCGCGAGCCGTGTCCGCGACCTCTTCGACCAGGCCAAGAAGAACTCCCCCTGCATCGTCTTCGTCGACGAGATCGACGCCGTCGGGCGCCAGCGCGGCGCCGGCCTCGGCGGCGGCCACGACGAGCGCGAGCAGACCCTCAACCAGCTGCTCGTCGAGATGGACGGCTTTGACACCAACACCCACGTCATCGTCATCGCGGCGACCAACCGCCCCGACGTCCTCGACCCGGCGCTGCTCCGCCCGGGCCGATTCGACCGGCACGTCACGCTGGACCGGCCGGACATCAAGGGACGGCGCGCGATCCTCGACGTCCACGCCCGCAACAAGCCCCTCGACACCACCGTCGACCTCGACGTGCTGGCGCGCCAGACCCCCGGCTTCAGCGGCGCCGACCTATCCAACCTGATCAATGAGGCCGCGATCCTCGCGGCACGCTCCAACAAGAAGGTCATCGGGATGGACGAGCTCGAGGAGGCGATCGCCCGAGTGATCGCGGGCCCCGAGAAGAAGAGCCGCCGCATCTCGGAGCACGAGAAGTCGATCATCGCCTACCACGAGGTCGGCCACGCCCTGGTCATGAAGTCGCTCCCCAACTGCGACCCGGTCCACAAGATCTCGATCGTCTCCCGCGGCATGGCGCTCGGCTGGACGATGAGCCTCCCCGAGGAGGATCGCTACCTGATCTCCAAGTCGCAGCTGATCGACCAGATCGCCGGGACGATGGGCGGGCGCGCCGCCGAGTCGATCATCTTCGGCGACATCACCTCGGGAGCCTCGGACGACATCCAGCGGGTCACCAACACAGCACGCAAGATGGTCACCCAATGGGGCATGAGCGACAAGCTGGGCACCGTCGCCATGGGCGTCAAGGAGGAGATGGTCTTCCTGGGCCGTGACATCGGCGAGCAGCGCAACTACTCGGAGGAGATCGCGGCGCTCATCGACGAGGAGGTCCGCGGCCTGGTCAGCGACGGTTACGAGACCGCCAAGCGGATCCTCACCGAACGGCGAGGGCACCTGGAGCTGATCTCCGAGCAGCTGAAGACGGTCGAGACGATCGATGCCGCGGAGTTCGACCGCCTGCTCGCGCAGGAGCCGCCGGCCGCCGCGTCGAGCTCGACGGCCTCCTAGCCGGAGCGCCAATCGACCTCCTGGTCGTCGGCCGCGGCCGCCTCGGGCGATCGCTGGCCGGAGCCTTCGGGGAGGCAGGCCATCGCTGCGAGCTCGTCGCCGGGCGCGAGCCGCCGGCGACCCTCCCGGATTGCGAGGTGGCCTTCCTCGCCGTTTCCGACCCGGCCGTGCCGGAGGTGGCCGCGGCTCTCGCTGCCCGGCTCCCTGCCGCGACCGCGATCGTGCATACGAGCGGCTCGCTCGAGCTGGCGGCTCTCGCCGCGGCTCGGGCCGCCGGCCACCAGACCGGGTCGTTCCATCCCTTCCAATCCTTCCCGGTAGCTCGCCGCCCGGAGGCCTTCGCGGGCTCTCTGATAGGCGTCGACGCAGCCGACGAGGAGCTCGCCCAGCGGCTTTTTCGACTCGCCCGTGACATCGGCGGCCATCCCCGCCGGGTGCCCGACGAGCAGCGCGCCCTCTACCACGTGGCCGCCGTCCTCGGCTCCAACCTGGTCGTCGGCCTCGCCGGCACTGCCGCCTCCGTCCTCGAGGCACTGGGCTGGACCGAGGAGGAAGCCCTCGGCGCGCTCGTCCCGCTCCTTTCCGGTGTGGTCGACAACCTGGGGCGGGAAGGGCTTGGCGGAGCGCTCATCGGCCCCATCCGGCGGGGCGACGCGGCCACCGTCAGGCGCCATCTCGGCGAGCTCGAGCGCCGGGGATTGGAAGATGCGGCGCGGATTTACCGTATTGTCGGTATAGCAACCCTTGAGCTGGCGCTCGCGACGGGTCTCGACAGAGCCAGCGGGGAACAGATCAGAGAGGCGCTGACCGGCTAGCCGGCAGCGACCCGGAGGTGAAACCGAATGACGACGGTGCTGGACCTTCAGCGGTTCAAGGCTGAGGGGAAACGGTTCGCGATGCTGACCGCCTACGACTACACGACCGCACAGCTGCTCGACGCCGCCGCCATCCCCGTCCTCCTGGTCGGCGACTCGGCCGGCATGGTGATGCTCGGGCACCCGACGACGCTGCCGGTGACGATGGACGAGCTCGTCATCCTTTCCCGTGCCGTCTCCCGGGGCGCGACCAACGCGCTGCTGGTGGGCGACCTCCCATTCCTTTCTTACCAGGCCTCGGTGGAGGACGCCCTGCGCAACGCCGGCCGCCTGCTCAAGGAGGCGGGAATGCACGCCGTCAAGCTGGAGGGAGGCGGGCCGATGGCGGTCGAGGTGACGCGCCGGCTCACCGAGGCTGGTATCCCGGTGATGGGCCACCTCGGCCTCACGCCCCAGAGCGTGCACCGGATGGGCGGCTTCAAGGTCCAGGGCAAGGACCCCGTGGTCGCCGCCCGGATCCTCAGCGAGGCCCGCGAGCTCGAGGCGGCGGGCGCCTTCGCGATCGTGCTCGAGGGCATCCCATCCGGCCTGGCGGCCCAGGTCACGCGCGCACTCGCGATTCCCACCATCGGGATCGGGGCCGGCGTCGAGTGCGACGGCCAGGTCCTCGTCGTCCACGACATGCTCGGGCTGAGCACGGGCCGCAAGCCGCGCTTCGTCAAAGAGTTCGCGCAGCTCGGGCCGCTGATCGTCGATGCGGCGCGGCGCTACGCGGCGGAGGTCGAGGCGGGGACCTTCCCGGACGCCGAGCACAGCTATTCGGGAGGGCTGTCGGTTGTCGGGGAGGAGATCAGGTACGGCGGATAGTGGTGTGACTGGCAATAGTGTCGACAACGGATCCGCTCAGAGCGCCGACGTCGGGCTCAGGGGGCCCGGCCCGTCGTCGTCACGCAGCTACGGCTGCGTCCGCATTCCCCAGCCTTCGGCCGGGGCCCCCTATCCAAGTCCCAGTGCCACCCCTTCGCACGACCTCGTCGCCCTGACCGGCGACCTTGCGGGTCGCCTGCGGCCATTGGGTCGACCCTATTACCGGCCACACCACTACTAGCCGACAACCGCTCGTGGTGGCCACGGCCGCCCTGCTCCGCGACATGGTGGCCGGCTGGCGGCGGGCCGGCCAGTCGGTCGGGCTGGTGCCGACGATGGGCGCTCTCCACGCCGGTCACCTGAGCCTGGTGGCGGCGTCGCTCGGTGAGAACGACAGGACCGTCGTCAGCATCTTCGTCAACCCCCTCCAGTTCGGGCCGGGCGAGGATTTCGAGCGGTACCCGCGCAACCTCGAGGACGACCGGCGCGCCCTCGCCGGTCTCGGCGTCGACATTGTTTTCGCGCCCACGGTCGGGGAGATGTATCCACCCGGGGCGACGACCCGGGTCCGCGTCGCCGGGCTCGACGAGGTGCTCGAGGGGGCTCATCGCCCGGGCCACTTCGAGGGCGTTGCCACCGTCGTCACGAAGCTGTTCTGGGCCACCCGTCCGGATCGCGCCTACTTCGGCCAGAAGGACGCCCAGCAGGCCGCCCTGATCTCGCGCCTGGCGGCCGACCTCGGCACCGGGATCAGCGTTCGGGTCTGCCCGATCGTCCGCGAACCCGACGGTCTTGCGCTGAGCTCGCGCAACGCCTACCTGGACCCCGCGTCCCGGCAGGCCGCGCTCGTCCTATCCCGGGCGCTCCGCCTAGCCAACGACGCCTACCTCGGCGGCGAGCGCGACCTGGCGGCGCTCCGGGAGCTGATCCAGGGCGAGCTCGCAACCGAGCCGCTGGTCCGGCCGGACTACGCCGAGCTCGTCGACCCGGACGACTTCCGAGCCCCGGGACGGCTGGCCGTTCTCGCGGCCGCGGTCGGCAGCACCCGGCTGATCGACAACCAACTCCTTGGCGACCGGCTCTGACTGCCCCCGTTGGGGGTAGAATGGGCTTTCGTTTTGGCGGCGGCAACTTTCTGACGACCAAGACCACACCAATACTTTTTAGGGGGTTTCTCTTGACGAAAGAGACAGGCGCGCTTTTGACCGAGGAAAAGGAGACCTCGGCCGTGGGTGAGGAGCACGAGTCCTCTCCCATGCTGACGATGGATGACTACCTCCAGTTCGAGGAGGAGGCATTCCGGACTCTCAACCACGGCGACATCGTCGACGGAGTCGTTGTCCGGGTCGACCCGGACGAGGTCCTGGTCGACGTCGGTGCCAAGGCGGAGGGCGTCATCTCCAACAAGGAGCTCGGCTTCCGCGGCGAGGCCGATTCCATCGACCTCGAGCCCGGCGACCAGATCAAGGTCTACGTGCTCCAGTCGGAGAACGAGGAAGGCAACGTCGTCCTCAGCCTGCGGCGCGCGCGTGCGGAGACCACCTGGCTGACCGCCGCCGACAAGCAGACGGCGGGCGAGGTCATGGAGGCCGAGGTCCGCGAGCAGAACAAGGGCGGGCTGATCGTGAACGTCCTCGGACTGCGCGGCTTTCTGCCTTCTTCCCAGGTCGCCAGGGCCTATTCGGGCAACCTCGAGCAGCTGGTCGGCCAGAAGATCCCGGTGAAGATCCTCGAGGTCAACCGCAAGCGCAACCGCCTCATCGTCAGCCAGAAGGCGGCCGAGGACGAGGATCGCGCCCGCCGGCGCGACGACCTGTTCGGCCGTCTCGGTGTCGGCGACACCGTGAAGGGCACCGTGTCCGGGCTTACGACCTACGGCGCCTTTGTCGACATCGGCGGCGCCGACGGCCTGATCCACATCTCGGAGCTCTCCTGGGACCGTGTCTCGAAGGTTTCCGACGTCCTCCAGGTGGGGGACGAGGTGTCGGTCAAGGTCATCAAGCTGGATGCCGACCAGAGCAGGATCTCGCTCTCCCTTCGCCAGCTCCAGCAGGATCCGTGGGAGCAGGTCGTGGCCTCGCTCCCTGCCGGGTCGATCGTCAGCGGGACGGTGACCAAGACCAAGAAGTACGGAGCGTTCCTCCAGATCGTGCCGGGGATCGAGGGCCTGCTCCACATCTCGGAGCTTTCCTGGGACCATGTCGACAAGACCGAGGACGTGCTCAAGGTCGGCGACGACGTGCAGGTGAAGGTCATCGGGGTGGACACCGCCCGGCGCCGGATCTCCCTCAGCCTGAAGCAGCTGACCAACCCGCCGGCGGGCTACGTCAGCCGGGAGCGAAAGGACACCGACTACGACGAAGAGGACGAGTAGGCAGCAACCCGACCGTCCTCGTGACACCGCAACCCCGCCCCCCAACGGGCGGGGTTGTTCTTTATCGAAGGGGATGTTTCGGAGACGCCCCTTTTAGGGTGGCCGGAAATGGGTATGAACTAGTTCGGCAAGGAAGCGGCAAGAGCCCCTCCGAGCCGATTCGGATCCGGAATGGGACCGGAAACCCCCAGGGTTATAGTTAGGCGGGAGGGCTCTTCTGGAAGGGGCTCCCGTATCTCACAGGAAGAGGTGCTGGTCCCACCCCCGCGCGACAGCCCAAGGTCAAAGGAGATAGAAGACTTTGTATCCGTTCGAGAGGTTCACAGAGCGAGCGAAGAAGGTACTGACGCTTGCCCAGGAAGAGGCCGAGAGGTCCCATCACAGCTACATCGGGACGGAACATCTTCTCCTCGGCCTGCTGAGAGAGGGTGAGGGACTCGCCGCCAAGGTTCTCGGCAACCTGGGCGTGGAGATCGGCAAGGTCCGCCAGACGATCGAGTCCGTGCTCGGCCGCAACGAGCGGATCATCATCCAGCAGATCATTCCCACCAGTCGGGTCAAGAAGGTCATCGAGATCTCCTTCGAGGAAGCCCGCCGGATGGGGCACAACTACGTCGGCACCGAGCATCTCCTGCTCGGTCTGCTGATCGAAGGCGAGGGCATCGCCGCCCACGTCCTCGAGGACCTCGGCGCCAACCTCGAGAAGGTGCGCGCCGAGATCGAGCGGCTCCTTCACGACTCCGCGACCGAGGAGGCCGAACCGGCCCCCAAGCGGCCCAGCAAGACGCCCCTCCTCGATCAGTTCGGACGTGACCTCACCGAGATGGCGCGCAAAAACAGCCTCGACCCCGTCATCGGCCGGGAGAACGAGATCGAGCGGGTCATCCAGATCCTCAGCCGGCGGACCAAGAACAACCCGGCGCTGATCGGCGAGCCGGGCGTCGGCAAGACGGCGATCGCGGAGGGCCTCGCCCAGCAGATCACGCTCGGTAACGTGCCGGAGTCGCTGCTCAACAAGCGCGTTCTGACGCTCGACATGGGAGCCCTCGTCGCCGGCACCAAGTACCGCGGCGAGTTCGAGGAGCGGCTGAAGAAGATCCTCGACGAGATCCGCTCCACGCGGGAGGTCGTGCTCTTCATCGACGAGCTCCACACCCTTGTCGGGGCGGGTGCCGCGGAAGGCGCGATCGACGCTGCCAACATCCTGAAGCCGGCCCTCGCTCGAGGCGAGATCCAGTGCATCGGGGCGACGACGCTGAACGAGTACCGCAAGTACATCGAGAAGGACGCCGCGCTCGAGCGGCGCTTCCAGCCGGTCTTCGTCGACCAGCCGAGCCTGGCCGAGACGATCGACATCCTGCACGGGATCAAGTCGCTGTACGAGAAGCACCACCGGGTCACCATCACCGACCTGGCCGTACGCGCGGCCGCCGTGATGAGCGACCGCTACGTCTCCGACCGGGCCCTTCCCGACAAGGCGATCGACCTCATCGACGAGGCGTCGGCGCGGGTCCGGATGAGGCTGACGACGACGCCGCCGGAGCTGAAGGAGATGCAGAAGGAGATCAAGCTGCTCCAGGCTCAGAAGGAGGACGCGATCGCCAAGCAGGACTACGAGACCGCGGCGAACTTCCGCGACCAGGAAAAGAAGCAAAAGGACAAGTACGCCGCCGAGGAGAGCGCCTGGCGCGACAAGCTCGGTGAGATCGTGCCCGAGGTGGGGGAGGAAGATATCGCCCACATCGTGGCTGCTTGGACCGGCGTCCCGGTCTCCCGCCTCGTCGAGGAGGAGACGGCACGGCTCCTTCGGATGGAGGATGACCTGCACAAGCGGGTCATCGGCCAGGAGGACGCGATCGTCGCGATCTCCCAGGCCGTGCGTCGCGGGCGAGCGGGCCTCAAGGATCCCCGCCGGCCGATCGGGTCATTCATCTTCCTGGGCCCCACCGGCGTCGGCAAGACCGAGCTGGCGCGCGCCCTGGCCGAGTTCCTCTTCGACACCGAGGACGCCCTCATCCGCCTCGACATGTCGGAGTTCATGGAGCGCCACACGACGGCGCGGCTGGTCGGCTCGCCGCCCGGCTACGTCGGCTACGACGAAGGCGGTCAGCTGACCGAGGCGGTTCGCCGCCGGCCCTACTCGGTGATCCTCCTCGACGAGATCGAGAAGGCGCATCCCGAGGTCTTCAACATGCTCCTCCAGATCCTCGAGGACGGCCGGCTGTCGGACGCCAAGGGGAAGGTCGTGAACTTCGCCAACTCGATCATCATCATGACCTCAAACCTCGGTGTGAGGGACCTCAACCAGGCCCAGACGAGCCTCGGCTTCCAGGCCGCCGCCACCACCGAGGATGAGGAGAACGAGCGCCGTCACAAGCAGATGAAGACCCGGATCGACGACGAGCTCAAGCGGATGTTCCGCCCCGAGTTCCTGAACCGGATCGACGCCGTGGTGACGTTCAAGAGCCTTACCACCGAACAGGTCCGCGAGATCGTCGACCTGATGCTGGCGCGGACGTCGAAGCACCTCGCCGAGCAGGAGGTCTACCTCGACGTCACGACCGCGGCGAAGGACTGGCTGGCGAAGGAAGGCTTCGATCGCATCTACGGCGCACGGCCGCTGCGGCGGGTCATCACCCAACGGATCGAGAACCCGCTTTCCGAGCAGCTCCTCCACCGCAAGTTCAACAAGGGCGACACGATCCTCGTCGATGCCGACGAGAACGGCGTGACGCTGATGCCCAAGCCGAAGGCGAAAGAGCCCGCCGGCTCGGGAGCGACCGAGGTCAAAGAGGCATAGGCGCGAGCAAGCTAGCGTAGGAGGGGTCAGAGAATGGCCCCTCCTATTTTTTTGCGGCGCCCCCGACCCTTCGACCCGGTCAGCTACCTCGACGCCAATGCCGCCCGGCGCCCGCGCGCTGCGGCGGTCTTCGACGCCGGCCGGGAGGTCTCCTTCGAGGAGCTGTCCGGAGCGGTCCACGGGCTGATCGCCGGCCTTCGTGCCGACGGCCTCGCCGAGCGAGAGCCGGTCGGGGTCAGGCTCGCGAACCGCTGGGAGTATGTCGCGCTGGAACTGGCGATCCCGGCGGCCGGAGGGGTGATCATGCCGCTGCCCCTGACGCTCGGCGATGCCGAGATGAGCTGGGCGATGAAGAGGTCGGGAGCCAGCCGGCTGATCGCGGAGCCCGACGTGGCGGACCTCCTCACCCCCGCCGCCCGCGCGCCCGTCGGGCC
>DATCOZ010000179.1:0-32170 GCA_036564345.1 Candidatus Dormiibacterota bacterium | reverse complement strand
GACCACGCCCATCTGCCGGGCAGCTTCAGTATCGGCATCGACGGTCCCTTCAGCGCCTGGGTGGGCTGGGTGGTCGAGCGGGGTCGTCCCCTGGTCCTGGTGGGAGGGTCGGATGCCGAGCAGGCGAAGGCCCAGCGCCAGCTGCTGCGGATCGGCTACGACCGGATCGCCGGGGCTCTCGATGGTGGCGTCGACGCCTGGCGGGAAGCGGGTCTGCCCGTCACCAGCTTCGAGACGGCGGAGATCGAGGATCTCGCCGGCTGGGTCCTCAGCGCCGAGCCGATGACGGTCATCGACACCCGCGACGAGGGCGAGTGGACCCACGGCCACGTTCCGGGAGCGGTCCACCTCTATGTGCCGGACGTCGCCCACCACGCCGCCGAGATCCCTCACGAGGCGCCGGTGGCCGTCCACTGCGCCTCCGGGTATCGAGCCGGGATCGCCGCCAGCATTTTGGAGCAGGCAGGGTTCAGCCGGATCATCCACGTGGCCGGGCCGTGGTCCGACTGGGATCGCCTCCACCTCGCCACCGACTCACCTGGATGAATCTTGACGAGACAAGTCGTATCAGATAGTCTCAAACGGTGACCGAGGACGCGGTCGCCATTGTCGGCGTGAGCAAGAGCTTCGGCAGCCTGAAGGCGCTCGATGACGTCTCCCTCCAGGTCAGGAGCGGTGAGGTCTACGGGCTGCTCGGCCCCAACGGCTCCGGCAAGACGACGCTGATCCGGACCCTGGTCGGGCTGATCGTCCCCGACGCCGGCTCGGTCACCGTCCTCGGCACCCGGATGCCGAACGTGGCGGTCCTCGGCAGGGTCGGCTACATGACCCAGCAGGCGGCCCTCTACCCGGACCTCTCGGTGGAGGAGAACGTCCGCTTCTTCGCCGCGGTGAACGACGCTGAGGCGGGCGTCGAGGAAGCCCTTCGCTTCGTCGAGCTCTGGGACCGGCGGGCGAGCGTCATCACAGAGCTGTCGGGCGGTATGCGGCAGCGGGCTTCACTGGCCTGCGCGATCGTCCACGGTCCCCGGCTGCTGCTCCTTGACGAGCCCACCGTGGGACTCGACCCGCTGCTCCGGATCCAGTTCTGGGAGGGCTTCCGGGTGATGACGCGGAGCGGCATCTCGATCGTCATCTCGAGCCACGTGATGGACGAGGCCGAGCGCTGCGACCGCCTCGGCCTCGTCCGCTTCGGCAAGCTGCTCGCGGAAGGCACGACCGCCGAGCTGAAGGAGCGGGCGGGGACCAACGACCTCGAGCAGGCCTTCCTCAAGCTCGCGGCGGAGCCGGCGTGAAGGCCGCCCGCGTCCGCGCGGTGACCCGCCGGATCCTCAGCCAGTTCCGCCGCGACCGGCGCACGCTCGGCCTCCTCTTCATCGTGCCGCTGGTCATCCTCGGCCTCCTCGGCTACCTCCTCCGCGGCGGAGGCGAGCACACCGCAATGGGCGTCGTCAACCTCGACCAGGGCCCGCTGGGCGCACGGATCGCCGACAGCCTGGTCCACTCCAGCCGGGTGAACGCCAGCCGGATGGACGCGACCGCCGCGCACCAGAAGCTGGTGGACGGCGCGATCGCCGGCTATGTCGTGATACCGGCCGACTTCAGCGCAAAAGCGGTCTCGGGGCGAACCCTGGCGCCCGAGGTCTACCTGGAGGGCAGCCAGCCGGGGCCCGCCGGGGACGTCATCCAGGCGCTGAACCAGGCGATCATCGCAGCCCTTGCCGGCGCGGGGCCGAAGCTGAACCCCAAGATCTTCTACCTGCACGGCGGGTCCGGCCTCGACACTCTCGATTACGTCGGCCCGGCCTTCATCGGGCTGATCGTCTTCTTCCTGGTCTTCGTCGTCACCTCGGTGTCGTTCCTCCGCGAGCGCAGCCAGGGGACGCTCGAGCGGCTGATGGCGAGCCCGCTCCGGCGGGGTGAGATCGTGCTCGGCTACATGCTCGGCTTCGGGCTGGTGGCGCTGGTCCAGAGCGTCCTGGTCCTGATCTTCGCGCTGACCGTGCTGCGCATTCACAACGAGGGAAACGTGCTTCTCGTGTTCCTCCTCGAGGCCCTGCTCGCGATCGGCGCGGTCAACCTCGGGATCTTCCTCAGCATGTTCGCCCGGACCGAGTTCCAGGCGGTCCAGTTCATCCCCATCGTCCTCGTCCCCCAGGTCCTGCTGAGCGGGATCCTCTTCCCCATCTCGAACGAGCCGGCGCCGCTCCAGTACGTCTCCGCCGTGCTGCCGCTGACCTACGCGGTCTACGGCATGCGGGATGTGATGCTGAAGGGGGCGGGGCTGAGCTCGGGCGGCCTGCTCCTCGACCTCGGCGTAGCGATCGTCTTCGCCGTCGCGATGATCGTGCTGGCCAGCACTACTTTGCGGAGGCGGGTGGCCTAGGTCTGGCCTACAGAGACCAGCGTACGGGTCGGCCGTCGCTGCCGGTCAGGGAACTGGTCACGGTGTCCTCGCCCCAGAACCAACTGGTGACCGCCAGCAAGACGAAGGCGAGCAATCCGAGCAGGGGAGCGATGGTATCGAACATGACTCCATGTAAAACCCCTGGGGTGCCCGTCCTATGCCGCTCACGATGAAGAACCCTCTCCACGAAGTGGGGAGGGCAGGGAGGGGAGAAGCAAGAACCGATCATTTCGGGGGACCGGGAGTCGACTAATCACTGGGTGTCCCCACCCTTCCCTCCCCGCAGAGCGGAGAGGGCTCCTGATTCAGTTGATCTTCTGGTAGGCCGGTAGGGTCAGGAACTCGTCGAACTCGTCGGCCAGGGCGACGCTCTCGAAGAGGCGCCGCGCCTCGTCCCAGCGGAAGCGGGAGAACGCGTCGCCCATGCTCTCCCGGATCTTCTCCAGCTCCTCGTCCTCGATCTCCCGGACGAGGTCGGCGGTGACCGGCGGGCCCTCCGCGAGACGGGTCCCGTTGCGCTGCCACTGCCAGACCTGGGAGCGGGAGATCTCAGCCGTGGCGGCGTCCTCCATCAGGTTGAAGATGGCGACCGCCCCGTTGCCGTCGAGCCAGCTGGCCAGGTACTGGAGGGCGACGCTGACGTTGTTGCGGAGCCCGGCCTCGGTGACGGTGCCGCCGGGCACCGCGAAATCGAGCAGCCGGTCGGGCGCCACCTCGACGTCCTCCCGCTTGCGGTCGATCTGGTTCGGCCGCTCGCCGAGGACGCCGTCGAAGACCTCCATCGCGACCGGGACGAGGTCGGGGTGCGCGACCCAGGTCCCGTCGAAGCCGTCCCCGGCCTCGCGAACCTTGTCCTCGCGCACCTTGGTCAGCGCGATCTCGTTGACCTTGGGGTCCTTTCGGCTCGGGATGAAGGCGGCCATGCCACCCATCGCGAAGGCCTCCCGGCGGTGGCAGGTGCGCACCAGCAGCTCGGTGTAGGCACGCATGAAGGGCACCGTCATGGTGATCTGGGCGCGGTCGGGAAGGACCATGTCGGAGCGGTTTCGGAACTTCTTGATGAGGCTGAAGATGTAGTCCCAGCGGCCGGCGTTGAGGCCCGCCGAGTGGTCGCGCAGCTCGTAGAGGATCTCCTCCATCTCGAAGGCGGCCAGGATCGTCTCGATCAGGACCGTCGCGCGGATGCTGCCCTGGGGCACGCCGAGCGCGTCCTGGGTGAACTTGAAGACGTCGTTCCAGAGCCGTGCCTCGAGGTGGCTCTCGAGCTTGGGCAGGTAGAAGTAGGGCCCGCTGCCCTTCTCCAACAGCCGCTTCGCGTTGTGGAACATGTAGAGGCCGAAGTCGAAGAGGGCCCCGGAGATGGGTTCACCGTCGACCAGCAGGTGGCGCTCCGGCAGGTGCCAGCCGCGCGGCCTGACGAGGAGCGTGGCGACCTCCTCGTTGAGCCGGTAGCGCTTCTCGGGCGTCTCGATGCTGATCGTCCGCTCGATCGCGTCGGTCAGGTTCTGCTGGCCTCGGACGACGTTCTCCCAGGTCGGCGAGTTGGAGTCCTCGAAGTCCGCCATGAAGACCTTCGCGCCGGAGTTGAGGGCGTTGATCACCATCTTCCGATCGACCGGCCCGGTGATCTCGACCCGCCGGTCGCGGAGATCGGCGGGAATCGCCGCCACCTTCCAATCGCTCTCGCGCAATTCCCGGGTGGCGGCCAGGAAGTCCGGTCGCTCGCCGGCGTCAAGCCGGGCCTGGCGCTCAGCGCGTTGCGCCAGCAGCTTGAGGCGGGTGGCGTCGAACTCGCGGTGCAGCGCCGACAGGAGGTCGAGCGCGGGCTCGGTCAGAATCTGCTCCAGCCCGCTCGGTACCTTGGCTTTGATCTCGACACCGCGGGTGGCAGCCATTGACAATCGAATATAGAAGAAGTGCCCGAGCGCAAGCGATCCGAGCGACCCATGGTCACCCGTGCGACGCACACCAGGCTGACGCCTGCGGTATCCGAGTCGACCTATCCACCGATTTCGGGCTACGCCTTCATCAGCGACTGCCATTCGATGGCGCTCGTCTCCGGGAGCGGCTCGATCGATTGGTGCTGCATGCCGCGAGTCGACTCCGCCAGCATCTTCGGCCGGCTGCTCGACTGGGAGAAAGGCGGTTACTGCGCGGTGGCTCCGGCGGACCCCCACGCGACGAGCTTCCAGGCCTACCTCGAGGACACGCTCGTCCTGGAGACGACCTTCCGGACGGACGGCGGCGAGGCGAAGCTGATCGACTGCTTCGCGATGCACACGGGCGGAAGGTCACATCCCCACCTCCAGCTGATCCGGGTGCTCCAGGGGACGCGGGGGCGGGTCGATTTCCGGATCGACGTCGTGCCCCGCTTCGACTACGGCGAGGTGAAGCCGTGGATCCGGCGCCATTCGTCGCGAGTCCATTCGGCCATCGGCGGCAATGACGGCATCGTGGTGGCCTCGGACAGCGTCCTCGAGATGGATGCCGAGGCGCACGGCCTGAGCGCGCGGGTCACGATCCGCGCCGAGGAGCGGGAGCGGCTCTCGATCTCCTTTGCCAGGCCCGAGGGCCTCGAGTACGAAGTCCCCGAGGTGGCCGGGCCCGATGAGCTCGACCACCGGCTGGAGGAGACGATCCGCTGGTGGCGGCGGTGGACCAAGCAGATCACCGTTCAGGGCCCCCATCGAGCGGGCGTCGTCCGATCAGCGATCGTGCTCAAGGGCCTCACCTACGCCCCGACCGGGGCGATGGCGGCAGCCGCGACCACCTCGCTTCCGGAGACGCCGGGCGGGGAGCGCAACTGGGACTATCGCTTCAGCTGGATCCGCGACTCGGCGATGAGCGCACGCTCGCTGACCGCGATCGGCGCGTACGACGAAGCGGACGGCTTTCGTCGCTTCATCCAGAGGAGCGCGGCGGGAAGCGCCCGCGACCTCCAGATCATGTATGGCGTGGGAGGGGAGCGCCGGCTGACCGAGACGATCCTCGACAAGCTCGACGGCTACGAGCACTCCCGTCCGGTCCGGATCGGCAATGCCGCCGCCCAGCAGCTGCAGCTCGACGCCTATGGGACCCTCGTCGACCTCAGCTGGCGCTGGCACCTTCGGGGCCATTCGCCCGACGACGATTACTGGCGGTTCGTGGTGGACCTGGTCGACGTCGCCGCCGAGCGCTGGAGCGAGCCCGACCGTGGGATCTGGGAGATCCGCGGCAAGCCGCAGCACTTCGTGCACAGCAAGCTGATGTGCTGGACCGCCCTCGACCGCGGCCTCGGGCTCGCCCGCGAATGCCTCCGCAAGGCCCCGACGCAGCGCTGGCGAAAAGTTCTAAAGCAGATCCGGGAGGCGGTCGAGAGCGAGGGCTACGACCACCGCCGGAAGATCTTCGTGCAGGCGTTCGGTTCGCACAACGTCGACGCCGCGCTGCTGATGCTGCCGCTCACCCACTTCCTGCCCTTCGACGACCCCCGGATGATGCGGACCGTGGACGCCATCCGCGCCGACCTCGAGGAGGACGGCCTGATCCTCCGCTACCGGGTGGAGAAGACCGACGACGGGCTCCACGGCAAGGAGGGAACCTTCCTGCCCTGCTCCTTCTGGATGGCCGAGGTGCTGGCCCGGCAGGGGCGCGTGGACGAGGCCCGGGTCATCTTCGACCGCGCCTGCTCGACGTCGAGCGAGCTCGGGCTGTTCGCGGAGGAGTACGACACCACCTCGGAACGGATGCTGGGGAACTTCCCCCAGGCGCTGACCCACCTCTCCCACATCGTCGCCGGCGTCGCCCTCGCCAGGGCAAGCGGGGACATGCCCGCGACCAGCTACTGATCCGGCTGCCAGGAGATCGCGCCGGGCAGCCTCAGGGTGAAGGTGCTGCCCTTGCCCGGCGTCGACCGGTCGAGGGTCAGGAGGCCACCCATCCGAGCCGCCAGCTGGCGGCTGATGTAGAGGCCCAGGCCGGTGCCGGGGACGTGACGGACGGCGGGGTCGTCGATCCGGTAGAAGCGCTCGAAGATCCGCGCCCGATCCTCCAGCGGCACTCCCCGCCCGTGGTCCTTGACCTCAATCCGGGTGTCCTCGCCGCCGTGCACGACGACCGACACGCGGGGCTGATCGAGGCTGTAGCTGAGGGCGTTGTTGAGCAGGTTGTCGAGTACCCGACCCACCTGCTCGGCGTCGCCGAGGGCCAGCACCCGGTCGGCGGGAAAGCGATGGCTGAGGCGCGCGCCGAGGAGTGCCACTCGCGGCTGGATCCGCTCGATTGCCGCAAAGGCGGCTTCGCGGAGCTCGACCTCCCCTTCCTGGATCGGGATCGTGCCCGACTCCAGTCGTGAAGCCATGAGCAGCTCGGAGATCAGCCTCTCGAGCTCCGCCGTCTTGGTGCGGAGCGTCTCGAGCGGGCCGATCCAGTGCCGGGGCGGCTCGCCGAGCGTCCCGTCCTCCATCATCGAGACGTAGCCCGCGATGACCGAGAGCGGCGTCCGGAGCTCGTGCGCCGCCATGTTGAGGAAGTCGGACTGCGCCCGAGTGACCGCCTGGGCCTGGGCGAAGAGGCGCGCGTTGCGGAGGGCGAGGACGGCCTGGTTGCCGATCAGCTGGAACATGGCCAGGTCGTTGGGGAGGAACGGGTGGTCGTTGCGGCGGCTGAGCACCATGGCCGCCGTGACCACCCCGTCGAGGATCAGGGGGATGGTGGCCGTGTGGCGGACGCTTCCCAGCGACTGCTCGAGGGCAGCGTCCATCGCGCTCACCTCGTAGCGACCGCCGATCACCGGCTGCCGGCTGGTGACCGCCTGCCGCATCAGCGGCTGGAAGGCGATCGGATGCCGATAGCCGACCATGTCGCTGATCTCGTCGACGTCGTGGAAGTCCTCCACGACGGTGTCCTCGCCGTCGATGCGGAGTAGGACGCCGCGATCGGCCCGACCCGCCTCGACGGCGCGCACGAGCACCCGCCGGATCACCTCGGACGGGTCCAGCGAGGCGCTGATGTCGGCGGCGACCTCGACCGCCGTCTCCAGGCGGTTGCGAGCCGCCTCCAGCTCACCGTACGCGAGCGCGTTGTCGAGCGCGATCCCGGCCTGCTGGGAGAGCAGGTCGAGGAGGTACTCCTCTTCCTCGTCGAAGGGCTCGACGATCCGCCGGTAGACCCCGATGGTACCGATCGGGCTGCCCCGCCGGCGCACCGGTACGGCCATCGCCGAGTGGATCGGCTCCGCCAGGATCACAGCACGCGAGGAAAGCCCGCCGTCGGCCTCGGCGACCGGCAGGTAGTCGTCGATCCGTGCCGCCTTGCTCGAGTGCAGGGCGTCCGCGTTGAGACCGCGGTCGGGGTTGAGCCGGAGTCCCGCCCAACCCTCTGAACGGGCGCCGTAGACGCCGCGGGCGACCAGGCCGGGCTCGCCGTCGGGAAGGAAGATGGCCCCAACGTCGGCGTCGAGGACGTTGGTGGCGGCCCGGGCGATCGTCAACAGGGTCTCGTCGAGGTCGAGGCTGGAAACGATGAGCGCGGAGATCTCGTGAAAGGCAGCCAGCGCCTCCGAGCGCCCGCTGCTCAGATGCTTCACCACCACACTCTTACCGCATTTCAGGATACCGGCGCCGATCACCCATCAAACCGTTCAGTAAATGTGATACGCTGACTATCAAGTGGACCACTGCATTGATGGCTGCTGAGAAGACGGCTCACCGCGGAGCGTCACAACTCGACCTGGACAGGCCGATCTACACGCTCGGGGTCGCCAGCGAGATGCTCGACGCGCACCCGCGCACGCTGATGGTCTACGAGCAGGTGGACATGATCAGGCCGCAGCGGACCCCCACCAACCGCCGTCGCTATTCACCCCGCGACGTGATGAAGCTGCAGGCGATCCAGAAGCTGACCCGCAGGCACGGCGTCAACCTGGCCGGTGCCCGGTTCATCCTCGCCTTGCTAAAGCAGCTCCACGACAACGAGGTCGAACCGCCGGCTCGCTTCCGCGACGTCGACGTCAGCTCCCTCCAGCTTTAGCGGCGCATCTCCCTTCCCGATCCAGTCGCGTCGAGGGCTGACACCGGAAGTGTCAGCGATGCTTTCCACAGTTTTAACACTGGTGTGGACAAGTCAGCACTTCTTATTGCTGTCGCGCTATCACCTCATCTGAACCTCACGTTATTCGCTTGAGCACCGCGACCGAGCGGGGCTCCAGGGGAAGGACCTCGCCCGCCCTGCAGCGCCGCGAGCCGGGAGCCGCCGCGGGCTGGGCGCTGTCGAGCTCGATCGCCCATTCCCGGCCCCACTCCTCGTCGGGCAGCTTCCAGCCGAGCGGCTCGTGGTGGGCATGGAAGAGCAGCAGCAGGGTGTCGCCCCGAACCGGTTCGCCTCGTGGGGAACGGTCGGGGATCATCTCGCCGTTCAGAAGCATCCCGATCGAGAGGAGGCTGCGGTTGCGCCAGTTGGGGTCCTTCATCTCCTGCCCGTTGCTGCGCAGCCAGACGAGGTCCTGGCGGCGGTTGCCGCGACCGACGGCGCCGATGAAGAACCGCTGCCGGCGGAGGACCTGGTGCTCGCGACGCAGACGGATCAGGCGCCGGGTCCACTCGATGAGGTCGTGGTCGGCGTGCTCCCAATCGATCCAGGTGAGCTCGCTGTCCTGGCAATAGGCGTTGTTGTTGCCCCGCTGGTTGCGGCCGAGCTCGTCGCCGTGGGAGATCATCGGACAGCCCTGGGCGAGGAGCACGCTGGCGAGCAGGTTGCGAACCTGGCGCGCCCGCAGGCTGAGGATCTCGGGGTCGTCGGTGTCGCCCTCGACGCCGCAGTTCCAGGAGCGGTTGTCGTCCGCCCCGTCCCGGTTGTCCTCGCCGTTGGCCTCGTTGTGCTTCTCGTTGTAGCCGACCAGGTCGCGAAGTGTGAACCCGTCGTGGCAGGTGACGAAGTTGATGCTGGCGGAGGGCCGGCGGCCATCGCTCTGGTACAGGTCGGAGGAGCCGCTGAGCCGGTAGGCGAGGTCGCTGACGCCGCCTGACTGGCCTCGCCAGTAGTCGCGCAGGGTGTCCCGGTAGCGGCCGTTCCATTCCGCCCAGCGGACCGGGAAGTTGCCGACCTGGTAGCCGCCCTGGCCGACGTCCCAGGGCTCGGCGACGAGCTTGACCTGGGACAGGATGGGGTCCTGGTGGATGATGTCGAAGAAGGCCGAGAGCCGGTCGACCTCGTAGAACTGGCGGGCCAGCGCCGAGGCGAGGTCGAAGCGGAAGCCGTCGACGTGCATCTCGAGGACCCAGTAGCGGAGGCTGTCCATGATCATCTGGAGCGTCTGCGGCTGGCCGACATTCAGGGTGTTGCCGGTCCCGGTGACATCCCAGTAGAAGCCGGGGTCCTCCTCGACCAGCTTGTAGTAGGCGGGGTTGTCGATGCCCCTGAAGTTGAGCGTCGGGCCGAGGTGGTTGCCCTCGGCTGTGTGGTTGTAGACGACGTCGAGGATCACCTCCAGGCCGGCCCGGTGAAACGCCCTGACCATCGCCTTGAACTCGTGCACCTGCTGGCCGTCGGCGCCGCCCGAGCTGTAGCGGGCCTCGGGCGCAAAGTAGCCGATCGAGTCGTAGCCCCAGTAGTTGCGCAGCCCCTTTTCGACGAGGTGCTGGGCGTCGATGAAGTGATGGACCGGCATCAGCTCGACCGCCGTCACGCCGAGTCCCAGGAGATGGTCGATGGCTGCCGGGTGGGCGAGCCCGGCGTAGGTGCCGCGGAGCTCCTCGGGGATGTCCGGGTGGCGCATCGTCATCCCCTTGACATGGGCCTCGTAGATGACCGTGTCGGCCCAGGAGATGTTCGGGTGACGATCGTCGCCCCAGGGAAAGAAGGAGTCGATGACGATGCTCCGGGGAACCTTTGGCGCCGAGTCGAGGTCGTTCGGCCTGTCCTCCTTGCCGAACACGTAGCCAAAGACCTCCGGACCCCATTCGACCGCTCCTTCGATCGCCTTTGCGTAGGGGTCGAGGAGGAGCTTGGCCGGGTTGCAGCGGAGACCGCGCTCGGGCTCGTATCGCCCGTGGACCCGAAACCCGTAGCGCTGGCCGGGTGCGACGCCATGGACGTAGCCGTGCCAGCAGAGGTCGGTGTACTCGGCCAGCTCATAGGATGCGGACGATCTCCCCTCGGTGTCGAAGAGCACCAACTCGACCCACTCCGAGTGCTCGCTGAAGACTGAGAAGTTGGTCCCCTCCCCATCCCAGGTCGCGCCGAGTGGCGTGTGCTGCCCAGGCCAGGCGGCTCTCAAACCGCGGTTCGCAATGCTGTCATTCGCCTCCAACATGACCTTATAGCGAAGAGGGGGTGCTTTATTTGGCGGCGGGGGGACTGCGAACCGGCGGCGCAACGTCGGGAGGCGAATCAAACGGGTGGGACACTGCTCCGATGCTGACTCCCACCGAAGTCCCGGCGAGGCTCGGTGTCCTTCGGCTGCTGCTGGTCGAGGACCAGGAAAACGACGCCATCCTGATCGAGCGCCAGATCCGCCGCGGCGGGTACGACGTCGCGGTCACCCGGGTGCCGACGGCGGACGCGATGCGCGACCAGCTCCAGCAGGGGGAGTGGGACGTCGTGATCAGCGATTTCCACCTGCCCGGGTCGAGCCTGGAGGAGACGATCGCCGCCTTCCGCGCCGACGGTCGCGACATCCCCTTCCTGCTCGTCTCGGGAACCATCGGTGACGAGGCCGCGGTCAAGGCGATCAAGATGGGCGCCAACGACTACCTGCTAAAGGGCGCACTGGCGCGGTTGGTCCCGGCCATCCGGCGAGAGATCGCCGATGCTCGCCTGCGGCAGGTGGCGCGTGAGGCCGACGCAGCGCTCAACCTGGCGCGCGAGCGGCTTCTCGAGGAGACCAGCTCGCGCGCCCGTATCTTCGAGGCCCTGCACCGGGTGGCGGTGGGGGTGGCCGGCCTCGTCGACATGCGGAAGGTGGCCGAGCTCACCGTCAGGGAGGCGGCGACCCTGGTCGGAGCCGCTGGAGCCATCCTGCGCTGGTACGACGTCGAGAGCGAGATGCTCCACCTGCTCGCCGCGTCCGGCACCGACGGCTGGGAGCTTGCCCCGGACGTCAGCACCGGGGAGCTCGGCGGTGCCTTCCTGAACGCCGAGCCCACCGTCATCAGCGACTATCCGAGCCGTTCCGATGCCAACCCGGCCGCGGTCAGCGCCGGTGTCACCGCCTTCGCCGCGGTCGCGCTGAGCGTCCGCGACCGGCCGGCGGGCACGCTGGCCGTGTTCGCCCGCTCCGGCGCCGGCTTCTCGGCCGCCGACATCGACGCCCTCGGCCTGCTCGCCGCGCAGGTCGGGCCCGCCCTCGGAGCCGGGCGCCTTCACGTCGCCCTCCAGGCGAGCGAGCAGCGCTTCAAGACGGCCTTCGAGTACTCGCCGACGGGCCTCGCCATATCCGACGCCGGTGGTCGCTACCTGGCCGTCAGCCCGGCGCTCTGTGAGATGCTCGGCTACAGCGAGACCGAGCTCCTCGGCCTTGACTACGTCACGCTCACCCACCCGGACGACCGACCCGTCAGCCGGGAGCGCGCCGAGCAGCTGAACGACGGGACGGTGGACGGCTACGGCATCACCAAGCGCTACCTGCATCGGGACGGACGATCGGTCTGGGTCGAGCTGAGCGTCGCTGCCGTGCGGGACGGCGCCGGCGCCGTCGTGCAGCTGATCAGCCAGGCCCAGGACATCACCGAGCGCAAGCTGGCCCAGGACAATCTCAGCGAGAGCCTCAGCATGCTCGAAGCGGCGCAGGATATCGGCGACATCGGCACCTTCGTCAGCTGGCTGGCGCCGGACAGGGCGGGGCTCGACGAGTGCTCCAAGGGGTGCCTGAGGATCTACGGACGGGACGACGCCAGCTTCGACGGCCAGACCTTCGTGCAGAGCATCCACCCCGACGATGCCGAGCGGGTTCGGGCGGCCAAGCTCGAGGCCCTCGAGGCAGGCTCGCTCTACGACTCCCGACATCGGATCATCCGGCCCGACGGCGAGGTCCGCTGGATCCACGAGCGCGCGGTGAACGAGCGAGATGCCGCCGGGGTGCCGCTGCGCCTGGTCGGCGTCATGCGCGACATCACCGAGGAGACGCTCGCCGCAGACGCGCTGCGGGCCAGCGAAGTCCGCAACGCCGCGGTTATCGAAGCGGCTCTCGACTGCCTGATCGTCACCGACACGGAGAGCAAGATCACCGGCTTCAACCCCGCCGCGGAGCGCCTTTTCGGGTACCGGCGCGCTGACGTCCTCGGCCGCGACCTCACCGCCCTGGTCGTCCCCGAACGGTTCCAGGGCGCCCACCGAGCCGCGCTCCGCGCGCACCTCGACAACGGTGACGGCCGCTACCTGGATCGGCGGATCGAGATGGTCCTCCGCCGCGCCGAGGGAAGCGAGCTGCCCGCCGAGGTCTCGATCACACGCTTCGACGTCGACGGCGCGCCAAACTTCTCGGCATCGATCCGCGACCTCACCGACCGCGACCAGGTGATCGCAGGCCGTGCGCGCCTGGCCGACGTCCTCGACAACACCCCGGTGATGCTCTACGCGTACGACTGCAGCGGGGTCGTGACGCTGGCGGCAGGCCGGTCCACGATCAGCCTGCTCGGCGTCGAACCGGGCGCCGCAATCGGCCTCAACGCTTTCGATCTCCTGAGCGATGTCCCGGAGGCGATCGAGCACCTCAAGCGGGGCCTGGCGGGGGAGAGCTTCGCCGGCACCGTCGAGCTGCCCTCCCTGGGCATCTGGATCGAATCCCGCTACAGCCCGATCGTGAACGATGACGGCAAGGTGCTCGGGATGACCGGGATGGCGCTCGACATCAGCGACCGGGTCAAGGGCAACCGGGCGCGCGAGGAGAGCGACGCCAAGTCACGGCTTGTCGCAGTTGTCAACCACGAGGTCCGGACGCCCCTGAACTCGATCCTCGGCTTCACCGAGCTGCTCCTCAACGAAGGCGCCGGCCCACTGACCGACAAGCAGAAGCGTTACGCGATCAACGTCGAGGCCGCGGGACGGCACCTCCTGGCGCTCGTCAATGACTCGCTCGACCTCTCCCGGATCGCGGCCGGCAAGATGGACATGGAGATCTATGACCTGGAGCTGGCGCCGATCGTCGACCAGGCGGCCGGTCAGATCCAGCCGCTCGTCGACTCCCGCGGCCTCGAGATCCGGGTCGACGCGGGCGGCCGCCACTGGGTCAGGGCGGATCGCCGGCGGCTGCTCCAGGTGCTCTGGAACCTGCTCTCCAACGCGATCCGGCACACCCCCACCGGCGGGGTTATCACGATCTCAGCGCGTGTCACCGAGACGACGGCCGAGATCTCCGTGAAGGACACCGGGATCGGCATCCCGGCCAACCAGCTGGAGCGGATCTTCGAAGAGTACGCCCAGGTCGAGGGGCAGGCCGACGGCACCGGGCTGGGCCTCCCCGTGAGCCGCCGTTTGGCGAACTTGATGGACGGCAACATCCAGGTGGTCAGCGAAGTCGGTGTGGGAAGCACCTTCACTATCACCCTTCCTCGGGGCCATACTTCTACGCGCTGAATGCGGAACCGGGGGAAGGTCGTGATCATCGAGGACTCGCCGGATGAGGCAGAGCTTCTCGCGGCGGCGCTGTCGGACGAGGCCTTCTCACCCGTCCTTTGCGGCACCGCGGCGGAAGGGCTTGCCAGCGCGGCGGAGGGAAGACCGGTCGGTGTGATCATCGACTGGGGCCTCCCAGACCGGCCCGGCGTCGACGTCTGTCGCGAGCTGCGGGCCAAAGACCCCCTGATGGCGATCATGTTCCTCTCCGGCCGGACCGACGAAGCCACCATCGCCCGGGCTCTCGACGCCGGCGCCGACGACTTCATCTCCAAGCCCTTTCGCCGCACCGAGCTGATCGCCCGGCTCGAGGCGCACGTCCGCAAGGCCAACGCGGCAATCCCGCTCATCCGGGGCGCGGCCGCCGCCGGATCGCCGGCCGCGACCGCCAGCGGCCTCCGCTTCGGCGAGGTCGAGATCGACCTGGCGGCGCGCGAGGTCCGCGTCGCCGGCGAGGCGGTGGGCCTCGGGCCGCTCGAGTTCAAGCTGGTCGAGTACCTCTGCCAGAACGCGGGCGTCGCGATCTCCCGCGACCAGATCATGAGCCAGGTCTACGGCTACGAGGCCGACATCTCGACCGAACGGGTCGACCTGCTCGCCCGGCGCGTCCGCGCCAAGCTCGGCGAGGGACCGTCGCGCGGCGGGCACCTGGTGGCCGTCCCCGGCTACGGCTACCGCTGGGAACGGCGGCGCCGAGACGACGCGGCGCCGCTGTAGTCCGACCGCCCGATCGACGGTGATCGGAGAAGGCCCCTCCGGCCGCTTCGCGGCCACCTCCCCACTCCGTGGTGAGGCAAGACTCGACTAATCGGCCCCAAGGCGGCACGTCTTGCTCCCCTACGCAGTGGGGGAGTGCCGCCACAGGCGCCGAGGGACATTCTGCGAGCTACATGGAGGCACCGGGTCGATTGTTGGGTGAAGGGGCGGCAGCCCTTCCGACTAGCGCTCGCGCAAATTCCAGGGTCTGGCCTTCACGCCCGGCAGGCCGCTGAAGACCATGTAGGCGGCGGTTTCAACGTCGGCCCAATAGGTGTGCTTCTCGCCCGGGTTGATGAGGAAGAGGCCCCCGGCTTCCACGACGCCGGTGTGGGTCCCGTCCGAGAATTGAAGGGCGCCCTCGGTGACGATCACGGCGACCGGGATGGCGTTGCGGTGCTCCTGAACGTGCTGGCCGGGCGCCAGCCGGAGGCCGACGACGCGGATCGAGCCCGCGTCGCCGATCGCCTCCCAACCGAGCGGTTTAGGGGCCACCCCGCACGTACAGGGTCTGGCCGCTGACGAACCCCGCCTCCTCGCTGGCGAGGTAGGCGACCGCAGCCGCGATGTCCTCCGGCTGGCCGATCCGGGCGACCGGGATCTGGGTCGCGGCGCCCTGCTTGAACTGCTCGAAGTCCATGCCCATGCGGTCCGCCGTCTGCTTGGTCATCGCCGTCTCGATGAAGCCGGGCGCGATCGCGTTGACGGTGATGTTGTAGCGGCCGAGCTCGATCGCCAGGGTCCGGGCCATACCCTGGAGGCCGGCCTTGGCGGTCGAATAGTTGGTCTGGCCGCGGTTGCCGAGAGCCGAGGTGGAGCTCATGAACACCATCCGGCCGTACTTCTGAGGAACCATCACCTTCTGGGCCTCACGGGCGGCGAAGAAGGTGCCCTTGAGGTGGGTGTCGATGACCCCGTCCCAGTCCTCGTCGGTCATCTTGTAGATCAGGTTGTCGCGGATGATCCCCGCGCAGCAGACGAGCACGTCGAGCCTTCCGAAGGCGTCGACGGCGCCTTTGACGAGGTTCTCGACCGACTCCCGATCGGTCACATCGGCGGGGATGCCCTTCGCCTTGCCGTGCTCGCCGGCGATCTTCTCCGCGGTCTCCGCGGTCGTCTTGGGATCCATGTCGGAGACCACGACCGCCGCGCCCTCGCTCGCGAGCCGCGCCGCCGTGGCGGCGCCGATGCCGCGGCCGCTCCCGGTGATGACCGCGACCTTGCCTTCGAATCTCGTCACTTACTTCCGCCTCCTTGAAATGGGGCGGCGACAGCTCGTCGCTCACCCGGTTGCGTCATTTGAGCACCACCAGCGCGTCGCCGGCCAGCACTCCCTCGCCGTCGGCGAGAACGAAGAGGGGGTTGACGTCGAGTGCCACCACCCGGTCGCCGAGCTCGACCGCCGCCTGGCCCAGGCGGACGAGGCAGGCCGCGGCCGCATGCAGGTCGGCCCGTGGCATGCCGCGGACTCCCTCAAGCACAGCCTTGCCACGCAGCTCGCTGAGCATGTCGACGGCGTCGTCGAAGTCGATCGGCGGCATCCGCATCGCGAAGTCCTCGAGCACCTCGACAAAGATGCCGCCCAACCCGACCAGCAGCAGCGGCCCGAACTGGGGGTCGTTCACGATCCCGGCGATGAGCTCCGCGACGGGGAAGATGTGGCGGGTGACCAGGACTCCGTCGACGCGCGCGTCGGGCGCATTCCGGCGCGCCGCCTCGAGGACCTCCCGGTAGGCCGTGGCGGCCTCGTCGGGGGTCAGCAGCTGGAGCCGGACGGCTCCCGCCTCGGTCTTGTGGGGGATGTCGGGCGAGCTCACCTTGACGACCACCGGGAAGCCCGCCTCTCGCGCGTGCTTGGCCGCTTCGAGCGGGCTGCGCGCGATCCGCTCGACAGGAACCGGCACGCCGTAGCGGGCCAGCAGGCGCATGCTCTCCCGCTCCGAAAGCGCTCCCGGGCCGGGAAGGTGCTCGAGCGGGGTCCGGGGCGAGGGGAGTCCTTTGGTCAGGAGCCGGCGGCGGGTCTCGACGTACCCGACGACAGCGTCGAGAGCCGTGACGGCCAGGGTCATCCCGTTCGCGAAGTGGACCTGGTGGCGAATGACGGCATCCCTCCCGAAGGCCGTCAGCTCGCCCGCCACGTAGGAGGTCAGGAAGGCCGGGATCGGGCTGCTTTTCACCGCCTCGGCCACGGCGGCGAGGCGGGACTCGGTCCGCTCCGGGTTGAGCCCCTCGTCGCGGGGCGGGTCCCAGACGACCAGGACCGAGTCGAAGGCCGGATCGGCGGCGATCGCCGCGAAGGAACGGGGCAGCAGCGTCATCTCCTGCACGATGAGCCCGGTGGTGTCGAGCGGGTTCTGCGGCGTGCCAAAGCCGGGCAGGATCTCGGCAAGCGCAGCCTTGGTCGATGTGCCGAAGTCGGGAACCTCGAGCCGTGTGTCCTCCGCGAGGTCGGCGAGGACGCCGCAGGCGCCACCGGAGGCGGTCAGCATGGCGACCCGCCGGCCCTGCGGAAGCCGGGCGGCCGCCAGCAGCGCGCAGGTCTCGACGAGCTCCTCGATGCTGCCGGCCCGGACAACGCCCTTCTGCTGGAAGACGGCGTCGACGACCCGGTCCTCGACGGCCAGGGCGCCGGTATGGGCGATCGCCGAGCGAGCCCCGGCGGGCGAGCCGCCGACCTTGAGCACGACCAGCGGCTTTCCGAGCTGGAGCGCCCGCTCGGCCACCGCGAGAAAGCGCCTGGGGTCGCGGATGCCCTCCAGCAGGGCGCCGATGACAGCCGTTCCAGGATCCTCGAGCAGGTAATCGATGTAGTCGTTGGCGTCGAGCATCGCCTCGTTGCCGCTGGAGACCAGGTAGGAGAGGCCGATGGCCCGGTTCTGGGCGAGCCGGTGGAGGTGGAGGAGCATCGCGCCGCTCTGCGTCAGGAGGCCGACCCGGCCGGCGATCAGCGGGGCGGGCACGGGCAGGGCGTGTGCCGCGACCCCCTGCCGGTAGTTGACGAAGCCGAGACAGTTCGGTCCCAGGAGGACGATCCCGCTCTTCTCGCACTGCGCGACGAGGGCAAGCTCGCGCTCGGCGCCCTCGGGCCCGGTCTCCCGGTAGCCGGCGGTGAGCAGGACGGCGCTCACCGCGGCGGCGGCGGCGAGGTCGTCGATCACGCCGGGCACAGCCTCGGTCGGGGTCATCACGTAGGCGCAGTCGACGGGCTCCCCGATCGCGCGGACGGTCGGGTGGCAGGGCAGCCCGAACTGGGTCTCGTGGCGGGGGTTGACCAGGTGCAGGCGACCCTGGTAGCCGTGGCCGCGGAGGTTGCCGACGAGGGCCGCGCTCCACGCCGACGACTCGGTGGCCCCGACCAGCGCCAATGAAGAGGGGTTGAGCATCCGCTCGATGCGCGCGCGCCTCTCCATCTGCGCAGAGCCATCGCTCACCTAGCGGCCTGAGCCAGAAGCTCGACGAAAATGCCCGAGCCGGCGCAAGCGCCGGCTGGGTGACCCTACGGGTTCGCGCGCCGAGGACGCCGATCTCCGCGTCAACTTCTGCGGTACTCGCTCACGCACTTAAGTGCGCGCGCTCCGTGTCCTCGGCGTTTCCTTGATCTCGGTGCCCTCAGCGGCGACTTTGTCGCCGAACTTCTGGCCCATGCCACTTGATTATTTCAGTAGCTCTTGGGGAGGCCGAGGACGTGCTGGGCGAGGTGGTTCAGAACCATCTGCTGGGAGATCGGCGCGATCTTGTAGAGGCGCACCTCGCGCCAGAGCCGCTCGACGTGGTACTCCTTCGCGTACCCGAAGCCGCCGAGCGTCTGGAGCGCAGCGTCGGCGGCCTCGAAGCCGGCGTCAGCCGCCAACAGCTTGGCGGCGTTCGCCTCCGCCGCGCAGGGCTCCCCGCGGTCGAAGAGCCAGGCCGCCTTGAAGGCGAGCAGCTCGGCCGCCTCGAGCTTCGCCCAGGCCGCGGCGAGCGGGTGCGCGACGGCCTGGTTCTGCCCGATCGGCCGGTCGAAGACGATCCTCTCCCGGGCGTAGCCGGCGGCGATCCGGATCGCGGCTCGGCCGATGCCGATCGCCTCGAAGGCGATCACGATCCGCTCCGGGTTGAGGCCGTCGAGCAGATAGGCGAACCCCTTCCCGACCTCGCCGACGACGTCGCCGTCGGCCGCGCCGAGCCCGTTCAGAAAGACCTCGTTGGAGTCGACCGCCGCGCGGCCCAGCTTGTCGATCCGCCGGATCGTCACCCGGGATCGGTCGAGGTCGGTGAAGAACAGCGTCATCCCCGCATAGGGATGTTCCGGGTCACGCGGCTGGTCGCGGGCGAGGAGCAGGATCTTGTGGGCGTTCTCGGCGTTGGTCGTCCAGACCTTCTGGCCGGCGATCACCCAGCCGCCCTCGCGCCGCTCGGCCCGGGTTGTGATCCGCGAGGTATCGGAGCCGGCGCTCGGTTCGGTGACCCCGAACGCCGCCATCAGCTCGCCGCGGGCAAGGCCCGGCAGGCAGGCCTCCTTCATCGCCTCCGAGCCGTGCTTGATCACGGGCGTCAGCGGAAACATGTAGAAGTGGATCGGCGAGGCGCCGGACAGGCCCGCGCCGGATTCGCAGACGGCCTCGAGAAGAACGCCGGCCTCGGTGACCCCGAGGCCCGAGCCACCGTAGCGCTCGGGGATCACCAGGCCCAGCCAGCCTCGCTCGGCGAAGGCTTTGAGGAACTCCCACGGATACTCGCCGCTCCGATCGTGGTCCAGCCAATAGCCCGGCTCGAAGCGCCGGCAGAGGGACCTGACCTCCTCCCGGAGCGACTCCGCAAGCTCGCCCGGCGCGAAGTCCATTCGAACCCGGAGTGTACCCTCAAGGCCCGCCATGCCGACCCCATCGAAAGGCCCGCTGGACGGGCTCCGCGTGCTCGACCTGACCAGGGTGCTCGTCGGGCCCTTCGCCAGCATGCTGCTGGGCGACCTGGGCGCCGAGGTCATCAAGGTCGAGCGGCCCGGCGAGGGGGACGAGACGCGGCATGTCGAGCCGCTGCGCAACGGCGAGAGCCACTACTTCCTGGCCATCAACCGCAGCAAGCTGGGGATCGCCGTGGACATGAAGCAGCCGGCCGGCCGGGAAGTCCTGGTCGAGCTCGCCCGCCGCTCCGACGTGTTCCTGGAGAACTTCCGGCCCGGCGTCGCCAAGCGCCTGGGCCTCGACTACGACACCCTTCGCGAGGTCAACCCAAGGCTCGTCTACTGCTCGATCAGCGCGTTCGGCCAGACCGGGCCCTATGCCTCCCGCTCGGCGCTCGACATCGCCATCCAGGCGATGAGCGGGGTGATGAGCATCACCGGCGAGCCGGACGGCCCGCCCACCCGGATGGGGCTGCCGATGGCGGACCTGTGCGGCGGCCTCTATGCCGTCATCGGCGTGCTGAGCGGGATCCACGAACGGGAGCGGAGCGGCCACGGCCAGTTCGTCGACTTCTCGATGCTGGACGGGATGGTCGGGATGCTGATGTACATGGCGACCCGCGTCTTCATGACCGGGGAGGACACGCCCAAGATCGGCACCGGGCACTATGGCATCGTCCCCTATGGGGCGTTCCCGGCCAGCGATGGCTACCTCGTGATCGCCAACATCGGGGAGATGTTCTGGCCCAAGATCTGCGCCGCGATCGGCCGCCCCGAGCTCGCCGAGGATCCCCGCTACGACGCCAATCCGAAGCGCGTCGCTCACCGGGGCGAGGTGAATGCCCTGCTGACGGAGGCGCTGGCGACGCGGACGGTCGCCGAGTGGGACGCGATCCTCGAGCGGTACGACGTCCCCCACGCGCCGATCCTGGAGGTGAGCGAGGTGCTCGCCAATGCCCAGGTCCTCGCCCGCGGCATGGTGACCGAGTACCAGCATCCCCGGCTGGGCAGGTTTCCCGCCCTCGGTCGGGCGATCCGCTTTCCCGATCACGACAACGTTCCGCTCAAGGCGCCGCCGCTCCTCGGCGAGGACGACGAGCGGGTGCTCGGTGGCCTGCTCGGCTACCCGCCGGAGCGCATCGCGGAGCTCCGCCGCAGCGGGGTCATCGGTGAGAGCGCGGCGGATCCCGCGACCAGCTCTCCCGGCGAGCCCGCGGGTTCCGCTTGAGGTAGAGGACGATCGAGCCGGACTTGAGCCAGGTCCGGCCGCGGTCGATGTAGCCGTCCAGGCTCCCCTGCTCCACGAGCTTCCTAAGTTCCCACTTGATCCGGCCCCGGCCGGTCTCCACCGGCTCGGTGACGTCCCCGGCGCCGTGGAGCAGCTCCACCGCCTCGTAGCCGTTGCTGTAGGCCTCCTGGACCCGGTCCATCGCGAGGTCGACGGCCGTCAGCACGTCGTGGCCGTGAAGGTCGACTGTGTGTGTGCGCAAGCCGGCTTCATCGTAGTGTCGTCTCGAGCGCCGCCAGCTGAGCCTCGACCTCGGCGTCGAGGACCGGGTCGAGCGGGAGAACCCCGCCCTCGAGTGATCCCTCGCCCAGGAGCCTGTCGATCGCGACCGCCCTCGCCCCCATCCGTTCAGCCTGCTCTTCTGCTTCGCGCGATAGGCCTCGACGGCTCTCTCGCGGCGGCCGGGCTCTCAAGTCACTGTCGCCGGGGCGTCCACCGCTCTCAAAACCGTCGGGCGTGGGCTTCGCTTTCTGCCTCTCGCTGCCGGAGAAGCTCCGCCAACCGGACGTGGCCGACGTCGCGCAGCCGGCGGTAGTAGGTCGGAATCGTCATGTGAAGGCTTTCGGCGACCCGCTCGTGGCTGCCGCGGCGCTCGAAGTAGTAGGCGCTGAGCACCCGGCCGGCATCGGCCTCGGCATAGTCGGAGGAGGCTGTCAGCTCCGCCACCAGCTGCTTCAGGAGGAGGCGAAGAAGGTCTGCCCGGCCGATCGCCGCCGGCCCGAGGCAGGCAAGATCAAGCAGCGGACTGCGCGCGAGCCGGTCCGGCGCGTTGAGGTCCTCGAGGGCGGCCTTCACCTGTTCGACGCTGGGGTCCCTGATCGCGCCGGCATCCCGAAGCGCCTGCCGGGCGAGGCCTTCCTCGTGGACTGCCCCGCGCTCCCGCGCTGACGTGAGGGCGGACCGATACTCGGCGACGGCCGCTTCGCCCCGTCCGCACCCGACGAGGGCCTCGCCGAGGAGGAGCCGCGTGCGCGTCTCTTCGTGCCGGATCCCCCGGGCCGCGAATCCCCTCGACGGCTTCGCGGAACCCGTCCGCCGCCAATTCCGGTTGGCCGGAGGCGAACGCGATCCGACCTCGAGCGCGATCGACGAGAGGCCCGCCGCCGGCTTTGGACAGCCCGTCGCCGACGATCCGTCGCGCCTCCGCCAGGTGCCCCGCGGCCAGCAGCACCTCGACGCCGATGTCGAGCATGATGCGGCGGATCGGGGCGGCGATCGCCAGCGCCGCGAGCACCGCCGGAGCAGCCGAGAGCGCGTACTCGACGTCTCCCCCATCGAGGCCGATTCGCATCACGGTCCAGGCGTTCAGCATCCAGAGGTGGGGCTCGGAGCGGCCTCCCTGGCCCTCCAGCAGCCCGCGGGCGACGGCGTGGCGGCCAAGCTGGCCGTTGACCGCGGCCAGGTTGATCTCAGCCCAGGCGATCCAGGTGTTCTCGGCGCCCCGCTGGTAGGGCGCGACCGCGTGCTCGAGAAGCTCCAGCGCCGGGCGTGGTTCGCCGAAGCCCCACCAGTAGGTCATCGCCTCGGCGATGTCCGCCTCCCGCCTCGACCAGTTGCCGGCGTGGAGCGAGCGGAGGATATGGACGCGGTCCATCGCCTCCGCCGGCCGGAGGTCGATGAGCCGCCACAGCACGCCCTGGTAGAGGGCGTCGGAGGCGATCAGGAAGTAGCCCTTGGCGAGCGCCTCACGGTAGCTCTGGTCGAGGTACTCGAGGCCTTCACCGAGGCGCCCGAGGTAGGCGAGCCCGACCCCGAGGTAGCCGTAGGCCCAGATCCGCGGCGCGTCGGCGCCAACCTCTCCCGCCATCTCGGCGGCGAGCGTCGCCGACGACACCGCCGCCTCGCCCTCGAGCTCGACCATGTTGAGCCCGCCAAGCCGGACGTGGACCATGGCCAGATCCTCGCTCCGGCCGAGCGGCTCGAGCGTGACCCGGGCACGCTCCAGCTCACCCCGAGCCAGGTCAAGGCGGCCACCCTGCCAGCAGGCGACCGCCAGCTCCACCCGGAAATGAGCCGCCCGGCCTTTGGCCCCGGCCGCCTCGAGGTGGCGGATGCCGGATTCGAGGCGGCGCCGCGCCTCGGCAACCTCGCCGTGGCGAAGGCGAGCCGTGCCCAGGCGGCACTCGAGCTCGCCGAGCGACTGCTCGCCATCGGTGTGCTCGAGCGCCTTGCTGTAGATCTCGGCTGCGTCCTCGTGCGAGTAAGCGGCTTCCGCCTCCTCCGCCGCCTGGAGGAAGAGCGGCGCCGCCGCGGCGAAGTCACGAGCCGCGAGGAGATGCCGGCAGAGCTCGACCGCGGGCGTCAGCGGTAGGTCCCCCAGCGCCCGGGCCGCGGCAGCGTGGAGGGGTCGGCGGCGGGGCCCGAGGTCCGCGTAGATGGCGTCCCTCGTCAGCGCGTGGCGGAAGCGGTACAGTCCCGCCTCGGCGTCTGACTCGACGACCAGCTGTGCGAGCACGGCGGCTGCGAGCGCGCTGCCCAGGTCGTCGACACTCGCGCCAGTCATCCGGGCGAGCACGTCGTAGCGGAAGCGGGAACCGAGGACGGCTGCGGCTCGGAGGATCTCGGCCTGACCCTCGAGCAGGCGGTCGACCCGCTCCAGGATCCCGTCGCTGATCGTTTTCGGCAGGTGGCCGGCGGCGATACCGTCCCAGCCCGCGTCCTCGGCGGCCTTGAGCATCTCCTCGACCACGTACGGGTTGCCCTCGCTCCGTTCCAGGAGGACCTCGAGCGCGGGCGCGCTGAAGCGCTCCCCACCAAGCGTGGCTCGCAGCATCGCCCGCGTCTCGGCGGCGTCGAGCGGCGGGAGGGCGATCGTCTCGACCAGGCCGGTCTTCTCCCAGCGGCGGAGCAGGGGCCGGAGCGGGTGACCGCGGACGAGGTCCTCGGTCCGGCAGGTGCCGACCAGCAGGAGGCGGATGGGCCGCTCCATCCGCGCCAGGTAGTCGAACAGCTCGCGGGTCGATGGGTCAGCCCACTGGAGGTGCTCTATGACCAGAACGACGGGTGAGCGGCGGGCGAGATGGCGGAAGAGGGCGAGGATCGCGTCGAAGAGACGCAGGCGACCTTCGGCGGGATCGCTCGGGTCCACCGGAGGGATCTCCCCGGCGATGCTCGGCATCAGCCGCGAGAGCTCATTGCGGAAGGCGCCGAGCTCGCCCCGGGCGGGGTCGGGCACGGCGAGGTGGTTGCCGATCGCCTCCACGAAGGGCAGGAAGCTGGCCGTCAGCTCGCCTTCGGCGCAGGCGCCGGTCAGGACCTGGGCGCCGCCGGCAGCCGCCTTGCTGACGAATTCGGCCACCAGCCGGCTCTTGCCGATACCGGCGTCGCCGGTGACGAGGACCGCCCGGCCGGTGCCTTCAGTCGCCTGCTCCAGCAGGCCCTCGAGCTGGGCGCGCTCGCTTGCGCGGCCGATCAGGACTGGACAGAGGACGCTTTCGGTCACCGACTTTTCCTCCGCGGCGCTGCTGAGCCGGCATCATAAGTCCCTTCAGCTCGCGTTCGAAGGCGGCAATGATCCGCCCCGGGTCGGGAACCAGCCCGGCGTCGGTGGTAACGCCGACCATCACTTCCCCGGCATAGCTCAGGATGCTGATGCCCACGCCCAGGTGGCCGGACATCGGTACCCAGAACATGCAGCTGGCGATCCGCCGGCCGGCGAGGTAGAGCGGCTCCTTCGGACCGGGGACGTTCGTCATCACGACGCTCGCCTTGCTGCCGAAGAACTCGATCGCCGGTGGATGCAGCTGGCGGGGAACGATCCCGATCGCGGTCAGCACTCCGAAGCTGACGATCGCCTCCGAGGAGGCCTTGATGCGGTCCATCCGGACCTTCAGCTCGGCGAGTCGCCGGAAAGGCGCGGCGATCGAGACGGGCAGCGACACGAAGACCAGCCCGAAGCTGTTGCCGAGCTCGAGGCCGCGCTCGATCGGCCGCAGGTTGACGGGTACGGCGGCGCGGATCTCGAGATCGTCGACCGGCTCACCCCGCTCCGCCAGGTATTCGCGGAGGGCGCCCGCCACGGCGGAGATCAGGACGTCGTTGATGGTAGCCCCATGGCGAGCGCCGGCGGCCTTGATGTTCTTCAGCGGCACCATCTCCGACCACGCGGCGCGCTTGGTCACGCCGAGCGGGCCCTTCAGCACCGTCTTCGGGTCGGGTGGCATCAGGACCAGGCGCTGGAGGGTGTCGGCGACCGAGACGCCGCCCTGGGCCAGCTCGACGAGCTCGAGCGGGTTGGCCAGCAGCGAGGCGACCGCGCCGAGCGGCGCGGCCAGCCAGGAGCCGGACGGAGCTGGCCGCCGGACCGGTGCCGCCCGGCTCGGCCGGGGGCTGCTGTCAGTCAGCGAGAGGAGGAGCTCGATCAGGGCGATCCCGTCCGCGATGCAGTGGTGGATCCGGGAGAGGAAGACGGATCCCCCTCGATAACCCTCGACCAGGTGGACCTGCCAGAGCGGCTTGCTCATGTCGAGCGGGGTGCTCATCAGGTCGCCCACCAGCTCCTGCAGAACGGCCTGGTCGCCGGGAGCCGGCAGGGCGACCCGGTGGAGGTGGGCGTCGAGGTCGAAGTGCGTGTCGTCGACCCAGCGCGGCGGCCCGATCCCGAACGGAGCCTCTACGACCCTCTGCCGGAAGCGGTCGAAGGCGAGCAGCCGCTTCTCGAGGAGGGATCGCACGCGGCGGACGTCGAGGGGCTCCTCGAAGACGAGGATCCCGGTGACCATCATCAGGTTGGTGGGATCCTCCATCCGAAGCCACGCCGCGTCGACGTTGGACAGTGGCCCGCCCATCGATTCCAAGCGTAGCGCCGCCCGGCCGGTGCTCGCGCAAGCAAGGTCAGGCCGGCTCGAGCGTTGAGATGACATGGAAGAACTTCTCCGAGCCGCCGGTCGGAGCGTAACGCTCCGGCGCGCCACCCAACGCTGGGTCGAATACGCGATCGTCATGTGGATCGTCGCCCTCGCCGTGCTCACGTTGGACCGCTGGCAGGGCTGGAACCTGACCACCGTCGTCGTCTCGCTCATCCTCCTCGGCGTCGCCTTCGCCGGTGTCGCGATCCTCCACAACCTCCGCTTCCTCGAGTCCGTGCGGCGCGAGCGCGTGCTCTCCAGGCGGATGGATCACGACCACGACCCGCGCCCCCGTCCTTCCGCCGATTGACACGCGCGGCGCCCCCGGGCTAGTGTCGCCGGGACCTCCCGTCCCGGCTTCACGGTGTGGACCGGCCATCGATCAAAGGAGTCCAGTTGCCTTCGGCCGTCGTTTGCCTTCCCACCTATAACGAGGCCGAGAACATCGAGCTCGTGATCGACGGGCTCTTCGTCGCCGATGCGACGCTCCACGTCCTGGTGGTCGATGACGGGTCGCCCGACGGCACCGGCGACATCGTCGAGCGCCGCGCCGCCGCCGACCCGCGGGTGAGCCTGATCCGGCGGCCCGGCCGGCTGGGCCTGGGGACCGCCTACCTGGCCGCCTTCGACCAGGGCCTGCGGCACGAGCACACGCACTTCGTGACGATGGACGCCGACCTGTCCCACGCAGCCGATCGCGTGCCGGCCCTGGTCGCCGCGGTGGACGCCGGCGCCGACCTCGCCATCGGCTCGCGCTACACGCCGGGCGGCTCGATCACCGGCTGGGGCTTCCACCGCAGGCTGCTCAGCTACGGCGCCAACAGCTTCGCCCGGCTCTGGCTCGGGATCAGCGCCCGCGACTGCACCAGCGGCTTCCGCTGCTACGGTCGGTCGGCGGTCGAGCACCTGGTCAAGGCGCCGGTCCGCGCCCGCGGCTACTCGACCCTGGTCGAGCTCCTGGTCCGCTGCCAGAGGGCCGGCTTCAGTGTCGTCGAAGTCCCCATTCGCTTCGTCGACCGCATCCACGGCAAGTCGAAGATGTCCTCCCGGGAGATGATCGATGGCATCGCGAGCGTGGTGACCCTCGGCTCGGCCCTTGCGGCGGAGGCGGCCGCCAGCCCGGCCATCGGCGAGCCGCTGCACAAGCCGGACGGACCTCGCTGACCCACGCGCCAAGCGAGATGCCTGCGCAAGCGATGGCATTTATCGTCAGTTAGTCGGTATCCTCTTTGGAGTGGCCAAAGCCTCCGTGCGCGACCTGCTTCGCGCCCCGGGTCCGCGGGTCAACCTGATCGAGCTCAGCGCCGACCAGACCAAGTGGGTCGGCGAAAAGAAGGCCCTCAAGAAGCTCACCAAGCAGCACGCGACGCTGTTCGACCTGCAATCCCGCCTCTGGGCCGAGCAGAAGCGATCGGTGCTGATCGACCTGCAGGGGATGGACACGAGCGGCAAGGACGGCACCGTCAAGCACGTGATGACTGGCATGAACCCCGCCGGCGTGGACGTGCACTCGTTCAAGGCGCCGACGCCGGAGGAGAAGCGCCACAACTTCCTCTGGCGCTTCAAGGGGGTCCTGCCGCCGCCCGGCACGATCGGGATCTTCAACCGCACCTATTTCGAGGACGTGCTGATCGCGCGGGTCAAGAAGCTGGTGAGCGAGAGCACGATCGAGAACCGCTATGGGGAGATCAACCGCTTCGAGCAGCAGCTGGTGCGCTCCGGCACGGTGGTGATCAAGTTCTTCCTCCACATCGACTACGAGGAGCAGCGGCGGCGCCTGCTGGCTCGCCTGGAGAACCCCGACAAGCACTGGAAGTTCAGCGAGAACGACATCGACGAGCGTGCTTTCTGGGACGACTACACGAGCGCCTACGACGCGGCGCTGACCCGCTGCAACACCGCTGTGGCGCCGTGGTACGTCATCCCCGCAAACAACAAGTGGTACCGCGACTGGGCCGTGGCCCAGGTCCTGATCGAGACGCTGGACGAGATGAACCCCCAGTACCCGCGGCCGAAGCTTGACGTCAAAGCCCTTAAGAAGCGCCTGACCGCCGGCTGAGAAGCCGAGCCCTCAACCCCGGGCACGCTTTCAAGGTCCCTTCCCCAGCTCTCCGGATCGGTCTCGCTTAACAGCACTTGACACCGCCGGTGACGGGGCTACGATTCAATTTCGCTACTTCCGGCCGACAGTCCTGGTTCAAGGAGGGACTGAATCATGGCGGGCACCTGGCAGGGTCTGGTCAACCAGCCCCCCTTCCAAACCAGCACGATGCTGCTTCTGTCAGACGGCCGGGTGATGGTCCAGGAGGAGGCGACTCCGCACTGGCACGCGCTGACGCCGGATGCCGCCGGCAGCTACCTGGACGGAACCTGGTCGTCGCTTGCGGACATGAGCTTCTGGCGCCGCTACTACGCCTCCGGCGTCCTCCGCGACGGCCGCGTCATCGTGGTCGGCGGCGAGCAGAGCGGTGCTGGCGGCGACACGAACCGAGGCGAGATCTACGACCCGGTCGCGGACGGCTGGACCCCGATCGCGCTGCCACCCTGGCCGATCGTCGGTGACGCCTCCTGCACCGTCCTCCCGGACGGGAGGCTGATGGTCGGCGCCCTCATCACGACCGAGTCCCTCATCTACGACCCGACGACCGACTCCTGGAGCGCCGCCGCCAACAAGGCGGTGAGGTCGAACGAAGAGACCTGGATCCTGCTTCCCGACGAGACGATCCTGGCCGTCCAGTGCTGGGACCCGTACCGGAGCGAGCGCTACAGCACCTCATCGAACGCCTGGAAGGACGAGGGCAAGCCGCCGGTGATGCTGGTGGACCCCGCGATGCACGAGATCGGGCCGGCCATGCTGACGTACGACGGCAAGGTCATCTGGTTCGGAGCGGCGAACAGCCACGGGAGGGGCAAGACCGCCATCTACACGCCGCCATCGACCTACACCGGCACCGGCACCTGGGCAAAGGGCCCCGACATCCCTCCGCTCGGCGATCGACCCCTGGTCTGCAACGACTGCCCGGCAAGCCTGATGCCGAACGGCAAGGTACTTTTCACCGCAGCCCCGTATCAGTCCAACAACTGGGGATCGCCAATCTATCTCCTCGAGTACGACCCCTTCACCGACACCATCGCCCTGGCGCCGACGCCACCCAACAACGCCATGCAGCTGTACTGGAGCCGGATGATGCTGCTGCCGACGGGGCAGGTTCTGTTCGGCCCGAGCACCAACAACCTGCAGTGCTACACGCCGGATGGGGAGCCACAGGAAACGTGGCGGCCGGCAATCTGGGAGGTGATCCCCCACTGCACCGCGGCGGGCACCGACCACTACATGCTCAGAGGAACCCAGCTCAACGGCCTATCGCAGGCGAACATCTACGGCGACGACTGCTACCCCGCCACCAACTTCCCGCTGGTCCGGCTGCGAAGCAGGCAGACCAACCAGGTCTATTTCTGCCGCACCTACGACTTCAGCACCCTGGGCGTCGCGACCGGCGGCGACCTGGAGTCGGTCCGATTCGACGCGCGCCAGGTTCCTTTCGGTGACTTCGAGCTCTGTGTGATCGCCAACGGCATCAGCTCGCACTGCGTCAGCTTCTGCCACCGCCGGTCCGACAAGCCCTGCGAGTGTGGAGGGAAGCACGATGAGGGATGCGGCTGTGGAGCGGCGATGGACTGCTGCTGCGAGGAGTCGAAGGTGGATCCCCAGGTCGCCCGGCTGACGGCGGACCTGAAGGCGCTGCAGCGCAGCCTGCAGCGGATCGGCTCTCTGAGCGCTCGTGAACCGGCGGCGAGAGAGCCGAAGGAGAAGAGGAAGGTGAGCCAGGCCGACCGCCAGGCCGCCGAGAAGGAGGCGGCCGGGGAGAGACCGGCCCGCCCCCGGCCCCGGAAGGCGTAATCGGGGCAGGTCTTAACCCGGTCGTTTGGCACGGCGCCGGTCCGGCCAGCGACACTTGCCCGGTGACCCCGCAGCAGGTGCTCCACGACGTGTTCGGGCTAGAGTCCTTCCGCGCCGGCCAGGTCGAGGTGGTGGAGGCCCAGCTGGCCGGCCGGGACGTGCTCTCCGTCGCCCCGACGGGATCCGGTAAGTCGATCAGCTACTGGGTCCCGGCACTCCTCGGGGACGGGCTCACGGTCGTCGTCTCGCCTCTCATCGCGCTTATGAAAGACCAGGTCGATCGCCTCCGCGAGCTCCATGTCAAGGCGGCCCACATCAACTCCTCGCTCTCCCGCGCCGACCAGCTGGAGACGCTGCGGGTGGCGCGGCTGGGCGGCCTCCAGCTCCTCTACGTGGCACCTGAGCGGCTCTCGCGTCCGGGCTTCCTCGACCGCCTCGCCGAGACGCGGATAACCCGCTTCGTCGTCGACGAGGCGCACTGCATCTCGAGCTGGGGACATGACTTCCGGCCCGATTACCGGTACCTGGGCCGAGCCCTCGAAGCGTGTGGCAGGCCACCCGTCGGCGCCTTCACGGCAACGGCGACCCCAGAGGTCCGCGAGGACATCGCCCGGAGCCTCGGCCTGCGCGATCCCCTCGTTTCGGTCACCGGCTTCAACCGCCCCAACCTCCGCCTGGAGGTCGTCCGTCCCCGGGGCCAGAAGGAGAAGCTGGCGTCGCTCCGCAGCCGCCTCGATCCCGCCGGAGGCCGCGCCCTCGTCTACTGCGGGACGGTGGCCGCCTCGGAGGAGCTGGCCGCCGCGATCACTAGCTGGGGAATCCCGGCGGCGCCCTACAACGGCAGGCTGCCGGAAGCGGCCCGGCGGCAGGCGCAGGAGGACTTCGCGGCCAACCGCATCAAGGTCGTCGTCGCGACCTCGGCCTTCGGGATGGGCATCGACCTGCCCGACATCCGGCAGGTCGTCCACTTCCAGTCGCCGGGCTCGCTCGAGGCCTATTACCAGGAGGCGGGCCGCGCCGGCCGCGACGGCGAACCGGCAACCTGTCTCCTCCTCCACTCGGGCTCCGACCGGGAGCTCCACTCCTTCTTCATCGAGCGTTCCTTCCCGGATCCGCGCGACATCCTCACCGTTCACGCGGCGCTTCGCCGGCTGGGTTCCTGGGCGGTCGACGCCGAAGACGTCCGACCGCTGCTGGCGGACAGCGCCTGGCGTTCCTACGACGCCTGCCGGGGTGTCCTGGAGCGCTCCGGGGCGCTTCTCGGCGACGGGTCCGTGGCCGATTTCGATGCTCGGGCGGCGGGCCTCGAGGTGATGGCGGAGCAGAAGCGCCATGCCTACGCCCGGCTTGCCCAGATGACCGGTTTCGCCACCATCCGGAGCTGCCGGCATGCCCGGATCGCCGACTACTTCGGGGAGCAGGGCGTCGCGCGCACCTGCCAGGCGTGCGACAACTGCCTGGCCGGCTCCCGGCCCACCGGAGCCGTGGTCGCCCGCGAGGTCGTCAAGGCGGCGCTCGCCGGCGCGGCGCGCTTCAGCGGCAGGATCGGGCTCGTCAACCTGGCCGCCGTGCTCGGCGGCCGGGAGACGAAGTGGACCCGTGAGCACGAGTGGGTCCGCGAGGTGCCCGCCTACAACACGCTGTCGGGCTGGAGCGAGGACCGTGTCCGCCGGCTCTTCAGCGAGCTGATCGACGGCGGCCTCGTCGGTCAGACTCCCGGCCAGTACCCGATGGTCATGCTGACCGACCTCGGCCGGGAGGTATTGGCCGGCCGCTCCGAGGTCGCCGTCTCACTCCCCGAAGAGCCGGCGGCGATGAGGCTGGGGGCCGGGTCGGGAGCCACCGCCGACCCCCACCTCTTCGAACGCCTGCGGCGCTGGCGGGCGGTGATCGCGCGGCGCGATGGTGTCGCGGCCTTTCTCGTCTTCCACGACCGCACCCTCACCGAGCTGGCGGCGCGGCGCCCCACCGACCTCCATCAGCTGGCAGCGATCCCAGGTGTCGGCCCGGGCAAGCTCGCACGCTACGGGAGCGACCTGCTCGAGCTGCTGGCGGCCGGTCAGGCCTCGGCCGGCTCAGGCTCCGGGAGCGAGGCCTCGACCTCGTCCTCGGGCGGCTCGACCGCCCACCAGCCGTCGTAAAGGCCGTTGTTGGAGCGAGCCAGGTTGCGCAGGCCCGTCCCCATCGCCGCGATGTGCTCGGGCGTCGGAACGGCCTGGCTGACCGCCTCCAGCAGCCAGCGGCCGGGCGGGCTGGGATCGACGTAGGTCGTGTAGCCGCCCTCGTCCAGCTGCGCCGCCACCCGGCGGGCGGGGCCTTCGCCGTTGAAGTAGAGGAACGCCTCGATGACCGCCTCCTGGCCGAGGTCGAGACCCGCGTCGAGCAGGCGCTGGAAGATCTTCTCGTCGGTGATCTCGAGCTCCCGGGCGGCCAGCGGCTGCTGCTGCGGCTGGGCCGGGCGCGGGGCGCCACCGCGATCGCCGCCACCCCGCCCGGAGCC
>DATCOZ010000167.1:0-5798 GCA_036564345.1 Candidatus Dormiibacterota bacterium | reverse complement strand
TCGCGGAGCAGCGCGTAGCCGGTCGCCGCCAGGCCGGGGTCGATGCCTAGGAGGAGTCCGCCGACCATGATTCCAGCTGGCTAGACACTCGCGGAAACTCGTTCAAGGACGTCGGCTGGGATGTCGAAGTTCGCGTAGACCTGCTGGACGTCGTCGTCCTCCTCCAGCGCTTCCATCAGGCGGAGGACCCCGGCGGCCTTGTCCTCGCCGACCGGGACGGTTGACTTGGGGTGCATCCTGACCTCGGCGTTCTCGATCTTTGCGCCCGCCTTCTCGAGCGCGTCGCGGACTGCTTCGAACTCGTTGGGTCCGGTCGTCACCTCGATCGAGTCGCCGTCGACCGAGATGTCCTCGGCCCCCGCCTCGATGGCCGCCAGGCTGAGCTCCTCGGGGTCCTTGCCCGCCGCCTCCACCTCGATGACTCCCTTGCGCTCGAAGAGGTAGGCCACCGAGTTGGTCTCGCCGAGGTTGCCGCCGTTCTTGGCGAAGATGTGTCGCAGCGAGGCACTGGTCCGGTTCCGGTTGTCGGTGACGCCGTCGACGAGGACCGCCACGCCGGCCGGCCCGTAGCCCTCGTAGCGAATCTCGTCGAGCGCCTCTCCGGCCGCGGCCCCGGTTCCCCGGTCGATTGCGTTCTTGATCTTGTCGGCCGGCATGTTCGCCTCGCGCGCCTTCTGGACCGCGAGGCGCAGCCGGAAGTTGCCGTCCGCGTTCCCGCCCCCCTCCTTGGCGGCGATCGTCACCTCGCGGGCGACCTTGGTGAAGGAGACGGCTCGCTTGGCGTCGACGATCGCCTTCTTGTGCTTGATGCCCGCCCACTTGGAGTGGCCGGACATTAAGGCTGGGCTCCCGGGGGGGTAGGCCGCGCGGAACCTTTGCCGAGCACGGCCGACAGGGGGGTTCTCCCCCCTAAATAGAACATGCTTTCGATGATTTTACTTGAGCTTGATGCGAACAAAGTTGCGTTTTCCAACGCTGACGACCGCGTCCTCGGACAGGTCCCGGTCCTCGGCGACCTTCTCGCCATCGATGCGCACGCCGCCCTGCTCGAGCAGCCGGCGCGCGTCGCTGGCGCTCTTCGCGAAGCCGGCCTCGAGGATGGCGGTGATCAGGTTGGGCCTGCTCGGGACGAGGTCGGGGATCTGGCTCGGCTGCTGGCCCTGGCGGAAGCGCCGCTCCCATTCGGCCTCCGCCTCCGCCGCGGCGTGCGGGCCGTGGAGGCGCTCGACGAGGCCCCGCGCGACAGCCGCCTTCGCATCACGCGGATCGTCGGGAAGGTCCTCCCGGTAGAGGAGGAGCTTGGCGTAGCGCGCCGTCATGCCGTCGGGGATGGACATCACCTTGCCGTAGACCTCGTCCGACGGCTCGGTGATGCCGATGTAGTTGCCGAGCGACTTGCTCATCTTGTTGACGCCGTCGAGGCCCTCCAGGAGCGGGAAGACGGCGACGTCCTGGGGCGTCTTGTCGTACGCCCGCAGGATGTCCCGCCCGTAGAGCAGGTTGAAGAGCTGGTCGGTCCCGCCGATCTCGAGGTCGGCGTCGACGGCAACCGAGTCGTAGGCCTGGCTGAAGGGGTAGAGGATCTCGTGGGCCCCGATCGGATGGCCTTCGCGGAGGCGCTTGGCGAAGTCCTCCCGCTGGAGGACCGACTGGAGGGTCTGCTTGCCGAGCAGCCGCAGAATGTCGGCGGCCGACATCGCGCCCAGCCACTCCGAGTTCCGGCGCACCTCGGTGTGGCGCGGGTCGAGGACGCGGAAGACCTGGCTCAAGTACGTCTCGGCGTTCGCCTCGACCTGCTCCCGGCTCAGCACCGGCCGCGTCTCAGACCGGCCGCTCGGGTCGCCGATCTGTGCCGTGTAGTCGCCGATGATCAGGACCGCGGTATGGCCCTCGTCCTGGAACATCCGAAGCACGTCGAGGACGACCAGGTGCCCGACATGGATGTCGGGTGCCGTGGGATCCATGCCGAGCTTGACCCGGAGCTTCTCCCCCGCCTCCAGGCGGCGGCGCAGGTTCGCCTCGTCGTGGGTCTCGACCGCGCGCTCCTGCAGCCGTTTCCAGATCGAGGCGCTAATGCAGCCGGGCCTCCTGGTTGTTGAAGTAGGTCTCCGGGTCGGAGGGGATCACCGGCAGGAAGATCAGCGTGGAGATCCTCCCCAGCGAGCCGACCAGCGCCGGGCCGAGCACCGACTTGCTGATGGCATCGTGGATCTGGATCTGGGCGCCGTCGGGGGATCCCTGGACCGGCTGCGAGGCGCTGAGCAGGAGGCTGAGCGCGAGGGTGATTCCGATCAGCGCCGTCGCCGCGCCGATGATGGCGCCGCTGCCTCGGTCGAAGAGCACCGCGGCCAGCTGAAGGTTGCCGTGGTAGAAGCTGGCCAGCACGTCGACCAGGACGACCATGAGGGCGACCACGATGAAGTAGCCGAGCATCAGCGCGTCCGGGATGGCCCACGAGGGAAAGGCCTGGAGCACGACACTGGCGGCGGTCGGCCCGCTCTGCGTCGCGGCGAAGAAGCCGAGGTAGACGGCGGCGAAGCCGATGACGCGGCGGATGATGCCCGTCCAGTAGCCCAGGGCCGTGAACACCACGACGAGGCCGATGATCGCGAGGTCGGTCACCTGGGGCGCGCCCCGTGGGCGGTTTCCAGCCGGGTTCTGATCGACGCCATCAGTGAGTCCACCTCCGAGTCCGTGAGGGTGCGCTCGGGGGAGCGGAAAGTCAAGGCGAAGGCGATGCTCCTGACGCCCTCGCCAAGCTGGGCCGCGCGGTACTCGTCGAAGGCGGTGAGCGACTCCAGCAGCTCGCCGCCGGCGGCGGCGATGGTCGCCAGCAGGGCGGCCGCGGGCACCTCTTCGGAGACGACCACGGCGAGGTCGCGCTCGACCGCCGGGAAGCGGGGAAGCTCGCGCGCCTTGCGGTCCGCGGCCGCCGCCAGCAGGGCATCCGCGTCGAGGTCGAAGGCGACAGCACGGCCGTCGAGGTCGAACACCTGGAGCGTGGCCGGGTGCAGCTCGCCGACGACTCCGATCTCGTTGCCGGCGATGTGGACCGATGCGGTCCGGCCGGGGTGGAAGAGGTTCGCCACCGCTCGCCGGTACTCGACCGGCCCGGCGGCGAGGTCGGCGGCGAGCCGGTCGATGATCGACTTCAGGCGGAGGAAGCCGTCGCGGCCCGCCTCCGGCGTACCAGCAGCCCGGGCCAGCGCGGTCAGCCGGTTCGGCTCGTCGGCGAGGCCGTCCGGATGGGTGCCGCGGTAGACCCGGCTGAGCTCGAAGAGGTCGGCCCGGATCGTCGAGCGGTTCTGGTTGAAGACGGCGACCGCCAGTAGCGACGGCAGAAGCGAGGTGCGCATCGTGTCGAGCTCGTCACTCATCGGGTTGATCACGCTGCGAGCGCCCTCGGCGAGGCCGAGTCGCTCGAGCTGCCGCCGGGAGACCAGCGCCGGCGTCACGGTCTCGTCGAAGCCGGCGCCGAGAAGCACCTCGCGGACCCGCGATGGGCGGTTCTCAGCCTGGGCGGCGACCCAGCTGGTCTGTCGCCGGCCCGGCAGCGTGGGCGGGATCCGCTCGATGCCGTGGATCCGCCCGATCTCCTCGACGATGTCCTCGGCAATCTCGACGTCGAGGCGGAACACCGGCGGGAGGACGTCCCAGGTCCCGTCGTCGAGCACCCGGAGATGAAAGCCCAGACCGCGCAGGATCGTCTGCGACTCCTCCAGCGGCACGTGGACGCCGAGCAGGGCGTCGACCTTGCGCGGATCGACCCGGACCCGGATCGGCTGCTGGGGCCGCGGGTAGACATCGATCCACTCGGTGTGGACGTGGCCTCCCGCCCACTCCTTGAGCAGCGCCGCGGCGCGCCTCGCGCCGGCCATCGCCAGCTCCGGCGCGAGGCCCTTCTCGTGGCGGAGCGATGCCTCGGTGCGCAGGTTGAGCGCTCGCGAGGTGGCCCGGATGTTGACGCCGTCCCAGCCGGCCGACTCGACCACCACCTCCGTCGTCGAGTCGGTGACGCCGGATTCCTCGCCCCCGATGATGCCACCGATCGCGACCGGGCGATCGGCATCGGCGACGACGAGCATCCCCGGCCGCAGCGCCCGCAGCTGCCCGTCGAGGCAGAGCAGGGACTCGCCCTCCCGGGCCTCGCGGACGGTGAGCTTGCGGCCGGCCAGCTTGACGGTGTCGAAAACATGGGTCGGCTTGCCGTACTCGAGCATCACGTAGGCGGTCGCGTCGACGACATTGCTGATCGGGCGGACGCCGGCCGCCCGCAGCCGGCGCTGCACCCAGTCCGGGCTGGGCCCGACCGTGACGCCGCTCACCGGCACCGCAACGAACCGGCTGCAGAGGTCGGGGACGTCGATCGCGACCTCGATCAGCTCGGCGGCGGGCGGCGGCTCGCCTTCGATGAAGGGCGGCATGAAGTCCGCCTTGAATTCTCTTCGCGCGGCCGCGGCAAGCTCGCGAGCGACCCCCAGGTGGCCCAGACAGTCGGGCCGGTTGGGCGTGATCTCGGCTTCGAAGATCGCCTCCACCGGGAAGTACTTCGCGAGCGATTCGCCCGGCTCGCCCCGGTCGAGGAGCATGATCTTCGGCTCGCGCTCCTCGGCCTGGAGCAGCTCGTCGGCCGAGCAGAGCATGCCCTGGGCCGCCTCGCCGGCGATCTTGCCATCCCGGACGACGGTGCCGCTGGGCACCCGCGTGCCCGGCAGCGCGACGGGGACCAGGGTGCCGGCGACCGCGTTGGGCGCCCCGGCGATGATCTGCCGGACCTGGCCCCGGCCGACATCGACCTGGTGGATCCAGAGCGGCTTGTTGGAGCGCGGGTGCTCCTTCTGCTCGAGCACCTTCCCGACCACGATGGCGGAGAGGTCGATCACGGTGACCGACTCGATCTTGGTCCCCGACATGGTCAGGAGCTCGGCCGCCTGCTCGGGCGCGATGCCGGAGAGGTCCACGTAGTCGCCGAGCCATTCGTAGGAGATGCGCATCAGAACCGGTGCCTCAAAACTGGTGGTTGAAGCGCAAATCGTTCTCGTAGAAGAGCCGCAGGTCTTCGCCGTCGTACTTGAGCAGCGCGATCCGCTCGATCCCGAAGCCCCATGCGTAGCCCGAGTACTTGTCGGGGTCGATGCCGCCGTTGCGGAGCACCTGGGGATGGACCATGCCGCAGCCGCCCGTCTCCAGCCAGCCGGCGTTGCCGCAGCTCCGGCAGCCCTTGCCGAGGCAGCGTCCGCACATGGTGTCGAACTCGAAGCTCGGCTCCGTGTAGCCGAAATGGTGGGGGCGCATGCGGACCTGGCGCTCGGCGCCGAAGAGCGACTGGACCATGTAGAGGAGCGTTCCCTTGAGGTCCCCGACGGTGAGCCCCTCGTCGACCGCCAGGCCCTCCAGCTGCATGAAGTAGGGCAGGTGGGTGGCGTCGAGGTTGTCGCGCCGGTAGACGCGGCCGGGGGCGACGATGTAGATCGGCGGGCGGCCGATCCGCTCCATTCCGCGGATCTGGACCGGCGAGGTGTGCGTCCGCAGCACGACCTCCTCCGCGGCGTCCAGGAAGAAGGTGTCCTGGACGTCGCGCGAGGCGTGGCCCTTGGGCAGGTTGAGGGCTTCGAAGTTGTACCAGTCGGTCTCGATCTCGGGGCCTTCCTCGACGCTGTAGCCGATCCGCTCGAAGATGATCTCGAGCTCGCGCCGGACCTGGCTCAGGACGTGGGCATGGCCCCGGCGGAGCGGCGGCGCCGGGAAGGTGACGTCGGTCGACTCGGTCACCGCAAGCGCGTCCAGCCGCTCTCCGG
>DATCOZ010000157.1:0-2889 GCA_036564345.1 Candidatus Dormiibacterota bacterium | reverse complement strand
GACCTCCCCGGTGAGTTTCCGCCCCTCGTCACCCACATTCCCGCTGAGCGGGACTAACGACGAACAAGCCGGGCCATCGACGTGATTACGCACCTCTCCTTCCCCGCGGCTCCCGCCGAGCGGGCGCGGCGGGGAAGCAAGGAGATGGAGTCTTCGCTTCTTCCCTGATAGTCCCGCTGGGCGGGAACGAGCGGCCGAACACGGCCGGACATGACGACGCCGTGCCTGGCAGGCGGCACGGCGCGCGTCATCTGAGAGAGGGAAGCTACCGGGCCATGCCGGCGTGCAGGGTCTCCGGGACCTCCCACTTCGTCAGCTGATCGGAGAGGACGCGCTTCGCGTCGTCAATCTTGTCGACGCCGATGGCGATGGTCGCCTTGCCATCGGTGTATTCGACCGGCGCGAAGAGCTCGATGTTGATGCCGGCATCGGCCAGCTTCTTCGCGGTCTTGGCGGCGGTGCCGGGCTTGTCGTCAAGCCAGACGGTGACCACCGGGACCTCGTGATAGGTGAGGCCCGCCGTGCTCAGCGCGCGGCGCACGCCACTCTCGTCACGCGCGAGGAAGGCCGAGCCACCCCGTGAGCCGATGCCCAACGCGATGGCCGCGACATTGATGTCGCGCGTCGCGATCGCCTGTGCCTGCCGGGCAAACTCGCCCGGACGGTTGGTGGTTTCGAGGATGAATGCCTGCATGGAAACGTACCTCCTGCAGCGTCCAATGGGATTGCCCCTGCCTGGCCATGGGAAGCTGCGACGGACGGGTCCGCTCGGCTGCGAGAGAGTCGGACTCGGTCGGCGGGTGGCCCCTTTTGGACCACGCCTCAACACCCGTCCGGAGCGTCTATTTTCCTCCGATGGGACGGGCATGTCCAACCGTGCTCAGCCGGTGCTCAGCCCCCGCTTCGGGCAAAAAGGTGACCGCCCGGAGACCCTGCAGAAGGTCAGCCGGACGGTCACCCAGCCAAGGAGGCTGGTACGGGACTAGACGCGGGTGAAGGTGACGAAGCCGTCCGACAGGGTGTCGTCGGCCGGATTTCCGTTGCCCTTCGTGTCGATGGTCCAGGAGTGGGTGGTGCCCCTCAGGGCGGTGATCCTCAGGTGACCGCAGCTCGCCGAGCGGTAGGTGCCGGTCAGGGTGTTGCCGCTGACCGAGCCGCGCAGGGAGCTCGAGAACCAGAAGTCGGTGGCGCCGGCGTCCCAGCACACCTGCCCGAACTCATCCTGGTAGTCGATCTGGATGTTGGCGCTGCCCTTGACGACGAGGTGCTGCCAGCTGCCGTCGCCAACAGGCGGGAACGGTTCCTGGCCGATCCAGGTGCCGTCGAACGGCGAGCTGGCGGGTGCGGCCTGGACTGCCTGCGCCGAGATGAGCAGCCCGAGCAGTGCCAAGGTGATGATGGCCGAATGACGCTTCATGGACGTGCTCCGAATAAGGCCCAATAAGGAGCCGGATCATCTGCCCGCCCAGAGGCAGCGTCAGCAGGACAGGCTTCCCCCCGCCCCCATTACTTTCTGCTTGCAGTTCCCCTTCACCCTCGGGCCGTGTCAGCGCCGGTGACCCAGGTGCCACCAGTCGCAGGCCCCGCAGTGGTACGGATGCACCGAGCCATCGCTGCGGCGGTTTCGGCGGGCATATGACCTGGCCTCGGCGCGACTGACGTAGACAGCCTTCGAGGTGCATCCCCGCTCGACCCGGGGGAGGTCGCGATTGATGAACTGGCGGTACGAGATGACGCTCATGGCGGCATCGTCGAGGTGCGCCGCGACAGCTATCGGTCGCGTTCCTTCGCCCGGTTCAGGATTCCCGCTGGGCGGGACTAACCGTGAGGCACGAGGCGATTTGACCTCGAGAATGCCTGAAATTGGCCGCCCATTCACTCCTGGTTGCATCCAGCGGGACGGGCGGGAAAGAAAGGCCTGTGACGGCCGGCTCTTCCCGGTTAGTCCCGCTGGGCGCAACGGAAAAAGGTCCCTCGACCCTGCCCGCTGTTAGGCTCACGAAACCCAATAGGCGGAGCCTGAACCGATGACCATTGACGAGAACAAGGCGCTCGTGCGCCGCTTCATCACCGAGGTCTTCGAGCAGGGTCGCCCCGAGGCCATCGACGAGCTCTGCGCCGATGACTTCGTGCGCCACAACGGCGGCGACACCGACCGGGAAGCGCTCAAGGCAGCGCAGGCGCGCGTGGGCCAGGCATTGACCGATGCGAAGTTCACGATCGACGACGAGATTGGCGAGGCCGATCGCGTTGCGGTGCGGCTCACCGCCAGCGCCAGGCAGGTCGGCGAGTTGATGGGGATGCCGGCCAGCGGCCGCAGCTACGAGATCGGCGAGATCCACATCTTCCGGATCCGCGACGGCAGGATCGCCGAGCACTGGCACCAGTTCGACGCGGCCGGCATGATGCGGCAGCTCCAGGGCAAGTAGCCTTCACGCGCATGCGCGTGCTCTTCACGTCCCTCCCCGCCACCGGTCATTTCAACTCGATCATGCCGACGGCGATCGGCACGGCGGCGGCGGGCCACGAGGTGGCGGTCTGCACGACATCGGCCTTTGCGGAGGAGGTGACGCGAGCCGGCCTCCAACACCTCCCGGGTGGGGCCGATTCGATCCGCGCGCTGGCGCCCGATGCGCCGCCGATCGGCGACCCCACGCGGCCGCCGTTCATTCAGCAGCGAGTCTTCGCCGAACGCGCGCCGCAACGGCTCCTCCCCGACCTGGCCGCGCACGTCGAGGCCTGGCAGCCGGACCTGCTGGTCCGCGAGTCATCGGAGTTCGCGGCGTGCCTGCTGGCCGAGCAGCTCGGGATGCCGCATGCCTCGATCGGCACCGGCTCGTGGAGCTCACGCGACGAGCGACGGGCGCGCTTCGCCGATGCACTCTCCGC
>DATCOZ010000126.1:0-3488 GCA_036564345.1 Candidatus Dormiibacterota bacterium | reverse complement strand
GTCTATGTCGAGCGGTTCCCCGCCGCGGGCCTGGCGCCGGTAGGACTTCGCCTCGACCATCTGGCGGACCTCCGCCTCATGGACGGCCGGCGAGACCGAGCCGCCGCTGTCGGTGAGTCCGCGCGACGGGGGCAGCTCACGATCCATCGCCCACTGTCCCTTGCCGAGCGTCTTCAGCGCCGCGCCCGAGCGGACGAAGGCGAAGAGGCCGATCGGCAGCACCGCGATCGTGATCACGATCAGGATCATGCCGGCGGTCAGTTCGCTCAACGCGAGAGGCACCGAACGAAGGGTAGGCCGTTTGCCATCGACTGCCATGTGTGACACTTGCAGAGCAATGGAGAATGAGCGAGAGCGTTCGGACGAGGAATTGGTCGACGATGAGGAAGAGGCCGCGGGCTCGGAGGCCGGCAGGATCGGCGGTGCCGGCGGCGCCGATGAGGTGGAGGATGAGGCCGAGCGCCCGCTGGCGGAGGCGGGAGAGGGCGAGGCCGAGGGCTTCGAACTGGCCGAGCATGACCTGATCGAGAACGCGGGCGACATGGGGGGGCCGGACCCCTCCGACCAGGCGTTTACGCCTGAGGAAGAGCGCAGCGGCGCCGAATACGGCGAACCGGACCACGTCGAGTCGTCTGAGACAGACGATGACGCGGCTGGCTCGGGCGAGTAACCAACAGGGCCGAGCCTCCGTGCCTACCCGTCGCCTGAGTCTCCGGGTTAAGGTAACCTTCCGGATACTGGTTGACTGACCAGTCAATCGGGTACCTGGCCCCACTTGAGGGCCTCAAAGACGGCTTTGAACGACAAAAGGAGCCTCGCCAGTGGTTGACCTCACGCTGACCGATGAGCAGAAGGACCTGCGCGAGCTCGCGCACAGCTTCGCCGAAAAGGAAATCCGCCCCGTCGCCTGGGACTACGACCGCGACGCCACCTGGCCTCAGGAGATCATCGAGAAGGCCTGGGAAGTGGGCCTGATGAACGTCCATGTGGGCGAGGAATACGGTGGCCCGGGCCTCGACTACCTCTCTGGCTGTCTGATCGAAGAGGAGATGGGCTGGGGCTGTTCGGGCATCGGCACCTCGTTGGTGGCCAACGGGCTGGCCGCCGCGCCGGTGATGATCGGCGGCTCCGAGGAGACCAAGAAGAAGTACCTCGGAATGCTGACCGAGGCGCCGAAGCTGGCCAGCTTCTGCCTCACCGAGCCCGACGCCGGCTCCGACGTCAGCGGCATGAAGACCCGCGCCGTCAAACAGGGCGACAAGTACGTGGTCAACGGCTCCAAGTGCTTCATCACCAACGGCGGCTACGCCGACTGGTTCACGGTCTACACGAAGACCGACCCCGAGGCCGGCCATCGCGGCATCACCGCCTTCGTCATCGACGCAGACTCTGACGGCGTCACCGTCGACAAGAAAGAGGACAAGATGGGTCAGCGGGCCTCCAACACCGCGACCATCTCCTTCGACGACGTCGAGGTTCCGGCCGAGAACATGATCGGCGAGGAGAACCACGGCTTCAAGCTCGCGATGATGACCCTCGACAGCACCCGTCCCGGCGTTTCGGCGATGGCGGTCGGCATCGCGCGCGCCGCCTTCGAGTTCGCGGCCGACTACTCCAAGGAGCGGGTCCAGTTCGGCGTCCCGATCGCGATGCACCAGGCGATCCAGTTCATGATCGCCGACATGGCGACCAAGGTCGAGGCCGGGCGGCTGCTCGTCTGGCAGTCGGCGGTGCTGCTCGACCAGGGCAAGCGCAACACGCTGGCTTCCTCTCACGCCAAGCGTTTCACCGCCGACTCCGCGATGGAGGTGACCGTCGACGCCGTGCAGGTCTACGGCGGCTATGGCTTCATCAAGGATTACCCGGTCGAGAAGCTGATGCGCGACGCGAAGATCATGCAGCTGTACGAGGGCACCAGCCAGATCCAGCGCCTGGTGATTGCCCGCGAGGTGCTGATGCCGCGCCAGGAGCCGCCCCCGGAGGTCGGCCAGTCCAAGGAGGCCGAAGAGGCCGAGCAGAGCCAGGCCGAGCAGGCGCCGGCGACGGTTTAGAGCAGCGCAAAGCGGAATCTGGGAGCCCCGGCCCGGCGCCGGGGCTCTTTTTTTGGGCAACCCGGCGCAACTAGCCGCCGGATTTGCTGTTGTTTGCCCCCGACGAACCGAAAACGACGCCGAGTTCCCGGCCCTAAGCGGCCGGGGAGCGGGGGACCCAGGTATTCGGGGCTAACCCACCGAGGTGGGAGCGCAGCTCCTTCAGCGCCAGCCCGACAGCTAACCCCGTAGGCACTCGAAGGAGGCTGTCGAGTTGGACTTCCCTGGGATTCGTTCGAAGGTTGCACTGGCGGCCTGCGGCGCTGCGTCGGCTGCGCTTCTCGCCGCTGCACCAGCGTCCGCGGACTCGGGCGGCGTCGCGCCACCCGGCACCACACCGCCGCCGACTACGGCACTACCACCGACGACACCGCCGCCGCCGACCACGGTGCCTGGATCGAAGGCACGCCTGGTCAACGGGTTGGCGGTTGCGCCGGCAAGCGCCCCGCCCGCGGTCAAGGCAGTGATCGCGGCCGCAAATCGGATCGGCACCCGTCCATATGTCTGGGGCGGAGGGCACAAAGCTTGGGCATCGAGCGGTTACGACTGCTCGGGCGCTGTGAGCTACGCGCTTCACGGTGGCGGCTTTCTGGACTCGCCGATGGACTCGTCCGGGCTCGAGGGTTGGGGAGCACGGGGCCGCGGTAGCTGGATCACGGTTTATACGAACAGCGGTCATGCCTATGCGGTGATCGCCGGCCTGCGCTGGGACACGTCGGGCAATCACGCCGGGATCAGTGGGCCACGCTGGCACAAGAACCTTCGCACCGCGAGAGCGGGCAGCTACGTGGTCCGCCACCCGGATGGGTATTGAACGGCTCCGATGGGTGACCGGGGCAGGGTCGGGCTGAAGCGCCTCGGGCAGGGCTGCGCCGGAAAACCTCGTATAGGCGTCTAGAGCACGCGTTTGAGCCGTGAAACCGGCCCTGCCCCGGGTTTGCGGGTTATTGGGTTCATCAATGCCACGGATGGCGCCGATAAGTTGAGCGAGTTCATGACTCACCCGCTGCGCATGCGCATTTGCCTGCCTGCGATCGCTGCTGCGGTCGCGGCTGCCCTGACCCTGCCTGCAGCGGCGGCGGCCGAGAGCGTCGTTCCGGGCCAGGTGCTGGTGCGCTATGAGCCGGGAAGCTCCACCGCCGACCGCTCCGCGGCGCGCGCCGACGCCGGCACCAAGCCGATCGAGGGTCTCGGCATGCCCCGCGCCCAGCTGCTGAGGATCACCGACGGCGATTCGGTGGCCGCTACTGTGAACCAGCTCGAGGCGCAGCCCGGAGTCGCCTTCGCCGAGCCCAATCAGATCTTCCAGCCTGCGTCGCTGCCAAACGATCCCCAATTCCTCAACGGCAACCAGTGGGGCCTCTACAACGACGGCCAAACGGTCGACGGCGTCACCGG
>DATCOZ010000086.1:0-6127 GCA_036564345.1 Candidatus Dormiibacterota bacterium | reverse complement strand
GGCCTGGTCAAGTCGCGGCTGGTCCGCGAGCCCCTCCTCGACCTCGCCGTCTACTACCAGGGCGAGCCGATCCAGGAGGCGTACCCGCGGCTCCGCCACCTCGAGTACGTCGACCCCGCGCCCGCCTTCCGGACCGGCCTTCTCACCGACGCCGAGCTGCGACCGGTCGACGCGAGCGGTGCGCCGGCGTTCGCCAACCTGCGCGCCGCGGGCTCGGTGCTGGGTGGCTACGACTACGCCGGCGGGGGCTGCGGGTTCGGCGTTCCGCTGCTGACCGGCTGGCTGGCCGGGCGGCTCGCCGCGGGATGAGCGACAGCTGGCCGCTCGGCGTGATGCGCCGGCGCGCCGGCCCGGCCGCGGCAGCCTCCACCGTGCGGCCGGACAGCTACCAGGCGGTCGCCAAGCTGCTCCGGGAATCGAGCCGGAACGGCACCGTCGTCGTGCCGCTGGGCGGGCTCTCGGCGGTGACCGGCGCCGTCGATCTGAAGCCGGGCCAGGTCGGTCTCGACCTGGGAGGGCTGAACCAGGTGCTGGAGATCGACGAGCACAACCTGGTGGCCCGGGTGCAGGCCGGCGTCAACGGCCTCGACCTGGAGAAGACACTGCAGGATCGCGGCCTCACGCTGGGGCACTACCCGAGCTCTCTGCCGGTGGCGACCGTCGGCGGGCTGGTCGCGACCCGTTCGTCGGGGCAGCTCTCGACCTTCTACGGGAGCATCGAAGACCTCGTCCAGGGCCTGACCGTCTGCCTGCCGGACGGCACCATCGCCGAGGCCCGTCCAGGGCCCCGCTCGGCGGTCGGGCCAGCCCTGCACGAGCTCTTCATCGGCTCGGAGGGAGGGCTCGGCGTCGTGCTCGAAGCGGTTCTCCGGATCTCCCGGGCGCCGGCCGCCACCTTCGGTCGGGGCTACGACTTCGCCGACCTCGGGTCCGGCCTGGAGGCGATGCGGGAGATCGTCCAGCGCGGCGTCCGGCCCTTCGTGCTGCGGCTCTATGATGCCGAGGACACAGCGTTCCAGGCGGCCGCCGCGAACGGCTGCCTGCTCGTCGTGGGAACGGCCGGCGAGCCCGCCGTCGCGGCTGCCGCGATGGGTGTCGTGGAGGCCTGCTGCACAGCCGCCGGGGGGCGCGACCTCGACGAGAAGCCCTTCCTGCGCTGGCGCGACCGCCGCTTCCACCTCTCCCGGGAGCGCATGTTCGAGGCCCTCGAGCCGCCCGGCTCGTTCGTCGACACGATCGAGGTCGCGGCGGCCTGGGACCGCCTGCCGCCCCTTCACGCGGAGGTGAAGGCGGTGCTCGGCGGCGAGGGCATCGGGCTCTGCCACTTCAGCCACGCCTACCCGCAGGGCTGCTGCGCATACTTCACCTTCGCCGGCTCGGCGCCCTCGGAGGAGGCCGCCGAGGCAGCCTATGAGCGCTGCTGGAGCGGGACCATGGAAGCCTGCTTACGGCACTCGGCGACGATCGGTCATCACCACGGCGTCGGGCAGGTCCGGGCGCCCTGGGTCAAGCGCGAGATGGGGGAGTGGTGGCAGGTATGGGAAAGGGTCCGGTCGGCCATCGATCCGAAGGGCGTCATGAACCCGAACGCGGTCGGAGGACCACACCTGCCATCCTCCTGATCATCAACCCGGCCGCGCGGGCCGGACGGGCGGGGCGGGAGTGGCCGCGGCTGGCGGCCGAGATCCGCAGTGCCGGGATCGAGTTCGAGGAGGCGTTCACAGCGAAGCCGCAGGAGGCGACCGCCATCGCCCGCGCGGCAGTCAGGGAGAACCGTCCGGTCGTCGCCGCGGTGGGCGGGGACGGCACCCTCTACGAGGTCGTCAACGGCTTCTTCGCGAACGGTGAGGCCATCCCCACGACGAGCAACCTCGGGCTCATCCCCTTCGGCACCGGCAGCGACTTCCAGCGCAGCTTCGCCATCCCCGACGGAGTCCTCGCGGCGCGGGTCCTGGTCGACGGCCGTCCCCGCCCGATCGACGCCGTGCGGGTGACCATCGGAGGCCGCGTCCTCCACTACACGAGCATCGGCGAGGCCGGCTTCGGCGCGTTCGTGGCGGACAAGGTCAACCGGACCCCGAAGACGCTGGGTGGGAAGGTGAGCTTCCAGGTCGGCACCTACCGCGGCTTCGCGACCTGGAAGCACGTGCCGATGACGGTCGTGATCGACGGCACCGAGAAGCGCGAGCTGACGGCGCAGGCGGTGACCGTCGCCAACTGCCGCTACTACGGCGGCGGGATGATGATCGCGCCGATGGCGGTGCCCGATGACGGGCTGCTCGACGTGATCATCACCGGTCCGATCGGCAAGCTCGAGGCGCTGGGCGGCTTCGCCAAGATCTATTCCGGCGCCCACATCGACGACCCCAAGCTGAAGCGCTGGTTCGAGGTGTTCCGGGCCCGGCGCGTCGAGGTCGACTCCCAGGTGCCGGTGCTGGTCCAGCTCGATGGTGAGATCGCGGGCGAGCTGCCGGCCACCTTCGAGGTGATGCCCCGCGCCATCCGCTTCATGACGCCGGATTGAAAGGGGTCGTAGCAGCCTCCCATCACCTCGCCTCGGAGGCCGGAGCGGAGATGCTGCAGGAGGGCGGCAACGCGATCGACGCGGCGATCGTCGCCAACGCCGTGCTCTGCGTCGTCTACCCGCACATGACCTCGATCGGCGGGGACCTCTACGCGCTGGTCTGGCCGGCAGGCGCCGCGGAGCCGGTCGGCCTGCAGGGTTCCGGGCGCTCCGGCGAGGCTGCCAGCATCGCCGCGATGCGCGAGCGGGGCTTCACCTCGATGCCGCTGCGGGGCGCGACGACGGTGACGGTGCCGGGCACCGTCCAGGCCTGGGGGAGGCTGCTGGAGCGCTACGGCACCGTCGGCATGGGCCGGGTCCTGGGACCGGCGGCGGCGATCGCGAGGGAGGGCTTCGTCGTCGGCGAGAACCTCTCCCGCCAGCTCCACGCCGACCACGGCTGGCTTGCCCAGGACCCCGAGGCGCGGCGCGTGCTGCCGCCGCTGCTGCCGGACATGAAGCTCCGCCAGCCGGAGCTGGCCACGACCCTCGATCTGATCGGCCGGAGCGGTTTCGGCGGCTTCTACTTCGGCGAGCTGGGACGGACCATCGCGGAGGCGGTCGAGCGGCGCGGCGGCTTTCTCACCGGCGCCGACATGGCCGCCCACCGGGGCGATTGGATCGAGCCGCTGGGTATGCCCTACCGCGACCTGACCATTTACCAGCTGCCGCCGCCAACCCAGGGCCTGGTGGCGATGGCGATGCTGGCACGCCTGGCCCGGGTGCCCTCCGGCGAGCTGGAGCCCGGCCCTGCGCTGGCGCGGCGCCTGGTGGGGCTGCGCGATGTCACCTACGGGCTCCGCTCCCGCTACCTGACCGACCCCGAATTCGAGGAGGTGCCGGCGACGCCCTTCCTCGATCCCGATTTCTCCGTCCCGCCGCCTGCCGACGTGCTGCCGGACGGCGACACCGTCTATCTCTGCGCCGCCGACGAGGCCGGCAACGTGGTCTCGCTGATCCAGAGCATCGCCTTCGACTTCGGGTCCGGGATCGTTGCCGAGGGAACCGGCATCCTCCTCCAGAACCGGGGCTGCTACTTCAGCCTCGACCCCACCCACGTGAACCGCCTCGAGCCCCGCAAGCGAACGATGCACACGCTGATCCCGGCCCTGGCCGCGCGCGACGGGAAACCGTTCGCCGCCTTTGGCAATATGGCGGGGGAGGGCCAGCCCCAGATCCAGGTCCAGGTTGCGATGAACCTTTTCGATCGCGGCCTCGACCCGGCGGAGGCGGTCGCGGCGCCACGGGTGCGCGTCAACCCGGCGGGAGACAAGCTCTGGGTGGAGGCGGACTACCCCGGCGCTCCCGAGCTGAACCGGGCCCAGTCGCCGCGGGTGGAGCTGGTTCCGCCCCGCGACCAGCGGATGGGCCACGCGCAGGCCCTGGTCGTCGACGGCCCGTCGTCCTGGCGCGCCGGCGCCGATCCGCGTGCCGATGGCTCGGTGGAGCACAGCGAGAGCTGAAACGGAGCCCCGCGCGGGCTGCCCTCAGAGCGGTTCATCCCAACTTAAGGTTGCCCCTGGCAACCTGTCCAGATCGTGCCCAGGAGCAGGTTGGCGAGCTCAGGCAGCGTCGCCCTGGTCGCGGTGACGATCGCCGCGGTCGTCACCGCCGGGTGTTCGGCGACGCCGCAGTCGGCAGGGCGCCCTCGGGCGTCGCCCTCCGCGCCGGTGTCGTTCGCCGTCCCAAGTTCGAGCCCGACGACCCAGCCGGATTCCCCGTCGCCTTCGCCGATACCGACCAGCCTGCCGATCGTCGTGGCGCAGTCCGACCTCCCCAACGCGCTCAATCCGGGCACCTGCATCGAGTACTCACCGACCGGTCGAGCTCGTCACCAGGTCGTCTTCCTGGATGCCGGCCACGGCGGTCTGGACCCGGGAGGCGTCGGGAGCACCTCCTCCGGGGCCCCGATCGACGAGGAGACCGCAGCGCTCGCGGTGGAGCTCAGGGCGCTGGGGCTGCTGCGCGGAGCCGGGTACAGCGTCGTCGTCTCGCGAACGACTGACACGACGGTGGCCCGGCTGGTGACCTCCGATTACGTCTTCGGGTCGCTCACGGCGCACGCCGTTCGCATCGATGCGCTGGCTAGAGCCGCCTGTGCCAACGCGGCCGGGGCCGCCGTGCTGGTCGCGATCCATTTCAACGCGGACAGCAACCCTGAGTTCGGTGGAGTGCAGACGGTCTTCGACGACGCGAGGTCCTTCACGCCCGAAAATCTCCGCCTGGCCGAGCTCGTCCAAGCTGAGCTCACCGACGCATACCGCGGCGTCGGCCTGGACATCTCCGACCTGGGCACGGTGGCCGACTCGGAAAGCGGCACGCCGGCCCTGACCGCGCGCGGGGAGGCTTACGGGCACCTGATCGAGCTGGGCCCTCAGTCCAGCGGCTGGGTGGACCACCCGAGCGTCATGCCGGGAGTCCTGGTCGAGGCGCTGCACTTGACTCGGCCCCCCGAGGCTGACCTGGCGAGCAACCCCAAGGGCCAGGCTTTGATCGCAAGCGCGCTGGTTTCGGGCATCGAGAAGTTCCTCGACCCGGGGGCGCCGCCACCGCTCGTCGGAGCGTCCTGAACCGCTGCCTGGCCTATGAGGGAGAGTCGGCCCGGCGCCTTGGTGCCGGAGCGCGCGTCTTGTGTCGTCCCCCCTCAGAACCCTCCCCGCGGGCGGGGCGGCAGGGTGGGGCCTTCCGCAGGCCTTTGAATACCCCTCCCCGCCATCCGATCCGGAGCGGGGAAGTCTGGTTTGGTGCCAATGAAGGGGAGTCGGTCCGGGGCGTTGGAGTCGTTGCGCGGCGTCTTGCGTCGGGTTGAGGGCTGGTTGGGTCCCAAGGAAGGGGAGTCGGCCCGGGGCGTTGGCGTCGGAGCGCGGTGTCTTGTGTCGGGTCGAGGTCTGGTGGGGCGGTCGAAGGCCCGCCCCCAAAGGACCACCCACCCTTCTTGGGGGTTTCCCCGCCATCCGATCCGTAGGGGGCAAGTCCGGGGTTTGGTGCCTATTAAGGGGAGTCGGTCCGGTGCCTTGGCGTCGTGGCGCGGCGTCTTGCGTCGGGTAGAGCTCTGGTTGGGTCCCAAGGAAGGGGAGTCGGTCCGGTGCGTTGGCGTCGGAGCGCGGTGCCTTTCGTCGGGCCGAGGTCTGGTGGGGCGGTCGAAGGCCCGCCCCCAAAGGACCACCCACCCTTCTCGGGGGTTGTTTCCTGGTGGTGGCCCGAAATGTATTCGTGCGGTCGATGGCTGGCCAAGCAGCCCGGTAAAGGGGCTTGACTCTACGAACATTTGTTTGTAGTATTGGTGCAGCTGACCATTGAAATGACTCAGGTGGCATTCGACAGATGACTCAGAGACCAGCTATCCAGGAGATCCGTGAGCGACGCGGTAGCCGAGGCTTTCCAGTCCGGCTGACGATCTGGTCGTAGGGAAGGAGGTCGACCCGCACCGCGTTTTCCAGCAGCCGCCGAAAGAGCAAGCCGCGGTGCTGAGAGCGCCGGCGGTTGAAGCGGAAGGTGAACTCGTCCAGGTAGTAGTCGAGGTGGTCAAGGCTGGTCGCTCCCTGATGGGTGCCGAGGAGCCAC
>DATCOZ010000079.1:0-2901 GCA_036564345.1 Candidatus Dormiibacterota bacterium | reverse complement strand
TACTGCATGTGGTCGAGCTGGGAGGTGCCGCCGGCCATCAGGTCGACGAGGTGCGAGGGGTCGTAATCCTTGATGACACCCTGGATCTCGAGGGACGAAGGCCCGACCTCGAAGGTCGGGTTCTGGGTGAGCAGCTTGCGTTGGGCAGTGACCGCGTCGACGGGGTCACCACCGGTATCGGCGAGGAGCTCAGTGATCTTGCCGCCGGACACTCCGCCGTTCTTGTTGATGTCGTCGACGGCGGCCTTCGCCCCGTGCTGGAACCACTGGCCGACGAACGCCTCCCGGCCCGACACCGGGAAGAGCTCGGCCATCGTGACCGGGCCCAAGGTCGTAGTGCTGCCCGGGCTGGTCGAACTGCCACCGCAGGCGACGACGCCGATGGTGACAATGGCCGCGAAGCTCGCCCGCCACCTGTTGCTGAACCTCATGTGTGCTTCCTCCTGCAGTGAATCGAACTGAAACCCGCTGCCTCCTTAGTCGAACCAAATCCGCTTTTGTATTCCCATCTATCCCAGCTCGACCCTGCCCTCCCCGACCGTCTGGTCGCTGCCGGCGGCAAGGTTCGCCGGGACCTCGCCGCCGAGGAAGATACCGGGCAGATCCTCCTTTCCGACCACCGTGGCCGGGCCATCGAGGCGATTACGCCCGGCCACCATGACGTAGACCCAATCGGCGTTGTTGACCGCCAGGTCCACGTTCTGCTCGACGACGACGACGGCCGTGCCGAGTCCGGCGACGCGCCGGATCTGCTCCCAAACGACACCGGTGTAAGCCGGCGAGAGGCCGGCTGTCGGCTCATCGAGCAGGACCACCTTCGGCTCGAGCATCAGCGCCCGCGCCATGCCCAGCATGTTGCGCTGGCCACCACTCAGGTTGCCCGCCTTCCTGGTCCGCGCAGCCTTCAGGTCGGGGAAGATCTCGAGGACCTGCTCGACCCGGCTTGCCAGTCCCGATTTGAGCGTGTAGCCGCCCATCTCCAGGTTCTCGACGATGGTCAGGCTGGTGAAGACGTTGATCACCTGCGGCACGTAAGCCATCCCGCCCCGGGCGATCCTGAAAGCTTGCCAGTCGCCGATCTCCTCCCCGGCCAGCTTGACGCTGCCCGACCGGTTCCGGAGGAGCCCGAACATCGCCTTCAACAGGGTCGACTTGCCGGCGCCGTTAGGGCCCACGATGGCGACGACCTTGCCCGGCTCGGCCGCCAGGTCGACCCCCTGGACCACCGGCACCTTGCTGTACCCGGCGGTGAGGCCGGTCGCGGTCAGGATCGGCTCGCCGCGGCTGACCTCGTGAGCCGCAACTTCGCCGCCGCCGGTCGCGGCGTGTGGGTGCTCGGTAAGTGCTCCGCCGAGATAGGCGGTGATCACCGCCTGGTTCTTGCGGAGCTCGGAGAGCTTGCCCGTCGCAAGCGTCTTTCCCTCCGCCATCACCACCACGTGGTCGCAGATCCGCTCCACCACGTTCAGGTTGTGCTCGACCATGACGAACGTGATGCCCGACTTCTGGAGGGTCTGGAGATGGCCCTCGAGGAGTTCGATGAGGGCCGGGTTGACCCCGGCGAAGGGCTCGTCGAGGACCATCAGCTTGGGTTCCCCCATGACCCCCCGGGCCAGCTCCAGCAGCCGCTTCTGGCCGCCGCTGAGGTTCCTGGCGTACTGGTCGCGGGAGTCGTACAGCCCGAAGTCGTCAAGCTTTTCGAGCGCCTTCTCGACCAGGACGCGGTCCTGCCGGTGGCCGACGCCGGGCCGGAACATCGCATTGAAGAGGCTTTCACCTGCCTGGTTGGGCGGCGGCACCAGCATGTTCTCGAGGACGGTCATGGCGGCCAGCTCGCGGGAGATCTGGAAGGTCCGGATCAGGCCCTGGCCGGCGACCTTGTGGCTGGGCCAGCGGGTGACGTCGGTCCCGTCGAAGCGGACTCGTCCGGCCTCGGCCTTCAGCGCCCCGGAGATGACGTTGATGAGCGTCGTCTTGCCGGCTCCATTCGGACCGATCAGGGCGTTGATCCCGCCTCGTTCGATACTGAAGGTGCTGCCATTGACGGCCTTCAGACCGCCGAAGGAGTAGGCGAGGTCTTCGATCTCGAGGATCGCGCCGCCCGGGGTCCCGTTACTCAACCTCGGCGACCTCGGCCAGCTTCCGCTTGGGGGTGAAGGCGATGCCCTTGATCCGGAACTTGCGCTCCGGGAGGATGCCCTCGGGCCGGAACCAGAGAATGCCGATCAGGAGGGCGCCGACGATCATGTTGCGGATTGCCGGTATCAGCTCGGGGTGGCCCTGGATCGCCGGCAGGTAGCGCGTCGCCTCCTGGAACAGGACCGGGACGAGGAACGCGCCGAGCACCGCGCCCCAGTTGTTGCCGCGGCCGCCGAGGAGCAGCGCCGCATAGAGGAGGAAGGTCTCGCCGGCCTGCCAGCCACCCGGGTTGAGGGCGCTGATGAAGCCGACGAGAAGACCACCGGCGATGCCGGCGTAGACGCAGCCGACCACCATCGCGATCATCCGGAACCGGTAGGTGTCCTTGCCGAACGCGCTGGCGACGTCGCTGTCCTCCCGGATGGCCCGCAGCGTGCGGCCGAGCGGCGAGTTGTAGATCCGGAACGCGATGATCCCCAGCACCAGCGTGAAGATGCCGGCCACGCCGAGGTAGAAGAAGGTGTAGGTGTTCGGATCGAGGGGACCGCCGGGCATGCTGTCGTTGAAGGGATAGGGGATGCCGGCGATGCCGTCCGCGCCGTTGAAGAGCCAGGTGGAGATGTTCACGAAGTCGAAGACGATCGCCCCGACCGAGACGGTGACGATGGCAAGGTAGTCGCTGCGCAGCCGGCGCAGGGCGACCAACCCGACCAGCAGGCCGAGCACCCCGGCCGCCGTCGCCCCGATCAGGATGGCGATCGG
>DATCOZ010000304.1:0-8936 GCA_036564345.1 Candidatus Dormiibacterota bacterium | reverse complement strand
GTCTGGTTCGTAGCCGTGAGCGTGGTTCTGATCAGAGGCCCTCGCCACACCACATCACACAGCTCCTAACGCTCAGCCTCGAACATAGGACTCTAGAAAGCATCACCTTCCCTGTCGAGTCTGTTACTGGACTTGAGCCAGACATCTGAGAGACTGTGCGGTCCGAAAGACGCTTTGGCGATGAAGGCGCTGGCTCCAGATCCCGCGATCCGGGTCGCGAAATCCTCCCGGTCGTAAGTGGAAAGAAGTAGGACGACGACCTCCGGCTGCTCCGCTTTTATTCGGCGGCTCGCCTCGAGGCCGTCGATGCCAGGCAGGTTGACGTCCATCAGGACGAGGTCAGGGTGTAGGCGTCTGGCCGCCAGGATCGAGTCATCGCCGGTCTCGGCCTCGCCCACGACCTCGAAGCCCTGCGTCACGTTTACGACCTCGCGCGCCGCGACGCGAAACGCCTTCTGGTCGTCGACGATCAACACCTTCACGGCCATGCCTCTATCGCAGGTTAGCCCGCGTAGCGCGCACGCCCAAGGGTGCCTGCACCACGCCGATTGGTGGGGCCAGCCCTATCCTTGGCGCGATGCCGATCAGGGTGGTGGTGGCCGATGATAGCTTCATCGTCCGCGAAGGAATCCGGGAGCTTCTCGCGTCCGTCGACGAGGTCGAGGTGATAGCGGCGTGCTCCGACCTGGAGTCGTTGCGCGCGGCGATCGAGCAAAATCGGCCCGACGTCGTCCTGACCGACATCAGGATGCCACCCACCAACACCGATGAAGGCATCCGGATGGCAGAGGAGCTGCGTGAGAAGGCGCCATCGATCGGCGTCGTGGTGCTCAGCCAGTACGCTGACGCCGAGTACGCCCTGGCTCTCCTCGACAAAGGCGCCACCGGGCGCGGTTACTTGCTGAAAGAGCGCGTGTCGGATCTGGACCAGCTCGTCAACGCGATCCGCGAGGTCGCACGCGGCGGCTCTGTGATCGACGCTAAGGTGGTCGAGAACCTCATCGCCGCCCGCGCCCGGCACAAACGCTCGGCGCTGGCCGATCTGACGCCGCGGGAGCGCGAGGTTCTGGCCGCGGTGGCCCAGGGCAAGAACAACGCCGCCATCGCCGAGACCCTCCACCTCACCGAGCGGGCGGTCGAGAAGCACATCAACTCGATTTTCTCCAAGCTTGCGCTGAGCGAGGAGCCTGCGGTGCATCGCCGCGTCAAGGCGACCCTCCTCTACCTGGCGGAGGAGCGGGAACCCGAAAGGCCGTGACGAGACCCCGGCGGCCCTTGACGGGAGCCGGGCCGATCTGCTCAGCCTGAGGGGAGCGGCTCAATGCCGCGAAGGTGGCCTCACTGAGAACGGTCTGGCCACAAGAAGCAAGCTGCTGGAGGCGCTGCGCGAGGTTTACAGCGTCGCCGACCAGCGAATACTCCATACGCTCCTTGCTGCCGATAAGCGCCGCGGCCACGAGTCCGGTCGATAGGCCGACGCCGAGCTCGAAGGGTGGCAGTCCCGCCGTCTCCCACCGGCGGTTCAACTCCGACTGGGCGCTGTGCATGGCATTGGCGGCGCGGAGCGCGCGGTCGGCGTGGTCGGGCTGTAGCTCGGGCGCTCCGAACACCGCCATGACCGCGTCGCCCACAAACTGCATGACGGTGCCATGCTCGGCCAGGACCGCGTCGCTGGCGATGGTGCGATGCTCTTTCAACTGACCCGCCAGGCGGCTCGGGTCGGAGACCTCAGCGATCGCCGAGTAGTCGCGCACGTCGGACATCAATACAGTGACGACCAGTCGCTCGGTCTCACCGATCCCGCCCCCGCCTCGGCGCAGCCGGTCCGCGATACCGCCGGGCAACAGACGGCTGAGAGTCTGTCCCTGCTCCTCGCGTTCGACGATGGCCGAGTGCAGCACGCGTAGGTTGCGCAAGGCCGACTCGCCGCCTCCGCTCGCCTGCTGCGCCAGCTTGAGGAAGAGCTGCTCGACCGAGTCCGCGGCGTCAGCAGCGGTAGTCCGGCGAGTCACCGCGATGGCCTTGATCGGCTTGCCCTCGGCCACCATGCGCAGCAGCTCCTCCTCAGCCGGCGACAGGTCACGCTCGCCCGCCGGCCGGACGAGCGCCTCCACCACCTTAGGGTCGAGCACCGAGCCGCCGGCGCTCACCGTACGGATGGCCCGCGCCAGCTGATCACCCTCCGCGACCCGGTCCTTGAGCAGGTAGGCGCATCCGGCCGCGCCTTCGCTGAGAAGAGAGACCGCGTATGCCGGATCGTCGAATTGAGAGAGGATCACGATCCCGGTGCCGGGGTGGCGCTTGCGCACGAGCCGAGCGGCATCAATCCCTTCGCGCTGGAACGTTGGCGGCATGCGGATGTCGCTGACGATCACCTGTGGTGCGAGCTCCTCTGCGCGCGCGACCAACTCCTCGTAGTCGCCGGCCACGCCGACGACGTCCAGGTCAGCCGTCACACCCAGCAGCGCGCGTAGGCCCTCACGCACGATCAGGCTGTCGTCGGCCAGCAGCACGCTGATCCGTCCCATAGCGGTATTGGACGAGGTACAGGCGAACCTCAGCAAGGGGGCCAACACCACCGCACAGGTACGGCTGGCAACCGCTAAAGACGCCAGCCGACACCATCGACCATTTCTGTCTGCGGCCTTACGTTGCTCAGCGGAGGTTGATCAAAATGAAATACGAAAGCTCTGTGACGGCGGTTTCCTGGATTCCCTTCGAGGCGGTCAAGGGATTCCTGGCCGTGCCCTTCGCTATGGGCCTAGCCCACTACGACGAGCCTCTTCCGAGCCGACTCGACGATCTGGACGACTGGCACCGCAGGGATCTTTTCCGAGAGTGCAATGAGCTGAAGGGCTGGATCGAGGTCGAGGACGGCAAGATATCGGCCTGGGGACAGCACGGCGGCGGGCGTATCGGCGTCACGCGCCTCAAGCTGGGACCCAAGACGGTGACGGTCAATGCCAAGGCGATGCCGGATATCCGTCCGGAGCCCGTTGTCACCGAAACCTATGTCCGCTTCACCCAGACATGCGGCGGCCGCACCGGTGTGCCGGCTCCACGACCCGTCAGCCGAAAGCCGCTGTTCCAGATCGATTCCGCGGTGGCCTGGACGACTCTCTCCCTGACGATCCATGCCGACGGGCGCTCCGAGCACGAGCTCGTCGGAGCCAGCTGCTTCCCGCGTCACTGGATTTACGACGATGCCGGCGACCTCGTCACGCAGACGGGGCTGACCGACTTCAGCACCTGGATCAACGACGCATTCGGCGAGCGCACACCATGGGGTACGTATGACTCTCCGGCCATGGTTCAGCCAGTGGAAAGTGCGCTCGAACGCGAGCTCGGGGCGATCATCGTCGGCGGCGCCAAGGAAAAGAGCCGTGCGATTCTGAAAGGCAACACCCTCATAGAGCAGGGCGCGGCCGGCAACGAGATGTTCCTGGTCCTGGACGGCCTGTTCGCCGTCGAGGTAGACGGCCAGCCGGTCGCGCAGGTGGGTCCAGGCGCGATCGTCGGAGAACGGGCGGTGGTCGAGAAAGGCTCGCGGACTGCGACGCTCCGCGCACTCACGGCGTGCCGGGTCGTTCCGGTGCCGCGCCGCTACGCGGACGAAAGGGAGCTGTCGGAGATCGCGCTTGGCCACCGGCGGGAGGAGGCCCGATAATGCGGCAATCCATGGACGGCTCGATCGTCCAGGCAGTGCGGCTCCGTAAGGTCTACCGGGGCGCAAACGAGGTCGAGGCCCTGCGCGGCATCGACCTCGAGGTCGAGCGCGGCGAGATGATCGCCATCGTCGGGCCTTCTGGCTCCGGCAAAACGACACTTCTCAACTGCCTCTCCGGCCTCGATGCTTTTGATGGCGGCCAGGTTGTAGTGGATGGGCAGGACCTCTCCACCATGACGGACCGCGCTCGCACCGCATACCGCCGCGACCACATGGGCTTCGTCTTCCAGGCCTTCAACCTGCTGCCCGTGCTCTCGGCGGTCGAGAACGTGGAGATCCCACTCCTTCTTCAGAACCTCAACTCGCGCGACTCCCGCCGACGCGCGCTGGAGATGCTGGAGACATTAGGACTGGCCCATCGCGCCAATCACCGCCCGGACCAGCTCTCCGGAGGCGAGCAGCAGCGGGTGGCAGTAGCCAGAGCACTGGTTCACAAGCCGGCGGTGGTCTGGGCAGACGAGCCGACCGGGAATCTCGACACCGAGGTCACCCAGGTCATCGTCGAGCTGCTGGTGCGCATGAACAAGGATGGCCAGACCATCGTGCTGGTCACCCACAACCCACAAGTGGCGGAGCGCGCCCGGCGCACCGTCCACATGCGCGACGGCCGGATCGAACCGGCCAAGGTTGAGCGCCTAGAAGCAATCCGATGAATCTGTCCTGGGTCGTGATCGGCCTGTTCCTGCTGATCTACATCGCGTTGGTTGTTCTCGCCTTGCGTAGGCCCCTCTTGGCCCGACTCGCGCTGCGAGAGGCCGTGCGGCGGCCGGGCCAGTCCGCCGTGGTGGTGTTTGGCCTGATGATCGGAACGACAGCCATCTTCGCGACGCAAGTCCTGAGCGACTCATTCCTGGAATCGTCGACGCGGAGCGCATATCTGGCCTGGGGCAACGTCGACCTGCTCGCCGACGATGGCGGCCGTTTCTTCGATCCCGCGCTGGCGGCGGGGCTGGCCGTCGATCCTGGCCTGCGATCTTCGTTGAACGGAGTCCAGGCGGGTGTCGAGCTGCCCAGCTCGGTGGTCGACCTCGATCGCGGCAATGCCAAGGGCCTCGTCATGTTGGTCGGGTTCGATCCGGCCACTCAAGGCCCGTTCGGCGCTTACCGGCTTACGGACGGAAAGACCACGCTGGGCCAGGACCTGGCGCCAGACCACGTCCTGATCTCGGCCTCGCTGGCCACCGCCCTGGAGGCGCGGATAGGCGACCGGCTCCGTGTCTCCGTCGGTCCCCAGCAGGCGGTGGAGTTTCGGGTGGCGGGAATCGCCGAGGCCCAGGGGCCAGGCGCTTACACTCTCCGGCCGGCACTTTTCTCTCCAGTCGCCAACTTACGGCCACTGACTGGAGACCAAGGCGTCAACGTCATCCGGCTGGCGGTTCCCGGCGATGGCCGGGCTGAGCTGGACCGGGCCCATGATCTGGCCCCACAAGTGCGGAAGGCCCTGCAAGGCCTGGCCGGCGGACAGAGCTTGAAGGTGCGGGAAGCCAAGCGCGAGGACGTCGAATTGCTGATCAAGAGGGCCGAGAGTGATCGAAGCATCTTCACCGGCCTCAGCCTGTTCGTAGCCCTGACCGGATCGGCCTTGGTGGTGAACCTCGGGCTCGCTTTGGCTGAGGAGAGGCGCCCGCGACATGCTGTGCTGCGCGCCCTGGGACTCGGCCGGACCGGCGTGGTCACCCTGTCGGTACTGGAGGGCGCGCTCTACAGCCTGGTTGCAGCTGCGCTGGCCCTTGGGCCCGGTTCGATAGTCGGCCTCGCCCTCGCGCGGACACTACAGGGTGGCAGCCTGCTGTACGCAGGCCCGGTCGAAGCCCGCACCGGACCGACGCTGTACCCGATCGCCCCCGGTTCGGTGGCCCTTTCGATTGCGATCGGCGCCCTGATAGTGCTCGTCACCCTTTTCGGGACCTCCATCCGGAGCTCCCGGATGCAGATCTCCTCGGCGATCAAGAATCTGCCCGAGCCAGCCGGCCGCAAGAAGCGATCGGTCTGGGGCACCGCGCTCCTTGGCGGCCTGGGCCTGGGATCGATCGCCGCTCTCGTGGCTGGGAGCCTTCCCGTTCGGCTGGTGGGCGGGGTAGGCCTGGTGATCCTGGCGGCCGCGCTGGTCGGCAGCCGTATCTCTGAGCGATTGCGGTCGACGTTGACCGGAGCCGCCCTGACGGTGTGGGCGGCGGCTGCGGCGGGGAGCATCGCCCTCGGAAATTGGGACATCGTGGTGCTCGTCCTCTGCGCTCTCGTCGCGGTTTTCGGGCTGAGCCTAATCGTGGCCTCAAACCTTCGGGTCCTCGAGATCCCTGCCGGCTGGCTTAAGGGCGGGGCCCGCGTGACCCTGAGGCCGTCTCTCGCTTATCTGACGCGGCGGCCCCTCAGGGTCGGCCTGGGCACTGGCGCGTTCGCGCTCGTGCTGGCCCTGATGACAATCTTTGCATTGATCATTCCGACCTTCCTGGGGCAGGCGCGCTCCAGCCTGGGTGAATACGACATCCGTGTCGTCGCTCCGACAACACCCGGATTGTCGATTCCTGATTCAGTACGGCCTGAGATCTCGCGCCAGGTCGTGATGCCGACCCGGCCGTACCGCGGGGAAACAATAACGAGCGCCGGAGACACACGGAAGGACCAGTACATACCCCTCTACTCGCTTAGCCGCGCGGAGATGGCGGCCGAGCCCTTCCGGCTCTCCAACCGAGAAAGTCGGTACAAGAGCGATGCCGAGGTGTGGCAGGCCCTGGCAGCCGACCCGCATCTGGTGGTGTCACCCATTTACGGCAACCCCGGCATGAAAGTCACGCTGGCGGGGCCAGACGGACCCGTGCAATTTCGGGTCGCGGCAGTGGTGGAAAACCTTGGGCTCTGGGGCATCGCCGGGTCTGACGCGGCGATGGCAGTCTTCACCACACTTCCGGTGGGCACCACCATCATGGCCCGGACGGTGCCTGGCGCCGACGCGAGTGCGGTGGCCAGGCAGATCCAGCGGGAAGTCTTCAGCCAGGGCGCGGAGGCAACGACCATCCAGGAGATTTTTGACAAGTCCGCTCGTGGCCCGCAGGCCATCGTGGACACAATGCGACTGCTGTTGGGGATCGGACTTCTGGTCGGGGTCCTGAGCCTGGGCATCCTGGCCCTCAGGGCGGTTGTCGAGCGGCGCCGCACCATCGGTGTGCTCCGAGCTCTGGGCTACAGGCCTGGTCAGGTGCTGGCAGGGATTGTCTCGGAGGGGCTGATTACAGCAACCTGCGGCGCGCTGGTCGGAATCGGGGTCGGGGCGCTGATTGGCGTCACCTTCTACAAGGTTATGCTTCCCGGTGCAAGCCTGGTGATCGACGGCTCATCACTGGCGCTCACCGTCGGCCTCGTCTATCTGTCCGTGCTGGCCGTCACGATCCCGTCCGCACTACGCGCCGCCCGCCTGCCCGTCGTCGAAGCCCTGCGCGTGGAGTACTGAGGCCGTGTGTGACGGGGTGAGGAGATGAACCTAGCCACCGTCGGGATCGGAATTTTCGTGCTCGTGTATGCCGGGCTCGTCGTGATCGCCATGCGCCGGCCACTTCTCGCTCGGCTGGCGCTGCGGGAGGCGGTCCGGCGTCCCTGGCAGTCAGCCGTGGTCGTGCTCGGCCTGATGGTCGGAACTGTGTCCATCTTCGCGATGCAGGTCTTCAGTGACTCCGCGCTCGAGTCGCAGACGCGCGGAGCCTACCTGGCCTGGGGTCACGTCGACCTGGTCGTCGCCGATGGGGGCCGTTTCTTCGACCCGGCGTTGGCCTCGGCTCTGGCCGCCGATCCGAAGCTGCGGTCTTCGCTCGCCGGGGTGCAGGCAGGCATCGAGCTGCCCAGCTCGGTTGTCGACCTCGATCGAAACAATGCCAAGCCCCTTGTCATGCTGGTCGGGTTCGACCCGGCGACCCAGGCCGCCTTCGGCAGCTACCGGCTGAAGGACGGAACGATGACGATGGGAAAGGACATAGCCACGGACCAGGTGCTGATCACGGCTTCGCTGGCCGATGCGCTGGAGGCGCGTTCAGGTGACCGGCTTCGCGTCTCCATCGGTCCCGGTCAGGTGGTGGAGCTCCGCGTGAAGGGCATCGCCCAGGCCGAGGGACCGGGCGCCTACACGCTCCGCCCGGCTCTCTTCTCTCCTCTGGCCAACCTACGCCCGCTGATCGGCGACCGCGCCATCAACGTCATCCGGCTGGCGGCTCCGGGCGACGGCCGGGGCGAGCTGGAGCGGGCGCATGAGCTGACGCCACAGGTGCGGGCTGCACTCCAGACACTTCCGGGTGGACCTAGCGTGAAGGTGCGAGAAGCGAAGCGAGAGGACGTCGAAGCCCAGATCAGGCAGATCGACGCGGTTCGAGGGGTCTTCACCGGCCTCAGCCTCTTTGTCACCCTGGCCGGCGCGGCTCTGGTGGTGAACCTCGGCCTTACCCTGGCTGACGAGAGGCGGCCGCGACACGCCGTGCTCCGAGCGCTCGGACTCGGCCGGACCGGCATGATTACCCTGTCAGTGCTGGAGGGAGCCCTCTACAGCCTGATCGCCGCCGTAGCGGCCCTTGTGCCGGGCGCCGTAGTCGGCCTCGCCCTGGTCCCGCTGGTGTACAGCCAGTTCGCGAGCGGGGGGGAGCAGAACCGCGCTGGGCTGGTGCTGTACTCGATCTCGCCCGATTCGGCAGCCCTCTCCATCGCGATCGGCGCCCTGATCGTGCTGGCCACTCTCTTCGCCACGTCCGTCCGCAGCTCCCGGATGCAGATCTCGTCGGCGATCAAGAACCTGCCCGAGGCCGCCGGCCGCCGGAAGCCATCGATCTGGAGGACTGGACTGCTGGCCGGCCTGGGCCTTGGCTCGCTTGCGGCTCTGGTTGCCGGCAACCTGCCGGTCCGGCTGGCGGGCGGTGTTGGCCTGGTGATCCTGGCGGCGGCGCTGGTCGGCGGCCGGATCTCAGGCCGCTTGCGGGCGAGCTTGTCCGGAGCAGCCCTCACGGTGTGGGCAGCGGCCAACCTGGCGGCGATCGAGAACATCGCGAGCTGGGAATCGGGCGTCGCGATCGCGCTGGGCGCGGTCACCGCGGTCTTCGGACTCAGCCTGCTCGTCGCTGCCAACCTGCGGGTTCTTGAGATTCCGGCGGGCTGGCTTGAGGGCGGGGCCCGGGCAACGCTGAGGCCTTCCCTCGCCTACCTCACGCGGCGGCCGTTGAGGGCCGGACTGGGC
>DATCOZ010000289.1:0-2807 GCA_036564345.1 Candidatus Dormiibacterota bacterium | reverse complement strand
CGATATCATCCGCGGCCGCACCGTGCATCCCCGAGTCCGGGCGATGGTGGTGCCGGGATCGGCAACCGTCAAGCTGGTCGCCGAGTCGGAAGGCCTCGACAAGGTCTTCCGGGACGCCGGGTTCGAGTGGCGCGACGCCGGCTGCTCGATGTGCCTGGGGATGAACCCCGACATCCTCGCACCGGGCGAGCGCTGCGCTTCGACCAGCAACCGCAACTTCGAGGGACGCCAGGGCGCCGGCGGGCGCACCCACCTCGTCAGCCCCCCGATGGCCGCCGCCGCCGCGATCGCCGGCCACCTCGCCGACGTGCGAGACCTGGCGGGGTCACCGCGGTCATGAAACCGGTCAGCCAGGTGACCGGCCGGATGGCGCCGCTCCCGATGGCGGACGTCGACACCGACCAGATCATCCCCAAGCAGTTCCTCAAGAGCATCGAGCGCACCGGCTTCGGCGAGTTCCTCTTCTACGACTGGCGCAAGCGCGGCGACTTCATCCTCGACCGGCCAGAGCACCGCGGCGCGCGGATCCTGGTCACCGGTCCCAACTTCGGCTGCGGCTCCTCCCGCGAACACGCACCCTGGGCGATCCAGGAGGCGGGCTACGAGGTGATCATCGCCTCGTCCTTCGCCGACATCTTCCGGAACAACTGCGGGAACATCGGCGTGCCAGCGATCATGCTTCCCGAGCACGAGGTGCGCGAGCTCCTCGACCTCGCGCTCGAGGCTCCCGAGACGGAGGCGGTCGTCGACCTCGAGAAGCAGTCGATCAGAGCGGGGGCCCTCAGCTTCAGCTTCGAGATCGAACCCTTCCTGAAGGAGCGCCTCCGCAACGGGCTGGACGAGGTCGGCCTAACGCTGCAGAAGATGGACAAGGTCGCGGCCTACGAGGCCGGCCGCCCCGCCTGGATGCCGACCGTCAGCTAACCAGGCAGCTCCCCGGCCGGTTAAGAACCACCGTGGACGACGACCGCGCCCTCGATCGTTTCCACCAGCTCGAGGTGGACGTCGCGCAGCCAGGTGTCAACCCATTCCTTGCTCAGCTTGTTCGTTTCGCGGGCCGCGTCCTTGTCGGCGGAGACGGTGATCGAGGTCAGCTTGCCCTCACCGGAATCGATCACGTAGTAGCCCTCGAACCCCGAAAGGTGATGCAGCTTCTCGAGGTACTGCTCGTCAACTTTGCGAACGACCTCGTCGACCTTTCCGGGTTCCATCGCGTAGCGGCGGATGACCAAGTACATCGCGGGCATACCTCCTCGAAATCAGTCCTGTTCGCGCGCGCCTAATCGTCGCAGCATTCAGCCCTTGAGCACCCGTTCGATCGCGCTCAGCTCGTCCGCGGTGAAGTCGAGCCGGTCGAGCGCGGCGACGTTGTGCCTGCGGCCGGGCTCCCCCACCAGGTGGGGGAGAGCCCGGCTAAGCCGAGCGTTTCTTCTCGGCCGGCCGGGCACCGAACCGGTCGATGATGCTTCGCACGCTGCGGCTGAAGTGGCCACCGGGGTCGCTCTGGACCTGCAGCCTGCCTTCCAGCCCGGCCATCTCGGGATGGGCGCCGAAGTAGCGGAACTCGGCGGCGAGCGGCTGGCCGAGGACTTCCTCCACGACCTTGCGGGTCAGCAGGGAGTCGGGCGAGCGATGGTTGAGGACGGTGTGAACCCGGCCGGCCGGGATGTGCAGGACACGGGTGGCGAGTTCGATCATCTGCCGGGTGTCGTGCATCGAAGCCAGCTCCGGTGTCGCCACCAGGAGCACGTGGTCGCTCATCTCGAGGGCAGCCAGCACGCAATCCTCGAGGGCTATGCCGAGGTCGAAGATGATGTAGCGGAACTGCGGCGCCAGCACCTTCATCGCCCGGAGCAGCAGCTCGGGAGTGACCAGCTCGGCCTCCTCCGGGCGGAGCGTGGCGGGGAGGGCCATGAACCCCGCCGGGTGGGGAAGCGCCGCACTCCACGCAAGCGAGCTGAAGGTGGCGTCCGGCGCCTGCCCGATTCGAGCCAGGCAGGTTGACGGCGAGAGATTGCCGAGCAGCGCGATGTGGTTGTAGGGGAGCGCCAGGTCGACGACCAGCACCTCGCCCGGATAGCGGCGTCCCAGCTCGGCCCCGAGGTTCAGCGCCAGTGTCGTCCGGCCCGATCCGCCCTTGGTCGAATAGATCGCGATCTCGGTCGCCGCGGAGCCCGTGGCGAGCTTGTGCGGCCGGTTGATGAGGGCTCGCAGGTGGCTGTCGCGCTGCCCCGCGGCCTGCCTCAGCGCCTCGCGGAAGGCGGAACCGGGAGGTGCGGCGCGGGTGACCATCTCACCTTCGAGGACGAGGAGCTTGCATTCGGTCAGGGCTCGGACGTAGACGGGGAGGGGGTCGTCGGAGAAGAGCGAGTCGACGCCGATGAAATCGCCCGGGCCGAGGGTCAGCAGCTTGAGCGACTCGCCCCCAAGCTCGGTGCGAACCTCGCAGGCGCCCTCGTGGATGATCCGCAGCGCGGCCGGCGAGCTCGGTCCGGCCAGCTCCTCGCCCGCGCCGGCGGCCTGTTCGCTCATGTAGCGGGCGATCCGCCGCAGGACACGGTCGGGCAGGGCCAGGAAGAGCGACACCGGCTCCAGCAGCTCGACCCGGCGGGCGAGGTCCTCGCCCGATTCGGGCGGCTGGTCCTCTGGGGTCGTCCGGGCCGCCGTGGCGGGTACCGGCGAGGACTGTTCGATGGCCCCAGCGCCGCCTCCGCCGCGGAGACCGACCTCGGCGCCTCCGCCCTTGCCCGCAACGACCCCGGTGCCGCCGCTGCCGCTGCCGGGGGCTGCCGAAGACGGGTCGGAGC
>DATCOZ010000284.1:0-8541 GCA_036564345.1 Candidatus Dormiibacterota bacterium | reverse complement strand
GTCCCATGAGTGGATCGTCCTCGACGGCGACAGCGCGACGATCGGGATCACCGACTTCGCGCAGGCACAGCTCGGCGACGTGGTCTTCCTCGAGCTGCCGGCGAGCGGCCTCGACACCGCTTCGGTGCCCTACTTTGGTTTCGGCCAGGGCGAGATCAAAGGGGTGCCCGCCCTGATCTCCCGCACCGGATACACGGGCGAGGACGGGTTCGAGCTCTTCGTCCCCGCCGAGCATGCGGCCGAGGTCTGGCGCGCGGTCCTCGAGGCGGGCAATGCGGAAGGGGTCCTTCCCTGCGGCCTGGGCGCCCGAGACGCCTGCCGGCTGGAGGCGGGCCTGCGCCTCTACGGCAATGACATGGACGAGACCACCAACCCCTTCGACGCCGGTCTCGGCTGGACGGTCAAGCTCGGCAAGGGCCCTTTCCTCGGGTCCGAAGCGCTTGCCACCGCCAAAGCCGCTGGAGCCCGGCGTCGCGTCGTCGGGCTGAAGACGACGGATCGCACGATCCCCCGCCACGACAGCGCCGTCCTGCGCGACGGCGCTGGGATTGGGCGGGTCACCAGTGGCACCTGGTCCTTCTTTCTCAACCAGGGCGTGGCGATGGCCTCCCTGGAAGCCGGAAAAGGCGGCCCCGGCGACAGCGTCGAGGTAGACGTCCGGGGTCGGCCGGGCCAGGCGGAGGTCGTTGCGCTGCCCATCTATCGCGGGTCGGTCAAGTCCCCGGCGCCGTCCAAGAACTGAAAGCAGGAGGGTCAAGTGGCGGAGAGGAAGTACACGGCGTCCCATGAGTGGATCGTCCTCGACGGCGACAGCGCGACGATCGGGATCACCGACTTCGCGCAGGCACAGCTCGGCGACGTGGTCTTCCTCGAGCTGCCGGCGAAAGGGGCGCAGCTCAAGCCGGGCGAATCCTTTGGGGTGATCGAATCGGTCAAGGCCGCCTCGGACCTCTACGCGCCCGCCGCGGGGACGGTTGTCGAGGTCAACGAGAAGCTGACCCAGAACCCGGAGCTGGTGAACTCCGATCCGTACGGTGATGGCTGGCTTGTCAAGGTCAAGGTGGAGGGCGAGCCGCAGGGCCTGCTCACCGAGAGCGAGTACAAGGCTGCGGCCGCGGCGGAGCACTAGTTGAGATTCCCGGATAGATATGGCACACCGTCAGGCCGCATTCATGACCTCCTCGAGCCAGCCCTGAAGATGGCTCAGAGCGGGGATGTTCTGGAACCCGACATCCGTGAAGGGAGTGCCGTCGTAGCGCTCGCCCGGCGTGACCCAGCCGAGCACACCGCTGAGTCGGTGGTAGTTGTAGTAGTCAACAAAGGCGGCGAGCGCCAGCTCGGCTTCCGCGAAGCTGTTGAAGCGCTTGCGGTCAAGCACCTCCTGTTGGAGCACGGCCCAAAAGGCCTCGATCTTGCCGTTGGTCCAGGGCGAGCTGATCTGGGTTCGCAAGTGCTGGACGTGAAGGTCACGCAAGCGCTTGCCGAAGCCGGTCAGCATTCCCGGCATCCAGACCACGAAGGGAAGGCCGTTGTCGCTCATCAGCTGCAGCGGCAGGCCGCACAGCTCGAAGCACTCGTCGAGCCATCGGAGGATGGGTGCCGCCTTGGTTTCAGTCAGGATTCGAAGCCCGATCACGAAGCGGGAATGGTCATCGACCAAGCCGACAATCCAGGTCTTGATGTAACCCCTGCCGCTGAGGTTGATGAAGAACGGACCCTTGATGTCGACATGCCAGAGCTCGTTGGGTCGAGTCCGCTCGTAGCGGGGCCCGGGCCGAGGCGGCACACTGCCGCGAGAGCAGCCGCGGGCCTGAAACAAGCCGTCGATGTAGGTGTGGCCAACCTCATAGATCTGGCGCCGAGCCATCTCAGCCGAGATTCGCTTCGAGTTCCAGTAGGTGAGCAGCCGCACTGCGATGACCACTTTGTCGACCCAGGCCGGGATCGTCGGGCGCAGTTGGAGCGGGCGCCGCGAACGGTCGACCAGCCCAACGATGCCGGTCTCCTGGTAGCGGGCCAGCCAGCGATGGAGGGACCTTCGAGGGACTCCCGATTCTCGACTCGCCGTCTCCACGCCGGCCTCCAAGGCTCGCCTCACAGTTCGCATCCTTCGGCGCACTCCCTCAAGGCCATGCCTGGCCTGCCGCGGAGTCGTCGGCCGGCCATTCTGGGTGGCCAGGAAGAGGAAACCGGGCCCCTCCTGATAGTGGTGGCGCCGAACTCTTCGGCGCGGGTCAGATGCGGTCGTCTCATAGGCTTCTGGCACTCCAGCAACGTAGAGCCAGCTGTGCCATATCTATCCGGGAACTTCAACTAGTGTCCCGCTCCCAAAGTTCCCCGCAAATGTCTGGTCCGTCGCAGGCGACGGCCGGCCGACCCTTCGGGCTCATCCGCCAGGAACGCCGAGCTCCGCGTCAGCTTCTCCGCTACTCGCTCACGGGCCCTCGGGCTCGCTCCCTCCGTTGCTCGTGCGCTTCCTTGATCTCGACGCCCCTGGCGGCGATTCTCCGGCGAACTTCGGGAGCAGGACACTAGGTGCCCTACCTCGTCCACTCACCGGAGGACCGGGCCGCCATGCTGGCAGCGATCGGGGTCGACTCGATGGAGCCGCTCCTTTCCGACATCCCGGCCAGCCTGCGGGTCCGCCGCCTCGAGCTACCCGACGGTCTCAGCGAGCCGGAAGCGATGGGGCGCATCCGGTCCCTCGCCGGCCGCAACCGGGTCTTCGAGGATCGGCTGACATTCCGGGGAGGCGGTGTCTACCGTCGCTTCATCCCCGCCGCGGTACCCGCGGTGACGTCCAAGGGCGAGTTCTACACCGCCTACACCCCTTACCAGCCGGAGGCCAGCCAGGGCTGGCTCCAGGCGATCTTCGAGTTCCAGACCATGATCGCCCAGCTCACCGCGATGGACGTCGCCAACGCCTCCCTCTACGACGGTGCGACGGCCGTGGCCGAGGCGGCGATGATGGCGGTCGTCCACACCGGTCGGGACAAGGTTCTGGTCGCGGGCTATCTCCATCCGGAATACGAGGAGACCCTGCGCGGCTTCGCCAAGGGTCGAAAGTTCCACGTTTTACATCACCGTCCCAAGGGCGGTGTCCTGACCGCTGACGAGCTCGAGGCCGAGCTTCACGACGGTATCGCGGCGGTCATCTTCCAGCAGCCCAACTTCCTCGGCCTGGTCGAGGACGCGGCGGCGCTTACCGCCGCCGCCCACGCCCACGGCGCCCTCGCCATCGCCAGCGTCGACCCGATCAGCCTCGCCCTCCTCGCCGCGCCCGGCGAGTACGGGGCCGACATCGCCATCGGCGAGGGCCAGCAGCTCGGCCTCGCGCCGAGCTACGGCGGTCCCCACGTCGGCTTCATGGCCTGCCGGACCGAGCTCGTCCGCCGCCTGCCCGGACGCCTGGTCGGACAGGCCTACGACGGCCAAGGCCGGCGAGGTTTCGTATTGACCCTGCAGGCCCGCGAGCAGCACATCCGGCGCGAGAAGGCGACTTCCAACATCTGCACCAACCACGCCCTGTGCGCCCTCGCCGCCACCGTCTACCTGACCTACATGGGGCCGGAGGGCCTCCAGTCGATCGCGACCACGAGCCTCAGCCGGGCCCACCACCTAGCGAACGGCCTGGGCCGGCTGCCCGGCTTTACGCCCGCCTTTCCCGACGCATCCTTCGTGAACGAGTTCCCGCTCCGTGTCGAACGGTCGGGGGAGCTTCTCGACCGCCTCGCCGAGAGGGGCATCCTGGGCGGTCTCGACGCCGGCCGCTGGTTTCCCGAGCTGGAAGGGGTGCTCCTCTTCTGCTGCACCGAGCTGAACGATCCGGCGGCCCTCGCCGAGCTGGTGGAGGCCTGCCGGTGACCGAGCAGCTGGCGTTCGAGAAGAGCCGCGATTCCCTTCCCGGGCCCCGCCTGCCGGCCGCCGGCGTTCCCGAGCTGGCGCCCGCCGACGTCCTTCCCGGGGGCGCCCTCCGGAAGAGCTCGCCCGGGCTCCCCCGCCTCAGCGAGCCGGAGCTGATGCGGCACTTCAGCCGCCTCGGCGCGATGAACTACTCGATCTCCAAGAACTTCTATCCGCTCGGCAGCTGCACCATGAAGTACAACCCGGTCGTCAACGAGGTCGCGGCGTCGCTGCCCGGCTTCGCCCTCCTCCACCCCTACCAGCCGGAAGAGACCGTGCAGGGCGCCCTGGAGCTGATGTGGGACCTCGAGCAAGCCCTTTGCGCGGTGGTTGGGATGGATCGGATGAGCCTCCAGCCGGCGGCCGGGGCTCACGGCGAGTGGACCGGCCTCCGCATGATCCAGGCCTTCCACGAAGACCGCGGCGACGAGCGGACCGAGGTGCTGGTGCCGGACAGCGCGCACGGCACCAACCCGGCCAGCGCGGCGCTCTGCGGCTTCAAGGTGGTGGAGGTCAAGTCAGCCCCTGACGGGCGGGTCAGCCTTCCCGACTTGCAGGCCAAGCTCAATGAGCGGACGGCGGCCCTCATGCTGACCAACCCGAACACCGTGGGGACGTTCGAAAAGGACATCCTGGAGATCGCCGCCATGGTCCACGCGGTCGGCGCCAAGCTCTACTACGACGGCGCCAACCTGAACGCGCTGATGGGCATCTGCCGGCCCGGCGACATGGGCTTCGACGTCGTCCACCTGAACCTTCACAAGACCTTCACGACGCCGCACGGCGGCGGCGGCCCGGGTGCCGGGCCGGTCGGCGTGAAGGCGGAGTTGGAGACCTTTCTGCCCACCCCAACCGTCGGGCGATCGGATGGCCGCTTCAGCCTCGACTACCAGCGGCCGAAGTCGATCGGGCGGGTTCGCAGCTTCTACGGCAACTTCGGCATGCTGGTGCGCGCGCTCACCTACATCCTGGCGATGGGTGGCGACGGTCTGACGCAGGCGTCGCACGACGCGGTTCTTGCCGCCAACTACGTCCGCTCGAACCTGGAGGACGTGCTCGAGTTTCCCCAGCCGCCCCCCTGCAAGCACGAGTTCGTCGCCTCGGCCCGCAACCTGCCCAATGGGATGAAGGCGCTCGACCTGGCCAAGGGCCTGCTCGAACGGGGCTTCTACGCGCCCACCATCTACTTTCCCTTGATCGTGCCCGAGGCGGTCATGGTGGAGCCGACCGAGACCGAGTCGAAGGCGACCCTCGACGCCTTTACCGAGGCTGTCCGAGAAATCGTCCAGCTGGCTCACGATGACCCGGAGCGGCTCCGCCGGGAGCCCACGAGCCTGCCGGTGGGTCGGCTCGACGAGGTCGCCGCGGCGCGCAGCCCGGTGCTCTGCTGGAGGCCGGCGGCGGCCGATTAAGCCGGGGGGCTCTGGCCCCCCGTAGGGGGGCCAAGGAAGGGCGGTGTGGTAGAATCTGAACTTGTCAAACCCTACGTCTTGCTGCGACACGCCCTTTCGGCGGTCGGCCGAAGGAGGCGTCCATGAATGAGCCCACGGCGAACGACCCACAGAGCGGCACGCGCTCTCGGGACGGGCGATCGATCCGACCCCGGCCGCTGGGCGCCGACGTCGCCTACACCGCCGAGCAGATCCAGGTCCTCGAAGGCCTGGAACCGGTTCGCCGGCGTCCCGGCATGTACATCGGTTCGACCGACAACCGGGGCCTTCACCACCTGGTCTGGGAGATCGTCGACAACTCGGTCGACGAGGCGCTCGCCGGCTACTGCACCGAGATCCTCGTCACCATCCACTCCGACGGCAGCGTCTCCGTCAAGGACAACGGTCGCGGGATCCCGGTCGACAAGAAGGAGGACGGCCGCAGCGCGCTCGAGATCGTGCTCACCGTCCTGCACGCGGGCGGCAAGTTCGGCGGCGGCGGCTACAAGGTGTCCGGCGGCCTCCACGGGGTTGGCCTCTCGGTCGTAAACGCACTTTCCGAGCGGCTCGAGGCTTACGTCCACCGGGATGGCAAGGAGTACCACCAGAGCTATGTCCGGGGCGTTCCCCAGACGCCCGTCCAGGTGGTCGGCAAGAGCTCCTACCGGGGCACCATCATCCGTTTCTGGCCCGACCGCCAGATGTTCCCCGACACCAGCTTCGACCGCGAGCTGATCCTGCACCGGTTGCGCGAGATGGCCTTCCTCAACAAGGGCCTCAAGATCATCCTCGACGACGAGAACCTGGGCTATCCCTACACGTTCTACTTCGAGGGCGGGATCGTGGCCTTCGTCAAGCATTTGAACCACGGCAAGGGCGTCGTCAACTCGCAGCCCATCTACGTCGAGCGCGAGGTCGAGAGCACGGTCATCGAGGTCGCCCTCCAGTACAACCAGACCTTCGTCGAGAACGTCCTCAGCTTTGCCAACAACATCAACACGGCCGAGGGCGGCTCGCACATGACCGGTTTCCGAACCGCCATCACCTTCGCGCTCAACCGCTACGCGCGGAAGGCGGGAATCCTCAAGGAGTCGGATCCCAACCTCACCGGCGAGGACGTCCGCGAAGGTCTCACCGCGGTGATCAGCGTCAAGCTGCTGGAGCCCCAGTTCGAGGGCCAGACCAAGACCAAGCTCGGCAACGCGGAGGTCCAGGGCCAGGTCTCCAACGTCCTCACCGAGGGCCTCACCCAGTACCTCGACGAGAACCCGGCGGAGGGTCGCCGGATCATCGAGAAGACGCTCACCGCCGCCCGCGCCCGCGAGGCCGCCCGGCGCGCCCGCGACCTCGTCCAGCGCAAGTCGCTGCTCGAGTCGAGCACGCTTCCCGGCAAGCTCGCCGACTGCTCCGAGCGGGACCCCGCGCTGTGCGAGCTCTACATCGTGGAGGGCGATTCCGCCGGCGGCTCGGCCAAGGCCGGTCGGGACCGTCGCTTCCAGGCCATCCTGCCCCTCCGCGGAAAGATCCTCAACGTCGAAAAGGCGCGGATCGACAAGGTGCTCGTCTCGGAGGAGATCCGCAACCTCATCACCGCCATGGGGACCGGCATCGGCGAGCGCTTCGACATCGAGAAGGCGCGCTACCACCGGGTCATCACGATGACCGACGCCGACGTCGACGGCAGCCACATCCGCACCCTGCTGCTGACCTTCTTCTTCCGCTACATGCCGGAGGTCATCGAGCGGGGCTACCTCTACATGGCGCAGCCGCCGCTCTTCAAGCTCACCAAGGGTAAGCAGAGCTTCTGGGTCTACAACGAGCTGGAGCGCGACCGCGAGATCAAGCGCCTGGGCGGTAAGGTCGAGGTGTCGCGCTTCAAGGGTCTCGGCGAAATGAACGCCGACCAGCTCTGGGACACGACGATGGATCCCAAGAACCGGGTGCTCCTGCAGGTCAAGATCGAGGACGCGGCCGCCGTCAACGACATCTTCGAGAAGCTGATGGGCAGCGAGGTCGAGCCCCGCAAGAAGTTCATCCAGGCGCATGCCAAGAGCGTGCGCAACCTCGACGTCTAGCGCCGCCCAGGCGTGCCGACCCGAATCGCTGTCGACGGCATGGGCGGTGACAACGCGCCCGGTGACATCGTCGCCGGCGCTGCGCTGGCTGCCGCCGAGTACGGCTGCGAGGTGACCCTGGTCGGACAGGAGGCGGTCCTCCGGCCCCTGCTGGCCGCAAACCCGTCGCTCCGCTTCCACCCCGCAACCGAGGTGGTCGCGATGGACGAGCACCCGGCCCAGGCGGTCCGCCACAAGAAGGACAACTCGATGAGCGTCTGCGCCCGACTCTGTGCCGAGGGCTCCGCCGACGGCTGGTGCTCGGCCGGCAATTCGGGCGCCATCCTGGCCGCCGCGCTCTTCCTGCAGGGCAGGATCAAGGGCGTCGAGCGGCCGGCGTTGGGGACCATCGTGCCGACCGCGGCCGGCTACAGCTACTTCCTCGACGTCGGCGCCAGCGTCGACAGCCGGCCCGAGTTCCTCATCCAGCAGGCCCGGATGGGGACGGTCTATGCCCGCCAGATGCTGGGCTGCGAGAATCCGCGGGTTGCCCTTCTCTCCAACGGTGAGGAGGCCTCCAAGGGTGACGAGCTGGTCCGGGAGGTCTATCCGCGGCTGGAGAGGTCGGAGCTCAACTTCATCGGCAACGTCGAGGGCAAGGACCTCCTGGCCGGCAAGGCCGACGTGGTCGTCGCCGACGGGTTCGTCGGCAACGTGGCGATCAAGATGATGGAGGCAACCGCCGACTTCCTTTTTCGGACCCTCCGCGAGGAGCTGCCGAAGTCCCCGCTCGGCTTACTGGGTGGCTTGCTGATTCGAGGCCGGGTCGCGAAGATTCGGGCTAGGATCGACTGGCGGGAGTTCGGCGGAGCTCCGCTGCTGGGCATCGACGGTGTCGCGGTCGTCGCCCACGGCCGGTCCGACGCTCGGGCCATGAAAAACGCGATCCGGGTCACCAAAGAAGCGGTCGAACAGGATCTCGTCGGGAAGATCAGAGAGGCGGTTGGCAAAGCATGACGAGGGACGGCAACCGGCGTCGCGTGGTAGTCACCGGGATGGGGACTGTGAATCCGCTCGGCTCAACCCTGGAGGATTACTGGCACGGCCTCGTCGAGGGCCGCTCGACCGCCAAGACGGTCGATCGCTATCCAACC
>DATCOZ010000283.1:0-9560 GCA_036564345.1 Candidatus Dormiibacterota bacterium | reverse complement strand
GATCACGATCGGGCCGGACCCGATGATGAGGACCTTGCGCGGCTTCTCGACCGGCGCGGCGCCGGCCACGGTCCGGATGAGGGGGCGGGCCGTCCGGACCATCTCGGTGAAGCGGTCGAAGAGGTGCTGGTTGTCCTGCGGGCCGGGTGCGCCCTCGGGGTGGTACTGGACGCTGAAGACGGGAAGGCTGCGGTGCGCGATGCCCTCGACCGAGCCGTCGTTGAGGTTCAGCTGGGAGACGAAGAAGTCGCCCTCCGGGATGCTCGCCCCGTCGACCTGGAACTCGTGGTTCTGGCTCGTGATGTGGGTGAGCCCCGTCTCGAGGTCCTTCACGGGGTGGTTGGCGCCGTGGTGGCCGAAGGGGAGCCGGGAGGTGGTCCCGCCGATCGCGCGACCGAGCAGCTGGTGACCGAGGCAGATTCCGAAGAGCGGAATCCGGCCGACCGCCTGGCGGCAGAGTTCCACCGGGCCGTCGAGGACTGCCGGGTCGCCCGGTCCGTTGGAGAGGAGCAGTCCGTCGGCGCCGGTCGCCTCGACCTCCTGCCAGGAGGTGCTGTGGGGCAGCACCAAGACCCGGAATCCGCGCGAGCGGAGCGAGCGGAGGATGTTCGCCTTAACCCCGTAATCGACGACCGCGACGGTGAGGCCGGTGGCGTCGGCGCCGTCCGGGCGCCGGAGCTCGGGCGGGAGCGGCTCGAACCACTCGACCCTCCGCCGCCGCGAGACCTCGGCGACGAGGTCCTGCTCCGCCAGCGGCGTCACCCGGCGGGCGGCCTGGGAGAGCTCCTCCAGCCGTGCCGCGGTGGGCTGGTCGGCCTCGTGGCTGAGGACCGCCCGCAGCGCACCGCGCGAGCGCAGGTGGCGGGTCAGGGCACGGGTGTCGATACCGTGGATGGCGGGGATCCGGTGTCGCTTGAGGTAGCCGTCAAGCGAGTCGAGCGAGCGGAAGCTGCTCGGCCGGTCGCACTCCCAGCGAACGATGAAGGCGCGCACCCAGGGCTGCTCGGACTCGGCGTCGGCGTCGTTGACACCGTAGTTGCCCTGCAGCGGGTAGGTCATGCAGATCATCTGGCCGGCGTAGGAGGGGTCGGTCAGGACCTCCTGGTAGCCCGTCATCGCGGTGTTGAAGACGACCTCCCCCTCGCCCAGCGCATCGGCGCCGAAGGGCAAACCCACGAAGGAGCGGCCGTCCTCCAGCACGAGCGCGGCGAATCGCTTCACGCCCCTGCGTCCTGGAGGATCACGGCACGGTCGACCCCGTCGATCTCCGTCAGGAGGACCTGCACCCGCTCGCTGCTCGCGGTGGGGACGTTCTTGCCCACGTAGTCGGGCCGGATCGGGAGCTCGCGGTGACCGCGGTCGACGAGCACCGCGAGCTGGATCGAGCGGGGACGACCGAACTCCATCAAGGCGTCCATCGCCGCGCGGACAGTGCGCCCGTGCCAGATCACGTCGTCGACCAGCACCACCGTCCTGCCGTCGATCGCCGGCACCCGGGACGCGGGCCGCGCGGTGGGCGCCCGGAGATGGAGGTCGTCGCGGTGCCGGCCGGGGTCGAGCTCACCGACCGGCACGGGCTGCTCTTCGAGCTCGCGGAGCTTCTCCGCCAGGCGAAGCGCGAGCGGCACGCCCTTGCTCATCACCCCGACCAGGACCAGGTCCTCGACGCCCCGGTTCCGCTCGACGATCTCGTGCGCGATCCGGGTCAGCGAGCGCCGGATCGCCTCCGCGTCGAGCACCGTGGCCTTTAGCGTCCCTGATAGGGCCAATTACGACAGCACCATGTCGAGCAGCGCCATCCGGATGAAGAGGCCGTTGCGGGCCTGCCGGAAGTAGGCGGCGCGGGGATCGGCATCGACCTCGGGGTCGATCTCGTCGACGCGGGGCAGCGGGTGCATCACGATCGCCTGCGGCCCGAGCTTGAGCATCGTTTCCGGGGTGATCCGGTACACCCCTCTCACCGCCATGTAGTCGGCGACGTCGGCGAAGCGCTCCTTCTGGATCCGGGTCTGGTAGACGACGTCGACCTTGCCCAGGATCGAGTCCAGGTCCTCCGTCTCGCCCCACTCGACGCCGTGCTCGTCGAGGTGGTCCTTGATGTCCTGCCGCATGGCGACCGCCGGCGGCGCCACGAACCAGATCCGCACGTCGCGGTACTTGCTGAGCAGGTAGGTGAGCGAGCGGACGGTGCGGCCGTTGGCGAGGTCGCCGACCATCGCGATCTCGACTCCGTCCACCCGGCCCAGCTCGGCCCGGATGGTGTAGATGTCGAGCAGCGCCTGGGTGGGGTGCTGGCCCCGTCCATCGCCGGCGTTGATGACCGGGACGTCGCTCACCGCGGCGGCTCGCTTGGCCGCCCCGTCCTCGTCGTGGCGGAGGACGATCACGTCGGCGTAGCCGTTGACGATGCGGATCGTGTCCTCCAGGGTCTCGCCCTTGGCGGCACTGGAAAACTCGCGGGCGTTGTCGGTGCCCATCGCGCTGCCGCCGAGCCGGAGCATGGCGGCTTCGAAGCTGAGCCGGGTGCGGGTTGAGGGTTCGTAGAAGAGGGCGGCCATGACCCGGCCCTGGAGCCGGCCTGCCGCGCGGTGGGGCTCGCGCTCCATCTCGGAAGCGCGGGTCATGATCTGCTCGAGGAGGGTGCGAGAGAACTGCTGGCTCTCGATCACGTGCTTGAGGCGCTGGCCGACAGCCACAAAAAAAACTCCTTCTCGGTCTCTCAGGACCGGCTTAAAGGGCGCCCGCGACTGCGCTCGCGGGTTTTCTAGCCGGTCAGTTTAGCGTTGTCGGACCGCCCCTTGCGAGGTTCCGTCGGATGAGCAGGACGATGCCCGCGGCGCCGATCAACAGCAGCAGAAGCGCCGCCGGCAGGTTGGCCAGCCGGTTCTTCGGCGGGTTCAGATAGGCGGCGGTCGCGTAGAGCTTGTCGCGGTAGACGAGAGCGCGCACGGGGGCGCTGCCGCCGCCGTTGAAGCCGGCGCAGCTGCGGGGGTCGGCATAGATCGTCATCGGCTCGTTGACGTTGAGGTCGGTGATGACCGGCAGGCCCACCTCCTTGGCCCAGCTCTCCAGGTAGTCGTAGTCGCCGCAGGCGGCGCCGGTCAGCGCCAGCTTGTGGAGGCGATCCTGGCCAGCGGGCGTGGTGACCGTCTCCACGACGACGTCATGGAGGCGCCCGTCGACTCTGTCGAAGGCCGCCGTGCCGGGCGCGAGGAGGGCGACGTAGAGGCCAGCTCCGAGCAGCCCCAGGCAGACCAGCCAGGCTCCGACCCGGAGCCGGCCGGTCACCTTGCGGGCTCTTCCGGGAACACCTCGGATGAATCGCGGATGACGCCGCGCGGCTTGGCGCTGTAGAAACGGCAGGGCGGCGACTCGGCGGTTGTGAAGAAGTTCCAATGCTTGCACCAGGTGTGCCCGTCGAACTTCCGGCAGGAGCCGCAGGTGACGTTCGGGTTGTGCACCTCGAGCTTTTTCATCGCCGGACCCCCTCGCGGTCCCAGGTCCCGGCCGTGATGCCTGCCTCCCGAAGCCGGTACTTCTCGACCTTCTCGGTCGGCGTCAGCGGCAGCTCGGAGAGGAACTCCAAGTAGCGTGGCACCATGTGGCGCGCCATCCGCCCCTCGCACCAGGCGACCAGCTCCTCCGGCGCGAGGCTACAGCCCGGTCGCAGCACGGCACAGACCTTCACCTCCTCTTCCATGAACTCGGAGGGCACCCCGATGGCGGCGGCCTGGATCACGGCGGGATGCGACTCGACGACCTCCTCGATCTCGAAAGCGCTGATGTTCTCACCGCGGCGGCGGATGGCATCCTTCTTGCGGCCTTCGAAGTAGAGCCAGCCCTCGGCGTCGAGCCGGCCCAGGTCGCCGGTGTGAAACCAGCCACCGCGGAACGCCTCCGCCGTCGCCTCCGGCATCCCGTGGTAGCCGAGGGTCAGCAACCCCGGCTCATCGGAGCGGACCAGGATCTCGCCATCGGCCGCGATCGACACCCGGTAGGGAGCGACGACCCGCCCGCAGGAGCCCGGGCGGCGGGGCTCGTCAAGCGGCTGGTAGGCGGGAATGCCGCAGTCGGTCATCCCGAACGCCTCGACCAGCCGGAGCCCGAACCTCTCCTCGAAGCCGCCGGCGAAGTCGGGCAGCGGCACGCCCCAGGCCAGGCGGACCCGGTTGTCGGCGTCGTCCGGCCGCTCGGGCTGTTTCCAGAGCATCGTCAGCGTCGCGCCCATGTAGTCGAAGGCGGTGGCCTCCAGCTCCCGCACCTCGTCCCAGAAGCGCGTGGCGCTGAAGCGCTCGCCCAGCGCCGCCGTGCAGCCGCGGACGATGGCGGGCGCGAGGGTGAGGACGGAGGCGTCGATGTGGAAGAGGGGGAACGGGTTGTAGAGCACGTCCTCGGGCTGGATCCGCCAGGCGGCGGCGAAGAGCTCGGCCTGGCGGACCGCGTAGCGCTGGTCGAAGAGGCAGGCCTTGCTGCGTCCCGTCGTTCCGGAGGTGAAGAAGAGCTGGGCCAGGTCCTCTTCCCGCACCGCGATGCCGGGGTCGCCGGCGGCGCCCCGGAGCTCTCCCAACTCGCCCCGGGTGACCACCCGCTCCAACTTCGTAAGCCCGGAGCGAACCTCGCCCAGGACGGGAAGGTAGGTCTCGTCGACGACCAGCAGCCGGCACCCGGAGAGGTCGATGAGGTGGGCGAGGCCGGCGCCCCGAAAAGCGGTGTTCAGGGGGGCTTCGACAGCGCCGACCCGAAGGAGGGCGAGCCAGAGGAGGGCGGCCTCGGGGCAGTTTGGCAGCATGACGCCGACCATCTCGCCAGGCCCGACGCCGGCCGCGAGGAGGCCGTTGGCGAGCCGGTTCACCTCGGCGTCGAACTCCCCATAGGTGAGGCTTCGGCCCGGCATCCGGAGCAGGTCGCGCCCGGGCTGCTCGGCCGCCCGAGCCGCCAGAAGGCCTGGCAGCGTCATCGCCTGCGAGCGGCCCAGCGCTCCAGCTCGGCTTTCAGCGCGGCCACCGCGGCGGGATCGGCGAACGCCTCCCGGGCGGCCTGCGTTTCCGCGGCCAACGCCCGTCCCACCTCCGCGTCCTCGACGCGTTTGAGGAGCTGCTTCGTCATGCGGACTGCTGTCAGCTGGTTGGCCGCCACCTCGCCGGCCATGGACACCGCCGCGGCGAGGACCTCGCCGCGCGGCACGACCCGGTTGACAAGCCCGGCGCGCTCGGCCCAGCCGGCGTCGAAGCGCCTCCCGGTGAGCATCAGCTCACGGGTACGGCCGGCGCCGATCAAGCGGGGCAGGATGCTGGAGGAGCCGTTGCTCATCAGCAGGCCGAGGCGGACCTCGGGGCAGAAGAAGATCGTGTCCTCGGCGCACACCCGCAGGTCGCAAGCGGCGGCGATCTCGAGGCCACCGCCGACCGCGTAGCCCTCGATGGCGGCGATCACCGGCATCGCCATCGCCCGAAGGGCCCTCGTGATCGACTGGAAGCCCTCGATCATGGCCGCGAATCCGACCTCGTCCATCGCCGCCGTCTCGGTGAGGTCGTCCCCGGTCGTGAACGTTCCACCCTCGCCGGCGAGGATCGCGCAGGCAACGGCTGGGTTACGCCCGACGAACTCAAGCGCCGCCGCCAGGTCGGCCAGGGCCGCCGGATTGAGCGCGTTGCGGACCTCGGGGCGGTTGATCGTGATGACCGCGATCCCCTCCCGGCGCTCGACGCGGACAAGGGCGCCCATATCGCCGAAATCCTAGGCGTCCCCCTCGCTCAGAGTTCGGAGCGGACCTCCCAGAGAGCCGGGAAGAAGCGCTTGTCGAGCGTGCCGCGCAGGTACTGGGCGCCGGTCGAGCCGCCGGTCCCGGTCTTGCCCCCGATCTGCCGCTCCACCATCAGCACGTGGCGCGAGCGCCAGAGCGCGAACGCCTCGTCGTGGTCGATCAGCGCCTCGGCCACGTCGAAGAGCTGGGGATGGGACTGCCGATCGCGGATGATCTCGATCAGCGCCGGCGAGCCGTTTCGTTCGAGGAGCGAGAGGAAGGCCTCCCAGATGGTTGGCTCGGCAAGCCTGCGCTCGAGCCGCGCCCGCTCGTCGGTATCCGCCTCGAGTCGCTTCAGGTAGGCGGGGTTCTTGAGGCCGGAGAGAAACTCCAGCTCCCGGAACTGGACCGACTGGAACCCGCTCGCCGGTGCCAGGTCGGAGCGGAAGGCGAGGAAGTCGTGCGGCGACATCGTCTCCAGCACCTCGACCTGCTCGATAAGCAGGCGCTCGATGACCTTGACCCGCGAGAGGTAGTGCCGGGCCGCGTAGGCCTCGCCGGCGAACATGGCATCGCGGGCACCCTCCAGCTCGTGCAGGAGGACCTTGAACCAGAGCTCGTAAGCCTGGTGGACCACGATGAAGAGCAGCTCGTCGTGGGCCTCGGTCATCCCCTGCTGGAGGGAGAGCAGCTCCGGGACCCGCAGGTAGGAGCCGTAGCTGAGGCGGCGCCCCTCCTCCCCGAAGTTGCTGGTCACCGGAAGCGATCGGGATCCTTGTCCTGCTCGCGACGCGCGGCCAGGAAGCGCTTGGCAAGGCGGTCGTAGCCGACCAGGATGACGAGGACGAGGCCGGCCAGGAGAAGGCCCTGGAGGACGCCGTACTGGGGCGCCATGACGGCGAAGACCCCGATCACCAGGACCAGGTTGATCCAGCCGATCCGCTTCACAAGGCCAGCCTAACGCTAGAGACGCTCCGCCCGGAGCGCCGAGCGGCGGACCTTGCCCGCGTCGTCGCGCAGGTACTGGTCGGTGCGCTCGAAGCTGCGGGGGATCTTGTAAGGCGCCAGCCGCTCGGCGAGGTGCGCGAGCAGCTCCTCGTCAGCTACCTCGGCGGGTACCTGGACGATGGCATGGACGCGGCTTCCGAGCTCCTCGTCGGGCAGCCCGATGACGCAGCTCGAGCCCACCTGGGGGTGCTCGTCGAGGGCGGCCTCCACCTCGGCGGGGTACACGTTGGCCCCTCCCACCAGGATCATGTCGTTAAGGCGGTCGGTCAGGTAGAGGTAGCCGTCCTCGTCCAGGAAGCCCATGTCGCCGAGCGACTCCCAGCCGTCCAGGCTCTTGGCGCTGGCGCCGACATAGCGGTAGGTGACCGGCGCGTCCTCGGCTCGCTTGAGGTACACCTCGCCGACCTGGCGGGGAGGAAGGTCGCGGCCCTCCTCGTCGAGGATCCGGATCCGGCCGTTGCGGACCGGCTTGCCGACCGAGCCGCGGTGAGCCAGCCACTCCGAGCCGCTGAGGACGGTGATCACCTGCTGCTCGGTCCCGCCGTACAGCTCCCAGATCCGATCCGGGCCCAGCCACTCGATCCAGGCCTCCTTCAGCCAGGGCGGGCAGGGCGCGGCAAGGTGATAGGCGATCCGCAGGCTGGCGAGGTCATAGCGGGCCCGCTCCTCAGCCGGCAGCTTCCAGATCCGCAGCATCATGGTCGGGACCAGGTACATGTGGTCGATCCGGTGGCGCTCCACCAACGCCAGGGCGGTGCTTGCGTCGAAGCGCGTCATCACGACGTTGTGGCCGCCCAGGAAGAGGCTCCCCATCGCCGCGCTGAAGGGGCCGTTGTGGTAGAGCGGACCGGTCACCAGGTGCGGCCGGCCGGGCAGCATGCGGTAGATCTCGGCGGTCAGCTCGGCGACGTCGATGACCGCCGGCAGGGCTGAGACGATCAGCTTCGGCCGGCCCGTGCTCCCGCCCGAGGTGGGCGCCTTCCACTCGGCCGACACCCGGTCCGGCAGGTCGCCCGCCGCCAACTCGGCGTCGGGCTGGAAGCCGATCGGGACGCAGGCGCGCCCGGCGATCTCGGCGCCGGCGACCAGTGCGGGGTCGGCGAGCTCGACGATCTGCTCCAGCTCCAGCCGCGGCGAGCGGCTGGAGACCGGCTGGGGCGTCGCGCCCAGCTTCCAGGCCGCCAGGCAGGCTTCGAAGAACTCGGTGCCGTTGGGCAGGGCGATCGTCACCATGCTTCCCTCCCGGACGCCGAGGTTCTGGTACGCGCGGGCAAGCCGGTTGGTCCGCCGATGCAGCTCCGCGCGGGTGACGGTGACGCCCTCGTGGGTGATCGCGGGAGCGTCCGGAGCCGCCGCCACAAGATCGCGAAAGACCTCGGTGAGCGGCGTCATTTTGAGAGGGGGGACGTCCCCCCTGTCGGTCGTACTCGGCGTAGCCTCCGTGCGCCCTACCCCCCTGTGAGCTCCAGCCGAGTGTCCTGACCTAGTGCCTGAAATGCCTGACCCCGGTGAGTACCATCGCCACCTTGGCCTTGTCGGCCGCCGCGATCGCGTCCTTGTCGCGGATCGAGCCGCCCGGCTGCGCGATCGCCGTGATACCGGCGGCGATCCCCGCCTCGACGCCGTCGGGGAACGGGAAGAAGGCGTCCGAAGCCATCACCGAGCCCTTCGAGCGATCACCCGCTCGGGCGACCGCCAGGCCGACCGCCTCGACCCGGCTCATCTGGCCCGCCCCGACGCCGACCGCGGCGCTGTCGCGGGCGAGCACGATCGCGTTCGACTTGACGTGCTTCACGACCTTCCAGGCGAAGGCGATCTGCTCCCATTCGGCCTCGGTCGGCTGCCGCTTGCTCACCACCCGGGCCACCTCGCTGTCGAGGCCGCCGCGGTCGGGCGTCTGGACGAGGAGCCCGCCGGGCACGCTTCGGAACTCGAGGTCGCCCCAGCGGGTATGGACGGGCGCCACCTCGAGCAGCCGCACCTTCGCCTTGCGGCCGATCACCTCGAGGGCTTCGGGCCGAAAGCCGGGAGCGATCACCACCTCGACGAAGATCGCGGCGATCTGCTCGGCAGTCTCCGCGTCGAGCGGACGGTTGACGGCGACCACCCCGCCAAAGGCGGACTTGGGGTCGCACTCGTACGCCCGGCGGTAGGCGTCGGCGATGTCGGCGCTGATCGCGCAGCCGCAGGGGTTGGTGTGCTTGATGATCGCTGCCGCCGGGTGCTGGAACTCGCTCGCCAGCGCGAAGGCGGCGGCGGCGTCCTGGATGTTGTTGTAGCTGAGCTCGCCGCCCTGCAGCTGCTTGGCGCTGCCGAGGCCGCCGATCGCGTTCGGCAAGCGGTAGAAGCCGGCCTCCTGGTGCGGGTTCTCGCCGTAGCGAAGCTTCTGGACGAGCCTGCCCCCCACCGCCAGCTCGGAGGGAAAGAGGTCCTCGCCGAGCCAGCCAGCGACGGCGGCGTCGTAGCTGGCGGTGTGGGCGTAGGCCTCGGCCGCCAGCTCCCGCCGCAGCTCGGGCGCGACCTCCCCGCCTTCGAGAGCCTCGACCACGTCGGCGTAGCGCTCCGGGCGGACGATGACCAGCACGCCCTCGTGGTTCTTGGCGGCGGCTCGGATCATCGCCGGGCCGCCGATGTCGATGTTCTCGATCACCTCCTCGAAGCTCACTCCCTCGAGGGTCGCCGTCGCCACGAACGGATAGAGGTTCACGCAGAGGAGGTCGATCGTCTTCAGGCCGTGCTCGGTCAGCGCCGCCAGGTGCTCGGGCTTGTCACGGCGGGCGAGCAGGCCGCCGTGAACGCCGGGATGGAG
>DATCOZ010000279.1:0-4691 GCA_036564345.1 Candidatus Dormiibacterota bacterium | reverse complement strand
GGCCCTCCTGCTGGGGGCGATCGTCTCCCCGACCGACCCGATCGCCGTCGTCGCCGTGATCCGCCAGTCGGGCGCGCCACCGAAGCTGGCCGCGCTGCTGGAAGGCGAGAGCCTCTTCAACGACGGCACCGGCGTCGCCGTCTTCGCCGCGGTGGCAGCCTCCCTGCTGGGCGGCCAGCCGACCCTGTCCGGTTTCGCCGGCCGGCTCCTGCTGATAACCGCCGCGGGCGTGGCCGCGGGCGCCTTCGCCGGTGGCGCCGCCGCGGCGCTCTGCCGAGTCCGGCCGGCGCTTGCCTTTCCGGTGTCGCTGTTCGCCGCCTGGGCCAGCTTCGGCTTGGCCCAGGCCATCGGCGGATCCGGGGTCCTGAGCGTCGTCACCGCCGGGGTCATCCTTGCGCGCTACGGCCGCGTGACGGAGGCACTTCGCAAGCCCTGGAGCTGGTTGGCGCTGGTCCTCAACGCGGCCCTCTTCGGAGCTGTCGGCCTGGCCCTACCCACCGCCGGGCTGCTGGCCCTGGCGGCCGCGGTCGGCGGCGGCTACCTGTTGATGCTCGGCACCCGCGCGATCACGGTATGGCTTCTCACGATCGGGGCCCGGCTGCCCTGGCACTGGCGGCAGCTGACCTGGTTGGGTGGCCTCCGGGGCGCGCTCTCGATCGCGCTCGCGCTCCTGGTGGCGGACACCAAGGTCTCAACCGTTGCCTACGGCATGGTCGTGCTGAGCCTGCTCCTCCAGGGCGGGCTTCTCCGGCAGTTCGCGAAAGCGATACGGGCCGAGGAGCAGCCGGAGAGGAAGTAGGCCTGGGTGAAGGTCCCCGGCCTAAGCGCTCTTGGTTTCGATCGGGACCGGCGGGGCGGTGATGACGCCGTCGATGAGGCCGTACTCGATGGCCTCCTCGGGTGACAGGTAGAAGTCCCGGTCGGTGTCCTTCTCGATCTTCTCCAGGGTCTGGCCGGAGTGGGTGGCGATGAGCTGGTTGAGCTCCTTCTTCACCCGGATGATCTCGTTGGCGTGGATCTCCAGGTCGCTGGCCTGGCCGGAGAGGCCGCGGCCGCCGATCAGCGGCTGGTGGAGGTGGATGCGCGAGTTGGGCAGGGCGAAGCGGTGGCCCTTGGTTCCCGACATCAGGATCACGGTCGCGAAGCTCGCCGCCATGCCCATCGCGACCGTCGTGATCGGCGCCGGCACGTACTGCATCGTGTCGTAGATGGCGAAGCCGGCGGAGACCGAGCCGCCCGGCGAGTTGATGTAGATCTGGATCTCCTTCTCGGGGTCGTCGGCCGACAGGAAGATCAGCTGCGCGACGATCAGGTTGGCCATGGTGTCGTCGATGGGGCGGCCGAGGATGATCACCCGGTCGCGAAGGAGCCGAGAGTAGATGTCGAAGGCTCGTTCGCGGTTGCCGCCCTCGTTCTCGATGACGGTCGGGATGTAGGCCATTTCCGAACGATCGTAGCAGGCGGCTATATTCGTCCCGTGCCCGTGCGATCCGGCCGCCGTACGTCCACGGCGCCGTTCTTCCAGGCACTGCCCTCACAGGTCGCGGGCGCCCTGCCGATCGAGCTGCGGGGCTTCGAGCACCGCCGCGTCCACGGTGTCATGAAGTTCCACTACGGGAGGCCCGAAACCCACTACGAGGCGTGGTACCACAGCGGCCAGGGGAGGGTCGAGGTGGGCCTCCATTTCGAGGGAAGCCGCCGGCTCAACGAGGCCGGCCTCGAATTCTTCCGGGCCCGGATGGTGGAGGTCAAGGGCGGCCTGCCGCACGCCGAGCTGGAGCCCTGGGACCGGGGCTGGACCCGTCTTTACGAGACCTTCCCCGCCACCTCACTCGACCATGACGCGCTGGCCGCAACCGCTCGCCGAGTCGCCGACTATGTGATCACGCTGCAGCCCCTTCTCGATCAGTTCTGGAGTCAACAAGATGGATCCGCTTGAGGCACGCGCCCTCTTTCCGATCTGCGACGAGCACATCCACTTCAACCACGCCGGCGTCTCGCCGATGTCCGTCCGGGTGCGCGCCGCCGTCGAGCACGTCACACAGGTAATGAGCGAGGAGGGCTTCAACTCCGACGACTACGCGGAGACGCTCGGCCGGCTCCGGTCCTCACTCGCCGGCCTCGTCGGTGTGACCCCGGACATGGTTTCGATCACCCGAGGCACCGCCCACGGCATCTCGCTGCTCGCCCGCGGCCTCGACTGGAAGGAGGGCGACAACGTCGTCGGCGCCCGGCTCGAGTACCCGGCCAACCTGTTTCCCTGGATGGCGACCCGTGACCGTGGCGTCGAGATGCGCCTGGCCGAGCCGGTGGCCGGAAGGGTCACGCCGGAAGCCGTCCTGTCGCTCGTCGACGGCCGGACCCGGGTCGTCGCGCTCAGCTTCGTCCAGTTCTGGAACGGCTACCGGGTCGACCTGGCCGAGATCGGGGCCGAGTGCCGCGAGCGCGGCGTCATCCTGGCCGTCGACGGCATCCAGGGTCTTGGCGTGCTGCCCTTCGACCTCGAGTCGATGAACGCCGACTTCGTGGCCGCGGGAGCCGGCAAGTGGCTGACCGGCCCTCCCGGGGTCGGCTTCACGGCCTGGCGGCCGGAGCTCCTCGAGCGGATCGACCCGCTGCTCGTCGGAACCGGTTCGGTGGAGGATCGGTTGAATTACTTCCAGCCCAGCTTCGAGTACGCCGGCACCGCCCGCAAGTTCGAGGAGTCGGCGATCAGCTGGCTCGACATCGCGGCTTTCGGAGCGGCGGTGGGCCTGCTCCTCGAGGTCGGCATCGAGGTCATCGAGGAACACGTCCTCGGCCTCGCCCGGCGGCTGGCCGAAGGCCTGGTCGAGCGAGGCTACGAGATCATCGAGCCGTGGCCGCGAGAGCCGGAGGAGTGGTCCGGCATCGTCTCCTTCAACCGGCCGGGATCCACCGAGATCGAGCTGCTGCGCGACCTGACAGCGGCGGGCGTCATCACCCGCACCCACCGCGATTTCGTCCGCCTCTCACCGCACTTCTACAACACCGAGGAGGAGGTGGACCGCGTCCTCGACGTACTCACGCCGCGGGAGATCCCGAGCTGACGCGATCACGGTGCTACCGGTCGACGCGATCAGAGTGAGCTAGGTGGTCCGCTTTCCGACTTCTGTGCGTTAGAGTCGCTGAACGATATGAGCCGGATCTCCCGGAAGGCATGGTTCGTGTGCGGGTTGGGGCTGCTTGTGATGCTCGTCGCCGAGATCCTTGAAGCCACCCACATGGCCCTCTACGCCTGGGGAACGATCTGGGTCATCGGCTGGATCGCCGTGACGGTCGGAGTCGGAATGGCTGTTCGCAGCGTCAGTGGGTGGGTCGCGACAGTGATCTCGATCCTCTTCACCCTCCTCGCCCTCTACTTCGCCTCCTCAGGCGCCAACACCTCGTTCATCGCGATGTCGAGCATCTCCGTAATCGCGGTGGCTTGCGCGGTCAGCATGGTCATCATGCTCGCGGTCGGCCAGCAGGACGGCCTCCGCTCGCCGCCGCCTCCCTCCTCGGTCACCCTCTCGCTCGCCGGTGTCGGCGTCATCCTGCTCGCCGGAGCGTTCGCGCTGCTCGCCAACGGGATGGCGCTCGGCTTCCTCGCCTTCGGCTTTTCGCTCGGCCTGGTCGGCACCGCCGTCGGCTTCGGAGCGATCGCCCTGATGCGGCGTCCGGCGACCTCCTCGAGCGACGCAACGGTCGACTAGGTCGGGCGGGCTTCGTCTCCTTCGATCCAGACCTCGCCGTCGGCGAAGAACTCCTTCTTCCAGACCGGGACGGTTTCCTTGAGCCGGTCGATGCCCCACTTGCAGGCGGCGATCGCGTCACCCCGGTGGGGGCAGGACACCGAGACCACGACCGATGCCTCGCCGATCTCCAGCACGCCCGTCCGGTGTGCCATGGCAACCCGCGCCTCGGGCCAGCGATCGGCGATCTCGGCGGCGATCGCGCGCATCTGCGACTCGGCCATCCCCGGGTAGGCCTCGTACTCGAGCCGGGTCGTCGTGCGGCCGCGGGAGTTGTCGCGGACCACCCCGGTGAAGGTGCAGATCGCGCCGGCGCCGGCCCGGCCGACGGCCGCCTCCAGGCGGCGCGAGTCGAGCGGCTGGTCGGTGAGCTCGAAGAGGACTCCGACCTCGGAGCCGCCACTCACCGGCGGAATGAAGGCGACCTCGTCGCCCTCGGCAAGCGCGTCGTCCCAGCTCGCGAACTCCTGGTTCAGCGCGGCGCGGACGATCTCCCTGCGGGCTTCCAGCGCCGGGTGCAGGCGGCGCAGCTCGGCATATGCGTCAGCCACGGTCGCGCCGCTCGGAAGCTCGAGGGGGAAGCGGTCTCCGCCGGCCTGCTCGCGGAGACGGGCGAAGAGGAGGGCCGTGACCTTCACCGCGACCCTCATGGCGTTAGCCGGTCGATGAACACGTGCACCTCCTTGCCCGAGTCGAGGGCCCGGTCGATGGTGCCGCGAGTGCCCTGCGAGGAGCCGTCCCAGAAGGCGGCGACGACGTCCGCCTTGTCGACCAGGGCCTGGTTCCGCTGTGCCGCGGCCTGGGGATCGCGCGCCTCCTCGAAGGAGGCGGACACCCGGATCACGGCCAGGTCCCTCTCGCGGGCGACCCGCGTCGCCTCCGCGTCGACCCCGCTGGCGCTGCCGGTGACGACGGTGGAGCCCCTGGGCAGGCTGCCGA
>DATCOZ010000270.1:0-3674 GCA_036564345.1 Candidatus Dormiibacterota bacterium | reverse complement strand
TCACCGTCCGGACCAGCTCTCCGGAGGGGAGCAGCAACGGGTTGCTGTTGCGCGGGCATTAGTTCACAAGCCCGCGGTAGTCTGGGCTGACGAACCGACCGGCAACCTCGATACCGAAGTCACGCAGGTCATCGTCGAGCTGCTGGTGCGGATGAACAAGGACGGCCAGACCATCGTTCTCGTCACCCACAACCCTCAGGTCGCCGAGCGCGCCCGGCGAACCCTGCGCATGCGTGACGGGCGCATCGAGTCGACCAATGCGGAACGCGTGGCAGCGGTCCGATGAACGGCGCGCTGGTCGTGATCATCGTGTTCCTGCTCGTATACTCCGCGCTCCTTGTGCTCGCCCTACGCAGGCCACTTTTGGCCCGGCTGGCGCTGCGCGAGGCGGTCAGGCGACCTGGCCAGTCCGCGGTGGTGGTGTTGGGTTTGATGGTCGGAAGCGTGGCCATCTTCTCGACTCAGGTTCTCGGCGACTCCTTCCTCGAGTCCTCGACGCAGAGCGCCTACCTGGCTTGGGGCCGCGTCGATCTGGTTGCCGCCGATGGAGGGCGTTTCTTCGATCCCGCGCTGGCCTCTGGGCTGGCCGCCGATGCAGGACTGCGATCTTCTCAGGTCGGGGTGCAAGCGGGCGTCGAGCTGCCCAGCTCGGTGGTCGACCTCGACCGCGGCAACGCCAAGGGGCTGGTTGCGCTGGTCGGCTTCGACCCGGCCGCGCAGGGCCCATTCGGCAGCTACCGGCTTATCGACGGGAAGACGACGCTGGGTCAGGACCTGGCACCAAGCGAGGTCCTGATCTCAGCCTCGTTGGCTGGTGCGCTGGAGGCCCGGAGCGGCGACCGGATTCGGGTCGCCGTCGGTCAAGAGCAGATGGTGGATCTCCGCGTGGCAGGCATCGCCGAGTCCGACGGGCCGGGCGCCTACACGCTGCGGCCCGCAGTCTTCTCTCCGCTGGCCAACCTACGCCCGCTAATCGGAGACCACGGCATCAACGTCATCCGGCTGTCGGTTCCCGGCGAAGGCAGCGGGGAGCTGGACCGGGCCCGTCAGGTGGCACCGCAGGTGAGGGCGGCCCTTCAGTCCCTGCCTGGCGGAACGAGCCTGAAGGTGCGGGAAGCGAAGCGCGACGAAGTCGATTTCCTGACCAAAAGGGCCAGCTCGGACGGGGTCATCTTTACCGGCCTCGCCCTGTTTGTCGCCCTGGCCGGCGCGGCCCTCGTGGTGAACCTCGGGTTTGCGCTCGCTGAGGAGCGGCGCCCCCGGCATGCCGTGCTCCGAGCACTGGGACTCAGCCGGACTGGCACGATCACCCTGTCGGTTCTCGAGGGCGCGCTCTACAGCCTGGCTGCAGCGGTAACGGCCATCGTTCCTGGTGCCGTTGTTGGCCTTGTCCTTGCCCGGTGGTTCCAGGGCGGCAGCGTTCTATACGCCAGTGCGTTGGAGAACCGCGCTGGGCCATTGCTGTACCCGATCGCTTTCGGTTCGGTGGCCCTCTCCATCGCGATCGGCGCCCTGATCGTGCTGGCCACGCTCTTCGCCACCTCTGTCCGGAGCTCCCGCATGCAGATCTCGTCGGCCATCAAGAACCTGCCCGAGCCGACCGGCCGCCGGAAGCGCTCGATCTGGAGGACTGCACTTCTGGGCGGCCTCGGCCTGGGCTCGCTCGGGGCTCTGGTCGCCGGCAACCTGTCGATCCGACTCGTGGGCGGGGTGGGCCTGGTGATCCTCGCGGCGGTGCTGGTCGGCGGCCGGATCTCGGACCGGCTGCGGGCGACCTTGACCGGAGCTGCCCTGACGGTGTGGGCTGCGGTGGTGGCGGGAAGCATCACGACCTTCGGTGCAGCGGAGTTCCAGTTGCTAGGCCTGGGTGCCCTTGTCGCGGTCTTCGGGCTCAGCCTGCTGGTGGCTTCCAACCTCCGCCTGCTGGAGGTCCCGGCGGGCTGGCTCCAGGGCGCGGCCCGGGCGACGATGAGGCCATCCCTCGCCTACCTCACACGGCGGCCGCTCAGGGCCGGCCTGGGCACCGCCGCGTTCGCGCTCGTCCTGGCCCTGATGACCCTCACATCGGTGCTGATCCCGACATTCGTCGGCGCAGTCGCCAACGGCCTCAACGAATACGACATCCGCGTCAGCGCGCCGACCACACCTGGGTTGTCGCTTCCCGACTCGGTGCGTCCTCAGATCTTGCGGGAGATCGCGATGCCGACCCGGCCCTACCGCGGGGACGTGAGCTCGAGCAACGGGGCACTGCAAAAAGACCAATACGTGCCCCTCTATTCGCTCAGCCGCGCCCAAATGGCGGCCGGACCCTTCGAGCTCTCCAGTCGGGAAAGTCGCTTCAAGAGCGACGCCGAGGTCTGGCAGGCGCTCGCGGAAGACCCTCATCTTGTCGTCACACCCTCCTACCAGAATCCCGGCATGATCCTGACCTTGACGGGACCCGACGGGCCGGTACGGTTTCGCGTCGCGGGCGCCATCAGGACCCTCGCACTCTGGGGCCTGGTCGGCTCCGAGGCCGCGATGGCGCCCTTCGGCACCCTCCCGGTCGGCACCACCATCCTGGCCAAGACAGCGCCCGGCGCCGATTCCGGCGCAGTTGCCCGGCAGATTGAACGGGAAGTCTTCAGCCAGGGCGCGGACACGATGACCGTCAAGGAGTTGAGCAACTCCCTCGGCGGCGGCACACGAGCCGTCGCCGACTTCATGCGGCTGGTGATGGGGATCGGACTCCTGGTCGGGGTCCTCAGCCTGGGCATCCTCGCCCTTCGGGCGGTAATCGAACGCCGTCGCTCGATCGGCATGTTGCGGGCTCTCGGCTACCGGCCGGGCCAGGTGCTGGCCGGGATCGTCTCGGAGGGGCTGATCACAGCTACATGCGGAGCTGTGGTCGGGATCGGGGTCGGGTTTCTGATTGCTGTGGTGGTCATGAACGTGTTTGCGCCTGGGGCCCGAATCGAGGTCGACTCCTCGTTGACGCTGATCGTCGGCCTCATCTACCTGTCAGTGCTGGCGGTCACCATCCCCCCCGCCTTGCGTGCCGCCCGCCTGCCCGCCGTCGAAGCCCTGCGCCTGGAGGATTAAAACCGGGTACCTCTTGATATGCCTGACCTGAGCCAGCTCGATCGTCCCACCACACTTCTGGTGGCCTTGGTGGCGGCGATTCTAATGATCGCGCTGGCCGCCTCGGCTGCCTCCGCGGTGACGCGCCGGCGCAAGGAGGCGGCCAGCCTCTCGGCCATCGACTTCGTGCGCAGCTCCTTTGCCAGCCAGCTCAGTCGCGGCGTGCCCATGGACGAGCTACTCCTCCAGATGGTGGAGGCGTTGCGGGACGGCTTCAGGCTGGACGCCGCGGAGCTCTGGCTGTGCGACGGCGGCAGCCTGCGGCTGGCGGCCGCGGAGCCTAGCGCGCCGATGAAGGCCATCCCGATCTCGCCCGCCGAAGAGACCATCGCCGCCAATGCACACGTCTCGAGCGCCGCCTGGGCCAAGGTCTGGCTGCCGGCATTGCTGGAGGGCAGGGAACAGGCAACCCTGCGGGTGGCACCAGTCAGCAACGGTGGCCAGCTCTTCGGCCTGGTAGTGGCCCAGCGCGCTCGCAAGAGCGAAAGCCTCGCAGCCGAAATCGACGTCACGCTGGACGAGGTCGCGCGCGAGCTAGGCGTGGCGCTGAAGAA
>DATCOZ010000257.1:0-1598 GCA_036564345.1 Candidatus Dormiibacterota bacterium | reverse complement strand
TGGTGGCCGTTCAACAACGGCAGCATCTACATCCACAAGGGCCTCGACATCCAGGGCGGCAGCCACCTCGAGCTCCAGCTCACCGACATCCCGCCCGGCCGGACCAAGGCCGACGTCCAGGCGACCGCGGTCCAGGTCTTCCAGCGGCGGCTCAACAGCCTCGGCGTGAACGAGCCGCTCGTCCAGCCGGAAGGCACCGACCGGGTCGTCGTCGAGCTGGCCGGCGTCTCCGCCGCCCGGGCCCAGGAGGTGATCGGCAAGACCGCCCACCTCGACTTCGTCACCTGGACGCCCGACCCCAACGCGATCGCGGTCGGACAGGCCGAGGCGGGCTACAAGCCGAAGAAGACCGGGCTCGGCAGCGACCAGGTCGTGAGCGCGGTCTCCGGCCTCGACAGCAACGGCCTCCAGTACGCGGTCACGCTCACCTTCAACGGCGACGGCGCGACCCAGTTCAGCAAGCTGACCACCGACGCCGTCAACGCCTGTCCGGGCGACGGGGTCACCTGCCCGACCCGGAAGATCGCCATCTTCGAGGACCTGACCGACGCCGACATCGCGAACTGGGACCAGGTCGAGACGACGATCGCCAACCCCCCGTCGGTGCCGGGCGGGAAGCTGCTCACCAATCCGAACATCCTCCAGCCGATCGCCGGCGGCACCGCCACGATCACCGGCAACTTCGACTCCACCTCGGCGCACGACCTTGCCGTCGAGATCAGCTCGGGCGCGCTGCCCGCCAATGTGAAGGTGCTCTCCTCGACCGACGTCGGAGCGAGCCTGGGCGCCGAGTCGGTCCAGCGGTCGATCGCGGCCGGCCTGGTCGGCCTGGTGATCGTGATCATCTTCATGATCACCTACTACCGCCTTCCCGGCTTCCTGGCCAGCCTCGCCCTGCTCATCTACGCGGGGATCGTGCTTGCCATCTTCAAGACCATCCCGGTGACGATGACGCTGGCCGGCCTGGCCGGCTTCATCCTGAGCGTCGGCATGGCCGTCGACGCGAACGTGCTGATCTTCGAACGCTTCAAGGAGGAGATGCGCGCCGGGCGCACCGTGGGCGCCGCGGTCGACGCCGCCGTGCGCCGTGCCTGGCCGGCGATCCGCGATTCGAACACCTCGACCGCCATCACCTGCGCGGTCCTGCTCTTCGCCGCGCCGACCCAGATCCAGGGCTTCGCGCTCACCCTGCTGATCGGTGTCGTGATCAGCCTGATCTCGTCGATCATCGTCACCCACAACCTGCTGGCGATCGTCCTCAACCAGGGCGGCGGGTTCCGCAACGCGCGTCTCCTCGGGGTCCAGCGTGGAGCCTGAGCAGGAGCTGGAGACCGTGGCGGAGGCGGAGCCGGCCGAGATGGCCGTGCCGCCGCCCCCGCAGCCCGTGGCGCCCCGGCCGCCGCGCAGCCTGAACCTCATCGGCGCCCGGAACTGGTACTTCCTGGCCTCGCTCATAATCATCATCCCGGGCATCGTCTCGATGGCCACTCAGGGTTTTCTGCTCGGCATCGACTTCCAGGGCGGCACCCAGTTCCTTCTCAAGTTCGGCAACAACCCCAGCCTGGCGGAAGTCCAGAGCGCCGTCAGCGCGCAGGGCG
>DATCOZ010000333.1:0-3222 GCA_036564345.1 Candidatus Dormiibacterota bacterium | reverse complement strand
GCGGAGCTGCCGCTGCCGGTCGCCGGGTTGATGAGCGACCGCCCGCTGCTCGAGGTCTATGAGCGGCTGACCCGGATGGAGGCGATCCTCAGAGCGATGGGGGTGACCCTCAAGTCGCCCTTCATGGCGATCAGCTTCCTGGCCCTCTCCGTCATCCCCGACCTCAAGCTGACCGACCGCGGCCTCGTCGACGTGAAGAACTTTCGCCTGCTGCCGCTGGAGGCAGGGTGAGGGTCACCATCGCCGGCAGCCTGGAGGAAGCGCTCGCCGATCCCGCCGCCACCTTCCTGGCCGGCGGCACCGACCTCATGGTCGGCATCAACTTCGGGCGCGACCGGCCCGAGCACGTGGTCTCCATCGGGCAGCTCGAGGAGCTGCAGCAGGTCGCGGTCGACGGCCGGCAGACGTTCGGGGGCGGCGTCACCTACACCCGGATGCTGGAGGCACTGGGGGAGCGCAGCCCGGCGATGGTCCAGGCGGCGCGGACGATCGGTTCGCCACAGATCCGCAACGCGGGCACGATCGGAGGCAACCTGGGCACCTGCTCACCCGCCGGCGACACCCTGCCAGTCCTCGCCGCGCTCGACGCGACGATCCTGCTCCGCTCCGCCGGCGGGGATCGCAAAGTGCCCTTCTCCGCCTTCATGTTCGGGCCCCGCAAGTCGGAGCGAAGGGCGGGCGAGGTCGTCTACGCGGTCGAGTGGGAGGACGCGGGGCCGTCGCAGGTGTTCCTCAAGGCGGGCACCCGGAACGCGATGGTCATCGCCGTCGCCAACCTGGCGATGGTCGTCGACCGCACGCGAAAGGCGGTGCGGGTCGCGCTCGGCTCGGTGGGCCCGACCATCCTCCGCGCCGGCGCGGCCGAGGAGCTGGCGGCGGGCCTCTACGAGGAGTCGGGCTGGGACCGCCCGCTGCAGGCCTCCGAAGCCGCCACCGCCCGCTTCGGCGAGCTGGCAGCGGCCGCCGCCCAGCCGATCGACGACCAGCGCGGCAGCGCGCGTTACCGGCGCCACATCGTCGCCGTGATGGCGCGCCGGGCGCTTACCCGAACCGGCACCCTGGCATGAGCCGGCTGATCCGCGTCAACCTCAATGGAGAGGAGCACGAGGCGGAGGCCTGGGAGGGCGAGTCGCTGCTCTACTTCCTGCGCGAGCGCCTCGGCCGTTTCGGCTCCAAGAACGCCTGCGAGCAGGGCGAGTGCGGCTCCTGCTCGGTCCTCCTCGACGGTGTGCTGGTCTGCTCCTGCCTGGTCCTGGCGACTGCCGCCGAGGGCTCCCGGGTGGTCTCCGTCGAGGGGCTCGCCGGCGACCCGGTGGCTGCCGCGGTACAGGCGGCGATGGTCAGCGCCGGCGGCGTCCAGTGCGGCTTCTGCACCCCGGGCTTTGTCGTCTCCATCTCCGACCTGCTCCGCCGCAACCCCGAGCCGGACGAGTTTCAGCTCCGGGAGGCGCTCAGCGGCAACCTCTGCCGCTGCACCGGCTATCTCCGGATCTTCGAGGCCGCTCAGAACGCCGCAGAGACGTTGCGGGCGGCGCGGTGAGCCTGGTCGTCCGCGCTGGTGTGCTGGTGACCGGCACCGGCGTGCAGCTGGAGAGCGGCTGGCTGCGCAGCCGCCGGGGGGAGATCGTGGAGATCGGTACGGGGCCGGCGCCGGAGGCGGGCGAGACCCTCGACCTCCCCAACTGCGTGATGGTCGCCGGCCTCGTCAACACCCACGACCACATGTACCAGTGGGCCACGCGCGGCTACGCCTACAACGCGGGCCTGTTCGGCTGGCTGAAGGAGCTCTACCCGGTCTGGGCGGAGCTCGACGCGGAGGTCGTCCACGCCGCCGCGCGGGCGGCGATCGGCCGCCTCCTCCTAGCCGGCTGCACGATGACGACCGACCACCACTACGTCTTTCCGGCCGGGCGGCCGGGCGTCTTCGAGGCGCTGGTCGCGGCCGGCGAAGAGCTCGGCATCCGCTTCCACCCCTGTCGCGGCTCGATGGACCTCGGCGAGTCCCAGGGCGGCCTGCCGCCCGACTCGGTGGTGGAGGGCATCGACGCGATCCTCGCCGAGACCGAGCGGGTGGTGGCGAAGTACCACGATCCCGCGCCGGGTTCGATGCTGCGGGTGGCGGTCGCGCCCTGCTCGCCCTTTTCCGTCACGCCGCGCCTGATGACCGAGTCCGCCGCCCTCGCGCGCCGGCTGGGCGTCCACCTCCACACCCACCTCGCCGAGACCGTCGACGAGGAGCGGTACTGCGTCGAGAAGTTCGGCCGCCGGCCACTTGAGCTGCTCGAAGAGTGGGGCTGGCTGGGCGGCGACGTCTGGCTGGCGCACGGCGTCCACTTCTCGGCGGCCGAAGTAGCCGAGCTCGGCCGGACCCAGACCGGGATCGCCCACTGCCCCTCCAGCAACATGCGGCTGGGGGCCGGCGCCTGTCCCTCCACCGAGCTGCTCGCGGCCGGCGCCAGGGTGGGCCTGGGCGTCGACGGAGCGGCCAGCAACGAGGACTACGACCTGCTCGCCGAGGTCCACCAGGCGCTCCTCCTGGCCCGGCTGCGCGCGGCGATGCTGGGAGTCCGCGACCCCGCGGCGGCCCTCAGCCCGAGGGGTGCCTTCGCCCTCGCCAACCAGGGCGGCGCCCGGGTGCTCGGCCGCGACGACGTCGGCACGATCGAGGTCGGCAAGCGTGCCGACCTGGCCCTTTACCGGGCCGACGACCTCGGCCGGGCCGGGATCGCCGACCCGCTGGTGGCGATCGCGTTGGCCCCGCCCGCCCGAGCCGAGGCCGTCGTGGTCGACGGGCGCGTCGTCGTCCGGGAAGGCAGGCTGCTAACCGCCGACGAGGAGCAGCTGGCGCGCGAGATCAAGGCCGCCAGCGATCGGCTGCACGAGGTCCACCATGCCTAGCACAACACGAGGGCGGATCGGGGAGTCGGTGCCGCGGCCGGACGGGCCGGCCAAGGTGCGGGGAGAGTTCAGCTTCGGCTCCGACCTGGTGGCGCCCGGGATGCTCTTCGGCAAGACCCTCCGGAGCCCCCACGCCCACGCCGTCATCCGCTCCATCGACACCTCGGGAGCGCTGGCGATGCCCGGCGTCCGCTCGGTGCTCACCGCCGACGACATCCCCGGCTTTCGCCTCTACAGCCTCCACAAGCCGCCCGATCAGCCGGTCCTGGTCCGGGTGGGCGAGGAGGTTCGCTACCGGGGCGAGCAGGTCGCGCTGGTGGCCGC
>DATCOZ010000205.1:0-2057 GCA_036564345.1 Candidatus Dormiibacterota bacterium | reverse complement strand
CCGGCCGCTTTCTTGGCCTTCACCTTCCGATCGATCTCGGCGAAGAGGTAGGGCGGGATGAGACTCATCCGGCGGGCCGTGGGGACTGTTTTCTCGCTCATGCCAGGTGTTCCTCGAGGTAGTTCAGGATAGCCGGGACGGGATCGCCGCCCCCCTCGAACCAGCGGATCCGGCCGTCGCGCCGGAGCCACGTCAGCTGCCGCTTGGCGAGCCGCCGGTTGTTGCGCGCCATCAGCTCGGGAAGCTCGGCGCGGGTGATCCTGCCCTCCAGGTAGGCCACCGTCTCTGCGTAGCCGGTGCCGCTGAGGACCTGCGAGAGCGCGGGGACACCCGCGGCCAGGGCCTCGCGCGTCTCTTCGATCAGGCCGCGCTCCAGCTGCCGGACGCAACGCGCGGCGATCCGCGCGTGGAGCACCTGAAGCGGCACCTGGAGGCCGATCCGCACCCCTTCCCAGGGTGGCTTGACGCGAGCCCGAAGGCGGCTCAGGGGCGGGCCGGCGATCTCCAACACCTCGATCGCGCGGACCAGCCGCACCGGGTTGGCGAAGTCGAGCTCTACCTCCGGATCGAGGCGGCGGACGAGGGCGGCCAGCTCACCGACCGGCAGCTTCTCGAGCTCGGCCCGGCGCTCCGGCTGGGGGGGAACGCCGGCCAGGGTCAGCCCGTCGAGGAGAGCGTCGACGTAGAGGTTGCTGCCGCCCTCGAGGATCACCGTCGGCACCGACCGCAGAACCGGGGACGCGGCTGTGACGTACTGGTGGACGTTGAAGGTCCGCTCGGGGTCGACCAGGTCGAGCCCGTGGTAGCGGACCTTCTCGCGGTCCTCGGGCAGCGGCTTGTTGGTGGCGATCTCGAGCAGCCGGTAGACCTGCCGCGAGTCGGCGACGAGCACGTCGCCAGCCAGCTTCAATGCGACCTCGAAGGCGACCTTCGACTTGCCGACCGCGGTCGGACCGAGGATCGCCGGGACCGTTTTCAAGAGCCCGGTGTCAGGATCACCAGCGGAATCCTGCGGCTGGTCTGCGACTGGTAACGCTGATAGTCGGGCCAGAGCCGCGTCAACCTGGGCCACAGGCGCCGGTGCTCGGCCGGCGTGGCCGTGCGTGCCTCGGCCGCAAACCGCCTGGTGCCCACCTGCACCTCAACGCCTGGATCGGCCTCCAGGTTGAGGAGCCAGGCCGGCGGCGTGTCGCTGCCGCCCTTCGAGCCGACCACGACGTAGCGGTTGCCGTCATCGAGGTAGAGCAGGGCGGCCGTCCGCCGCTCGCCGCTCTTTCTGCCGGTGGTGCGCAGCAGGAGCATCTTGACGTGCCCCAGCCGGTGGCCGATGAGGCCGCCGCTGCGGTCGTAAACCAGCTGGTGCAGCCTGAGGAGACGCAGGCCGAGCTGGCGGTCGAACGGCGTCATCGGCATCTCTTCTAGTAGTTCCGCCGGAAGTGGCGCTTCAGGTCCTCCCAGTCGAGCACCAGCCGCGTCGGCCGCCCGTGCGGACAGGTTGCGTCCGGGGTCGTCGACTCCAACTCCTCGATCAGCCGCCGCTGTTCGGCCGGCTCGAGCGGGTCGCCGAAGCGAACGGCGGAGTGGCAGGCGAGGGAAGCCAGCGCCTCGTCGACGGAGCGGTTGCGGAGGCCGGCCAGCACCTCCAGGAAGGCGCCTCCGATCCGAGCCGGCGGCATCTCGGCCGGCGCCGCCATGACGCGGGCCGCCCTGGGGCCGAACGCCTCGAATTCGAAGCCGAGCGAGCGAAGCGTCTCCTCCTCGCCCTCCAGGGCGGCCATCGTGGCAGGCTCCAGCTCGACAACCACCGGCAGCAGCAGCGCCTGGCTCTGGACCTGGCCGCCCTCGAGGCGGGCCTGGAACCGGTTGAAGAGGACGCGCTCGTGCGCTGCGTGCTGGTCGATCAGGATCACCCCCTCGGGTCCCTCAGCGACGAGGTAGCCGTCGAGCACCTGGCCGAGCGGGCGGAGCGGCGCCCCTCTCCCCGCCGGCGCCGGCTCGTCCCGAATTTCGGTCGCCGGCTCGTGCAGGCTCAGCTGGCGGATGGCCGCGGGCGGGAC
>DATCOZ010000182.1:0-26967 GCA_036564345.1 Candidatus Dormiibacterota bacterium | reverse complement strand
GGCGGGCCGGCCCCCCGCTGCGAACGCTAGGGAATCGCGATCGCCGCAACCACCTGCTGCTGGTAGTGGTGCGGGTTGCTCCCGTCGTCGAAGGTGCTCACCGAGGTCGTCAGGTCGGTCGATCCCTTCGGGATGTTGCCGAAGTAGTCTCCGATGAATCCCTCCGACGAGCCGATGCTGCGGGGTCGAGGGCTGTTCAGCTGCGGATCCCAGGTGTGCCCGCTGATCCGGACGTTATGGCCGATCGGGTGCAGCCACGCGCTGTAGAACTGGATGCTCGAGTTGACGCAATAGTTCTGTGCGCCGTAGGGAGGCAGGCTCCCCGCGTAGCGGGCGTTCTGCTGGTCGAGCAGCAGCCCGGCGCCCAGCGCCTCCGACGTGCCGAACCCCGGGCAGACCAGGCGCCGGTCGTAGAAGGCGACGCTGATCGTGCCGTTGGCGGCGGCGGTCAGGTTCGGCTGAAACTCGTCGACGTTCCCGCTGAAATTGTCGTTGACCTGGATCGGGTCGGACCAGGTGGCGCCGCCGTCGACGGACGAGCTCAGGACCAGGTTGCCGAAACCCGTGCTGTGGTCCTCCCAAGCGACGTAGAGCGGATACTGGCCGTTGCCCATTCGCTTCTTACCTACGGTGAAGGTGTTTTCGATGCCGTCCCGTAAGGCGGTGTTCGGGTAGAGCAGCGGCGGGGGGTTGGCGCCGTCGACCACTGTCGATACCGACTGGTAGGTCACGCCACCGTCGGTCGACCGGTCGAGCAGGATGCTGGTGCAGCAGTAGCCCTGCTTCGGCTGGAAGTTGGTCAGCGTCGTGTACACCGTTCCGCTGCCGTCGACGTGGGGCAGCAGGTAGGTGTCGCCCTGCGGATTGCCACCCGCGGTCGGGAGCACCCGCGGTGCGGACCAGGCGGTGTGGGTGCCATCCGGCCGGGCGTCGGCGAAGGACGCCACGGGCACCGCCGAGACGCCGTCGAAGATGGTCCACATCGCATAGATACGATCGAAATGGGGGCTCCTGGGGTTGGTGTCGATCGCGATCCACTGCTTGTCGGGCTCGCGACCCTTGGCCGGGTAGCTGGCGACGATGTCGGGCTGACCGGCACGGTTCGTCGACCACTGGTCGGCAAGGGTCGCGCCATGGGGCCGCACCGAGATGGCGATCACCTCTGCCGGAACGCCGGATTCGGCTCCTTGTTCGGGTTGATCTGGTAGTTATGGCTGCCGTCGTTGTTGTAGTAGAACTGGTAGCCGAGTTGGAGGAAGTAGTAGTTGCCGAAGGCGTCGAAGGCGCCGACGGGATCGGTGTTGTCAGTCCAGCCCTCATAGCCGGGAACGTGGCCCTGGACGGAGAAGGTCGTGCCCCCGTCCCAAGACTCGAAGAACCCCATCACGTGGTTGTATCCCTCCGCGCTCACGAACCACTTCACCGTTCCGATGACGTGGTTCAGGTTGGTCGGGTCGACGCGGATGTCGGACTCGGAGTGGTCCTTGACCAGCATCGGCTGGGTGGCGGGAAACCCGGGGTTGCTGCCGGCCTGGGTGGGATATGGCGCCAGGCCGACGTCCTCGCCCGTGTTGGCCGTCCCGTTGCAGGGAGACATGCCGTCGAAGCCGTCGTTCGGACCGAGGCTGGCGAAATAGGGGTTCTCGGGCCGGTAGCAGCTCGTCTTCTGGGTGGTTGCGAAAACGTTGGTCACCCCGCGCGCCGCGTAGCTGGCGGCGTAGTCGGCATTGGTTTGGGTTCCCTGGGGGAGGTTCCCCACCCCGGAGCCCGACGCTGAAGCCGCCGATCCGCTGTACGCGATGGCGACCATCAATGACATGACGAGCAGGAGCACGCTGCGTTTGCGCAAAGCCGAATCCCCCTTCACGTTGGCGCCGTATTGAGCGCCGCCTGTCTTACCCCGTGCGGCGAGGATAGATCAGAGTCCGTGTGCGATACAAGTTGGAGGCGAATGGGTCCCAAACCTTGTTTGCGCTGACACGCATCGCCCGCTTCTGGCCCGCGGTGGTGGCGGCTCTTTTCCCCGTGCTCCAGGTGCCCTTCGCCGTGGACGCCTACATCCTGCCCCGGGTCGTCCTCCTGTTGGTGGCCTGCGCCGTGGGACTGCTCCTGACCGGCCTGGTTCTCAAGGATTCGCTGGTCCCGCTCGGATGGCGATTGGGTTTGCCGGCCCTCGCGGTCGTCATCGCGGCGCTGCTTGGGATGGCGTTCTCGGTCTCGCTCCCGGTTAGCGTTGTCGGACAGTACCTGCGCTACGAGTCCGCCGTGGTGCGGGTGGCCTACGTGCTGCTGCTCTGCGTCACGGTCTGGCTGCTTTCCGGGGCCGGCGAGGCGGACCGGCGGAGGGCCCTCAGCTGGTTTCTCTTCGGCTGCCTCGTCGCATCGATCGAGGCGGCCTGGGAGTGGATCGCCTTCCAGTACGGCCTCGTCGGCGGCTTGGCACGGCCCGATGGCAACCTCGGCAACGCCTCTCTGCTGGGGGTGCTCGACGCGATGGCGGTGCCCATCCTGCTCGACCGCCTGTTCCGGCGGGGCTGGCGCTGGGCGCCGGTGCTGGCCGTGGTCGTGATCGGCCTGGCGGCCTCGACCTCGCGCAGTGCGTGGCTGGGCGCGCTGTTGGCAGCGCTCGTCGTCGTCGCTTTGCGGTTGCCCCGGCGGTACACGCCCTGGGCCGTGGCCGGCGGCGCCCTGCTGCTGCTGGCCGCCGCGGCCGCGGCGGTCGGGCGGCTGGCCACCTTGAACTCGGATCCCTACACGCTGCGGCTGGCGCTCTGGGAGCGGGTGCTCCCGATGATCCAGGCCCGGCCGCTCTTCGGCTGGGGAGAGGACGCCATGGGCCTGGTCTTCGGCGCCTACGCGCACGGCCTGCTGCCCGGGATCACCTTCGACCGCGCCCATTCCCAGCCGCTCGACCTCGCGGTGGCGCAGGGATTGGTCGGCCTGGCGGCGGCGGTCTGGTTCTGGTCCGCTTACACGGTGGAGACGCTCCGCGCCGGCCGCTGGCGCAGGGAGGAGTGCGGAGCGTTGCTGGCGGCGATCGCAGCCTACGGCGCGTGGGCCGCAGTCAACTTCGACTGGGTTCCCGCGACGGGTCCCCTCTGGCTGCTGGCGGGGGTCGGCTGGTCGGCCGCCCACCACCCTGACACCGCGACATCAGCCACCCCGCGGCCGGCCCCGGTCGCAATCCTGGCGGCGGGCATCGCGACGCTCGCCGGAGCGGTGTACTTCGGGATCCTCCCGCTTGTCGCCGACGTCGCCTACCACGCCAGTCAGCCCGGGCAGGCAGTAGCGCTGGACCCGCTCCAGGCTCGCTACCACCGCGCGCTCGGTGAGGAGCTGGTTGCTGCAGGACGCGTTGCGGCCGGCGCGGCCGAGCTGCGCCGCGCCGGCGACCTTGGCGACGATGACGCGGCTACCTGGGTCGAGCTGGGTAATGCTCAGAGCACGCTTGGCAACCAGCAGGCGGCGCGGGACGCCTACGCCCGGGCGCGGGCGATGGACCCGGCCATCGCCACGCCCTGAAAAAAGGAGCGCCTCAAAAGAAAAAGGCCCGGCGCGGTGCCGGGCCCCTTCCCCTCGAGTTGAAAGTCGGTTTACTGGGACGGCTTGCTCGATGGCTTGCCGGCGGGGACTCCGCTCGGCGGGCCTCCGGGATGATCGTTCGACTGGCCCGCGGGCTCGTCGCTGGGCTTGCCGTTCGGCACGTCGCTCGGCTTTCCCTTGGGATGATCGTTCGACTTGCCGGGGGTATCGCTGGGCTTGCCGGTCGGGTGGTTCGCACGCGCGTCGCTCGCCTTGGAATGGAGCGCCCGCTGGGCGGCGCCGTGCAGCTTGGCGAACGCGCTGACGCACTGGCCGATGTTCTGACGGGCGGCCGACGCGTGGCTGCCGGTGGTGTCGGAGCTGGAGCCAGCGGCGTCGTTCGCCGCCTCAGCGGTCTTGCAGCCCTGCACCGCCTGGACGACTGCCTGGCCCCAATTGACCGGGTTCGGACTGCCTGTTGCGACGGTGCCTGCCGCGGCACCACCGACGACGATCGTGGCCGCCGCGGCCGCGATCGCGGCCTTGGTGGTCGCGAACGCCAGGATCGATGACAAAGGTGACAAAGCGGCTCCTCCTGCTGCGAAGACAGCGTGGTAGGCGGACTGTCCGGCAAGGGGGTTGGGCCCCTGGAGCTTGCCGGCGGCCTTCTGGAGCTCCCCTTCGAGGAACCGCTCGAGGCCGTCGCCGCCGTTGATGTTCATTCGGCAGAAGAGACGCTCAACTGGGCGGAAGTATCGGATTCCGGGTCCACATAGCTTCGAAGACGTGCCCGAAGCGTCCGTTTGGCGACCAGGAGCCGGCTCGCGATGGTGCTCTCCGGCTCGCCCATCGAGGCGGCGATCTCCCGGTTCGTGTAGCCGTGGAGATGCCGGAGGACGACCACGGCGGCCTGCTTCGCCGGAAGCCGGCGGATCTCGGCCAGCACCTCGCCATCCAGCGCCTCGGCCACCGGGTCTCGCTCCACCGGCCGGCCCAAGCGGCGAATCAGCTCACCCACCTCGCGGAGCTTCCTCCGGCGGATGAAGGAGAGCGCGGTGTTGATCGCGATCCGATGGATCCAGGCCTCTGCCGGGGAGTCGGCCTTCCACCGCGGCCATGCCCGGAAGGCCTTCAGGAAGGCGTCCTGGGCGCAGTCCTCGGCCGCGGCGGAGTCACCCAGGATGGTCGCCAGCGTGCGGAAAACGCGCTGGTAGGACACCTGGTACAGGCGGTCGAAGTCTTCTTTGGATCCGGGCCGGTACTCCATTGCCAATTCGTCGGAGTTAACGCTCTTGGCGGCGAAAGCACCCGGTCTGAATTCAGGGCGGCCCGCGAAAAAGTGGCTCACCATGTCGGTTTTGACCGCTGACGAGCGCTACGCGGAAGTGGTCCGCGCCTTCGCGGGCAGGCCGGGGGTGAGCCAGGACGGCAGGGGGTTCGGCTCTTCGGCGCTAGAGGCCGGCGGCGGCGTCTACTCCCGCTCCAGCACCCGGCGGCCGCGGAGCGGGTTCCAGGACTCGACCAGGAGGCGGTCGCCGGCCTCGTTGAGGCGCGTGATGACCGCCTCCTGGATGTCGATGAGAAAGCGGTGGGCGGTGCTTCCGGAATCGACCTCGGCGGCGGTGCCGGCGACCTTTGCCTCCCCACGCCAGCCGCGGGGATTGTCACCGGGCGGATCGTCAGTCGGGCCGTGGATCGCGATGCGGGGATCGCGGCGCAGGTCGAGGGCCTTGAGGGCGCCCGGCATCGAACCGATCCGCAGCTGTCCCTCGGCGAACTCGACCTCGCTGCCGCTGATCCGGGGCGATCCGTCGCGGCGGAGGGTGGCGATCGTGAGGTGCTTGCGCGATGTCAGAAGCGCGCGCACGCGCGAGGCGAACTCCGGCTCCGCGTCCTCGAACTCGGACCACGATGCCACGGGCCGAAGCTCAGCTCGACGTCACAGTGGAAGCTTTCAGAGAAGCATCGCGAGCGCCAGCAGGATGATGAGCACGAGCGGATTGCTGAGGAACGGCACGGCAAATCCGACCAGTGCCAGCAGTGCCACTACGAGAGCGACCACCGCGAAGATCCAACCGATCCCGATGGCTTTGAAAGGCCGTTTCATTTCTGAAAGATCACCTCCTGTTCGATTCGTTGCACGGCGCCGACTTCAGCTTCGGCGATCAGAGACGCCTGCCCTGATCGTAAGCGCTGGCGACCCGGTCGGTTACGACCATCCGCCAGGCATCCACCACCAGCTCGCGCATCTCGGCCTGCTCGAGAGCGGCCAGCCGGACGAGCACCCAGTTGTAGCGGAGGTCGGACGTTGCCGGCAGCATGAACTTGTCGGGCTCCCCGCCGATCAGCCACTCCCGCTCTTCCTTCGGGAAGGCGAAGCCCATCACCGTCTCATCGCGAGAGAAGGCCAGGTAGACGATCCGTCCGACGCGAAACTTCACACAGCGGCGCACGAGCGCCTCAAGGCTGAGCGGCAGGCTCTCCGCAAGAGACCGGACATCGCCGAGGGTCACCATCCCGGCAGTCGAAGAGATCAGGGCGCTGCTTCGAAATGAACCCGTCAACCGATGTAGTGGCCGGGAATGGCGGCCGCCATCCCGCATTCGAGGCTGCAGTAGCGGGTGCCTTTCACGATGACCGCCCCGCCCAGGACCTCGCGTGCGCAGCCGGCGCAGAATGCGATGGGAACCGGCGCGGTCGGTTTGACACGCGTCGCCTGCGAAGGAGCCGAACGGCGGGAGCGCGAGTTCTCTGCCTTGACCACCGATGCCTCCATCTGGGCCCACCCCAAAGCTCCGAGTCCTCCTGATGCGAAGCATGATATTTGGAGCGTAAGAACTTGGCAATGCCCGGCTTGCTGGTTTGTCACGAACGCGGTCTCTCGACAAGGCGAGCCGCCAGCGCCGCGATCTCGGCGTGGCGCTGCGCCCAGCCGGCCCACACGGCGACCGCCCAGCGCTCGACCGCGGCGGCGTGGCCGGCGACGGCGTCTGCCCGGACCCCGGCCAGCGCGACGTCGAGAACCGTCAGGGTGGCAACGTCGGTGGGGCGGAGGAAGGCGGGCCAGGAGGGCTGCGGGCGCCCCATCGCCTGGTGGGCTCGGCGAACCTCGAGGCCGGTCCAGCCGCGGTCGAGGGCGAGGTGGAGGCCGACCAGCGAGTAGGCGATCCGGATCCCGCGCCCGTCGCCTCCGCTGTGCTGTGCCCCATAGGCGTCGACGGTCAGCTGGTGAAACCTGCCCACGAGCTCGGGATGGGCGAGCTCGAAACCGGCGACCTCGCCGTAGACCTGCCAGCACTCGGGTGACGCGAAGAGCTTGCGATCCCAGGACAGGCCGCTGGCGGGAAGGCTGAGCCCGCAACCCGGGCAGAGCGTCGACGACGGCTGCGGGTCACCCGCCATGGAGCTGATCCACGTCCCGGACATGATGGCTGGGTCCTGGCTCGGCGTCTTCCCTCGGTGGCCGGCGCAAGGGGAGGACAATGTTGGCAATGCCTGCTTCGAATGACATACGGTCCGCCCAGCTCGCGACTCAGTTCGAGACGGCCCAGAACGATTTCATCCGGCTCATCGAGTCACTGACCGATGAGCAATGGCGGCTCCCCGGAAAGAACCACCCGAAGCGGATCAACGACGAGGACGAGGGCCGTACGGTCAACGTGATCGCGCACCACGTCGCCATCTCGGGAGATTGGATCGTCAACCGGATCCAGTTGATCCTCGAGGGGCGACCCCTGCCCCCGGTCAACTTCCGGGAGATCAACGCGGAACATGCGGCGAAGCAGGCGGACATCAGCCGGGAAGTGGTCCTCCGCGCGTTGCGCGAGAGCGGCCCCCGGCTCGCCGCGGCCGTACGCGACATCCCGGACGACCAGCTCGACCAGTCGGGCGACACGCCGGCCGGTCCGATGTCGATCGCGCAGCGGGTCGAGCTGGTTCTGATCGGCCACATGCGCGCCCACCAGGGCTCGATCGAGGCGACCATCGCTCGGGGCTAGCGGCCTTCTCCTCCGCTCGTCGTCGCCGCGGACGGCCCCTGTAGTGTCAGCGCATGCCGGACGCTGAAGTCCTGGAGGTCGCCGGCCGCGAGGTGGTGATCACCAACCCGGGGAAGGTTTTCTTTTCCCGGACCGGCCACACCAAGCTCGACCTCGTCAACTATTACCTCGCCGTCGCCGAAGGCGCGGTTCGGGGCGTCTTCGGACGGCCGATGGCGCTGAAGCGCTTCGTCGAAGGTGCCGGTGGCGAGGCATTCTTCCAGAAACGCGCGCCCGCCAACGCGCCGGACTGGATCGAGACGGTCGAGCTCTCCTTTCCGTCCGGGCGGACGGCGAGGGAGATCGTCGTTCGGGATGCGGCCCAGCTGATCTGGGTGATCAACCTCGGCTGCATCGACCTCAACCCGCACCCGGTTCGTGCCGAGGACCTCGACCACCCCGACGAGCTGCGCGTCGACCTCGACCCGGTGCCGGGCGTCGAATGGCAGCAGGTGCGCGAAGTGGCCCTTGTCGCGGGCCAGGTGCTCGCCGACATGGGCCTGGTCGGGTGGCCGAAAACCTCGGGCTCCCGCGGGATCCACGTCTACTGCCGGATCGAGCCGCGCTGGACCTTTCCCGAGGTCCGCCGAGCCGCGGTCGCGCTTGCCCGCGAGGTCGAGCGCCGAGCCCCGAGACTGGCCACCTCGAAATGGTGGAAGGAGGAGCGTCACGGCGTCTTCCTCGACTACAACCAGAACGCAAAGGACCGCACCATCGCCTCGGCCTACTCGGTGCGGCCGACGCCGGACGCCAGGGTGTCGACGCCACTTCGCTGGGAGGAGGTCGCCGGCAGCGACGCCACCTCGTTCACGATCGACACCGTCCCCGCCCGATTCGCGGCCGCCGGCGACCCGGCGGAGGAGATGGACGCTGCGCCCGGTTCGATCGAGCGCCTGCTGGAGCTGGCGGCGGAGCACGAGGCGGCCGGCCTGCCGGACGCGCCCTGGCCCCCCCATTTCGCGAAACAGGCCGGCGAGGCACCCCGGGTTCAGCCCTCGAAGCGAAGGAGCGGCGAGGTTCCTCCGCCCGCGCCTGGCAAGACGGCCGGGCCCACTGGCCGGCGCCGCACGACGGTCCCGCTGATCGAGGTCGCGCGGGCGGGCAGCGAGCGCGAGGCGCGGGAGGGCCTGGACCGCTGGCGGGCGCGCCACCCGGGTGTTTGGGACTACCTGGCGCCGGCCGACGTGCTGGTCGACTCGATGCGGGGGCGGAGCTCGCTCTGGACCCGGATCCGCATCAACCTGTCCCGGGTGCCGGAGTCGGAGCGACCACCGCAGGAGGAGCTCGAGGTCGACTTCGACCCCTGGGCCAGGTGAGGAGCCCGGCCGCGAATTGCCCTCTTGGCATTCCGGCCGCGGAGGTTCATGCTCTCGAAACGGAAATGGAAGATCGTGTCCAGCGGGCGCGGCTGCGCTTCGAGGACATGCTGGCCAGCGCTGAGGCAGCCATCGACAAGGCAGCCAGGGAAGGCCCCTTCGGGCATCAGCTTCCCAGCTCGATGGTGTCCGCCATGAAATACATGAACCGGGCCGGCGGCTTCCTGGAGGCGGTCGGCATCGTCCTTCCCGAGCTGGGGACGGAGCTCATCGACGAGTTCGAGGCATTCGCCGTTAAGATCGATCGCCTCCACGCGGCGCGGGCTGATGGCGAACGCCGGGCGGACTCGTCGCGCCGCGCTCGGAGCGACAGGCGGGGTTGGGAGCGCCGCCTCGGTCACGACCGGAGGGGTCACACCGTCGAGGTGGCGACGGACCTGCGCCAGGGCGCCGAGCGGCGGGCTGAAGCAGATCGCCGCACTGGCAAGATCCGAGAGCTTGCTGACCGCCGCCTGAGGGCGCTGCACCGCTGAGTCAGCCGGTGGGCTCGCGTTCGACCTGAGAATGGTCCGACGGGGCAGCCGTACGTGCCCTCCGCTGTACTTTGAGAGCCATGCAGGACCCCGGCGCCGGACGCTCCTCTCGGCCGGCCATGCTCTTCGACCTCGACGGCACCCTTCTGGACAGCGTGTACCAGCACGTCCTGGCCTGGCGGGAGGCACTCGAGGCGGAGGGGATCGAGCTTTCCGTGTGGCGGATCCACCGGCGCATCGGGATGAGCGGCGGACTCTTCGTCAAGGCGCTGACCCGCGAGACGGGGCACGAACTGACGCGGCAGGACGCCGATCGCCTCAAAGGCCTCCACGCCGATGCCTACGGCCGCCGGCTCGACCAGGTCCGCCCGCTGCCCGGCGCTCGCGAGCTGCTGCGGGCGCTGACCACGCTGGACGTTCCCTGGGCGATCGCGACGAGTGGCAGCGACGCGACCGCCCGACCCTCACTCGAGGCGCTGGCGATCCCAGCCGAGGTGCCTGTCATCACCCGCGACCAGGTCGACTACGCGAAACCCAACCCAGACCTCTTCCTCGCCGCGGCCGCCGCCCTCGGGGTACCGGCAGCAGGCTGCTTCGTCGTCGGCGACAGCGTCTGGGACCTCCTGGCGGCCCAGCGGGCCGGGGCGCTCGGCATCGGGCTGCTGTCAGGCGGCTACGGCCGCGAGGAGCTGGAGAGGGCCGGCGCCTACCGCGTTTACGAGGATCCCGGCGACCTCCTGAAGCACTTCGACGAGCTGGGCATCCGAGCTCCTGAGTAGGCGGGGCGATTCACGCCGGGAGTTTCAGGGCCGGGGCGGCGGTCTCGTCTCGTCGGGGTGCCCGGTGTTTCCGAAGGCGATCCGGTCCCGCACCACAGGGGCACGGCCGAGGAGGCGCGATCGCTGGACCGCGTCCTCGCCAAATCGGTCGCGGATCGCGTCCATGGCCGCCTCCAGCCGTACGTTGCGGGGCGGCGATTGGCCTCCGAAAAGGTCGAGCTGGCCGGATTCCTCGTCGCTGAGCGCGGAAAGTCCCACGCCCAACGTGCCGATCTCGCGCCCCGACTCCCTTGCCGCCAGGAGCTTCAGCGCGGCCTGGTAGATCTCCTCCCCGGTCGCGATCGAGGTGGCCAGCTTCGACTGCTTCGAGAAATGGCCGGCGTCGGGCCGGTAGACGACGCTCACCGAGACGACGCCTCCACGCCGGCCGGCGGCGCGCAACCGCCGCCCGACCATCTCCGACAGCCGCATCAGGAGCTCCTCGAGCTCGGCCCGCGAGCTCGTTGCCCGGGCGAGCACGTGGGAGTGGCTGTAGCTCTTGCGCGCGGCGCTCGTGAAGCTGCCGGCCTCGAAGCCGCGCAGCCGGCGCCGCCAGCTGTCGGCGACCTCGGGACTCATGCCGGCCAGTCCAAGCTGCTCGACCGTCGCGCGGAGAAAGTGCAGCGGTGTCCGGATGCCGCCGCGAGCGAGGCGGCGCGCGCTTGCTTCGGCGATGCCCGAAAGGTCGGTCAGCTCGAGGCGTTCGAAGACGGCGACCAGGTTGCGGTGGTCGATCCGCGAGAGGCCGTCCCGCTTGTCGAGGTTGGACGCCTGCTTGGCCATCCAGATCGAGGTCGAGATCCCCACCGAGCAGGTCACGCATTCGCCGACCTCCTCGCGAAGGGCCGCCTTGATCGCCTTGCCGACACCCTCCGGGCCGAGCCGGACCAGGTCGGGCGTCCCGGCCAGGTTCAGGGACGCCTCGTCGATCGACATCCGGAGGACATCGGGCGTGTGCCGCTCGAGGATCTCGATGAGCTGGTCGGAGGCGGCGCGGTAGAGCGGCGGGTTCGGCTCCCGGATGAGAACCTCCGGAAAGATCGCTTTGGCCTCGTAGACCCGCATGCCGGTCTTGATCCCCAGGTCGCGAGCCTCGCGGGAGGAGGAGACGATGGTGGCGGCGTCGGTGGCGTAGGCGGCGATCGCGACCGGCCGGTTGCGCAGGCCGGGATCGTGCTGCTGCTCGATTGAGGCGAAGGCACAGTTCAGATCGACGACCAGCGTCACCGGGTCCGCGGTGTTGAGGCCGAGCTCATCCACCTGGTTCGAGGTCACAGCGAGCAAATGTTCGCACAGACCGGCCTCGCCGGACGAAAAGTCCGCAGTCAGAATAGGGGCATGGCGACCACCAGACGGACCGCGCGGCGGCTCACGCTCGACGACCTCGCCAGGCTCCCACCGGATGGGCTGATGGAGCTCTATCGCCAGGCGAAGACGCCTCGCCTGGCCGACCTGGACGGCAAGCTCGATGGCCGCATGCTCGCGGCGCCCCGGGCCCAGGAGCCGCACGTGCGCCGCTGGCTCGACCGCTTCGCGAAGTCGGGACTCTTCCCCTGGCAGGGCAAGACCTTCGAGCACGAGACCGCCGAGCACGGCCACGGCGTCAACCGCCTGCTCGGGGAGCGTGTGAGCTGGTTTCACTTCGAGACCTCGATCGGGCCATCCAAGGCCGGCGACTTCGACAGCGTTCACCTCGACTACGGCCACGACGGCAACCCCCCTTTGGTTCGCGACGTCGTGGACGAGGTGCGCGAGGTGGCTCCCGGGCTGTGGCTGGGGCTCGCCTACCTCCACCTGGACGACGGCGACCACCTGGCCTGCTACTTCGCGGTGGCGCGCCGAGCGGCGGAGAGCAGCTGAGGCTGACTCTCCTGGCCGAGGCGGTGCCCGACCTGGGGACCGCACCCGCATCCCCGCTGAGCTGTTCACCGCGATCCTGGCCACTGTCGTGCTGACGATCGCGATCTCGACCGTGCTCGTTCCGCCTGGCAGGTCCGAATCGGCGCCGCAAACGCTGGCGGCTAGCTAGGCCGCAAATGCCCGACAGCGATCGGCAGGACCCCGTCCGCGCCTACTACGACGCCCGCGGCGAAAGCGAGTGGCACCGCCTGGACAACCCCTACGAGGGTGCCGTCGAGCAGGAGCTGCACCGGCGCGCGTTCGAGGAGCTGCTGCCGCCGGGTGCCCGAGTCCTCGATCTCGGCGGCGGACCGGGGCGATGGACGATCTGGCTTGCGAACCGCGGCCATCGGGTGGTCCTCGCCGACCTTTCACCGGGGCTGCTGGAGATCGCCCGGCGCGAGCTGGCCGCGGCGGGCGTCGAGGCGGAGGCGGTGCTCGAGGTCGACGCTCGCGACCTCGGTCGCTTCGCCGCCGGCGAGTTCGACGCGGTTCTCGCCCTCGGTCCCTTCTATCACCTCGTGGCCGCCGCGGACCGAGAGCAGGCGGCGCGCGAGGTGCGCCGCGTGCTCCGGCCCGGCGGCCTCCTACTCGCAACCGTCATGGCGCGCTACTCGTGGCTCCTCGGCGTCCTGCTCGAAGCAGGTTCGCGCCGCCTGGCCGACGTACGCCGCGCGCTCGAGGACGGCGTCTATCGGAACGACGAGGCGGGGCGGTTCACAGAGGCCTACCTCTACCGCCCTGCCGAGGTGACTCCCTTCTTCGAGGCGAGAGGCTTCGAAACGCTCCGGGTGATGGCCTCCCAGAGCTTCCTCTACCTCGCCCAGGACCAGGTGGCCGAGCTGCGCGAGCGGGATGCGGAAGCCTACGAGGCGCTCCTCGACATCGCCTACGGTGCGGCCACCGACCCATCCCTCCTCGGGATCACCGGCCACCTCCTCTACGCCGGTCGGGCGCAGCCGGCGAAGTAGGGGTAACTCTCCCCCGCTGGGTGGAGAGTCGCCAATGCGGACTAAGCTGCGCCGCGTCCAGAACCCGTCCGGAATCGAAACGCCGGATCTGCCGCAGCTCCTCCGCGGGCTTACCGCCCGGTCAGCTTCAGGATGAGCGCGGTCGCCTCCCAGAAGAGGTAGAGCGGGATCCACATGAACAGTGGCGTGATCGGGTCCACGCCGGGTGTCATCACGTTGCTCAGGATGCCGATGCCGATGACCCAGTAGAAGCGGTTTGCGTAAAGCCAGTGCGAGGAGATGATCCCCAGCAGGCCGAGCGTGAAGACCACCACCGGCAGCTCGAACACGATCCCGAAGCCGAGGATCAGGAAGAGGATGAAGTTGAGGTAGTCCTCCCCGACCGGGAGGTAGACGAAGTCCTTCGGAGCGAACGAGGACAGGATCCGCATGAAGAGCGGCAGCGAGAAGAGGGCGAAGGCGACCCCGATCGCGAAGAAGACGATCGTCGCGACGACCAGGGGCAGCACCAACCTCCTCTCCTTGCGGTGGAGGCCGGGGCTGACGAACCACCATGCCTGCTGGATCCAGACTGGCGCCGCCACCACCAGGCCGACGACCAGGGCGATCTTCAGGCCCAGCGTGATGCCACCGGTCGGGGTGAAATAGGTGAGCTTGGCGACGTTGCCGCGCGAGATCAGGAAGTCAAGCAGGCGCTGCCAGAAGAAGAAGGCGACCAGGGTGCAGAGACCCCAGGCGATCATCGAGATGATGAGGACCCGGCGGAGCGCCTCGAGGTGCTCGAGGATCGTCATCCGGGACGCCTCGATGTCGTCCTGGCCGGCCGGGCCGCGGCCCAGGACCCTGTCGAGGATGGCCATCGCTGCTACCTCAGGCCGATCCCGTCAGGCTTTGGGTGCCTCCGGCGCGTCCTCGACAGGAGGGACGGTCCCCCTGTTCGGCGCCGCCGGCGCCGCCACGGCCGCGACCGCGTCGGTCGTCCCGTCCGCGGGCGTGGCTTTGGTTTCGGTGGTCGACTTGCGGAACTCCCGGATCGCGCCGCCGATCGCGCCGCCGATCTGGGGCAGCTTGCCCGGCCCAAGGATGATCAGCACGATGACGAAGATCAGGATGATCGGCCAGTGAGTAAAACCCATCTCTCTTTTCGGGATTCTCCCACGGGCGACCTGGAGTTGGCCGCCCGTAACTTCGGACGAGGTCAGCAGTGCCTCACCGGGTTCGCCCTAAGGTGGCGGCCCGGTCGGCCTGGCGGAGCTCGGCGGCGGTCCTCTCCGGCTTGGTGTCGTTGACGTAGGTCCTGACGTCGTTGCGGTCGCTGGCACGGGCGACCCATTCGCCACGGAGGGGGTCGAAGCGCAGCTCAGACATCGGGGGCAGCCGCCTCCACCTGCCGGTAGGCGAGCAGGTAGCGGCCGTCGGGAAGTTCCAGCTCGACCTTGCTGAGGAGCGGGTTCAGGGGCGCGGCAGGTGGCCGAGGCGCGGCGCCGCGCTCGTCGGCAGACGACCTGGCGCTCGGCTCAGGCAATTTCGCCAACGCTGCCGAGGCGGCCACCGACCTCGGCGACACGCACCTCGACCCCGACCTCGCGGATCGCGGCGACCTGCTCGGGGTCGGCGCCGTCGTCGGTGATCAGGGTCGAGATCTGGTGCAGGGGGACCGTCTGACACATCGTCTCGAGGCCGACCTTGGTGTTGTCGGCGAGCACCACGATTTGCTGCGCCGCGGCAGCCAGCGCGCGGTCGGCCGCGGCCACCAGCGGGCTCGGCGTGCTCAGCCCGCGTTCCGCGGTGAGCCCGTTGCCGGAGATGAAGGCCTGCGATGCGCGCAGCGAGCGCAGGGAGTCCTCCGCAGCCGGGCCGACGAGGGCATGGATCGAGCGTCGAAGGGTGCCGCCGGTCAGGATCACCTCCACCCGGCCGGCCGGCATCAGGGCCTGGGCGACGAGCAGGGAGTTGGTCACGACCGTCAGCTCCGGGAAGCCGACGAGCAGGTGAGCGAGGGCGAGCGTCGTGGTGCCGGGGCCGAGCACGATCGAGTCGCCGGCCCGCACCATGCTCACCGCGAGGCGCGCGATCGCGGCCTTCTCGGCCGCGGCCTGGCTGGCCTTCTCCGAGTAGGTCGGCTCGTGGGCCAGGCCGGCGGGCAGCACCGCTCCCCCATGGGTCCGCATCAGCAGGCCCTGGTCGGCCATCATCCGGAGATCGCGCCGAAGCGTGATCTCCGAAGCGCCCAGCGCCTCGGCCATGTCGGCCACGGCGACAACCCCGCGCGCGCGAATGATCTCCGCGATGCGCCGCCTCCTCTCGACCGCCAGCATCGCGGCCGATGTTACCCGAAGCGATCACGTTCGAGCAATAGCGATCACTACCTGGACTTGAATGTTGACAAAACCGATCGACCCTGTATCGTTTCGCCAATCGCTCCGCGCTGCGTCCGGCACACGGAGACATTGCCTTCACCAGCCCGACTCAAGTAGGAGGGGTAGCTAATGGGTGATTCCCCGGTAACCAGTCGCTCCTCGTCGCCGCGCAGGGCCGGGGTCCCGCTGCTCGGCAGGGAGCTGCCGCTCAGCCTCGACCTCTCGCGCCGGGAGATGCTCAAGCTGACCGGCTACACGAGCATGGCGGCGTTCTTCGCCGCCTGTGGCAACGGCGCCACCACGGGCTCCAGCACGACCACCACCGGCGGCACGCTGTCGATCGGCAACAACCAGTCGGACCCCGGTCCCTTGAAGGGGATGCAGCAGGTCGTCGCCGCCTTCAAGACCGCCAACGGCGGGACCAACGTCAAGCTCAACACGGTCGACCACGGCACCTTCCAGGACCAGATCAGCTCCTACCTGCAGGGCACGCCCGACGACGTCTTCACCTGGTTCAGCGGCCACCGCATGCGCTTCTTCGCCGACCAGGGCCTCGCCACCTCCCTGAACGACACCTGGGACAAGGTGAAGGGCAACTTCACGAGCGCCTTCGCCGAGTCGGTGAAGGGCAACGACGGCAACATCTATGGCGTCCCCGTCGACTACTACCCGTGGGCCCTCTTCTACCGCAAGAGCGTCTTCGCGGCCCACGGCTACCAGATCCCGACCACTTGGGACGCGCTGAAGGCGCTCTGCGTCCAGATGCAGAAGGACGGCCTAATCCCGATCGCGATGGGCGACAAGGACGGCTGGCCCGCGCAGGGAACGCTCGACATCATCAACCTGCGCCTCAACGGCTACACCTTCCATACCGAGCTCTGCACGGGCAAGCAGAAGTGGACCGACCCGAAGCTGGCCAACGTCTTCAGCAAGTGGGCGGAGATCGTCCCTTACTACTCGCCGGGCCTCGCCGGCCAGACCTGGCAGCAGGCGGCCGACCAGGTCGTCAACAAGAAGGCGGGGATGTACATGCTGGGCCTGTTCGTGTCCCAGCAGTTCGCGGCGACCGGCAACAAGGCCGACCTCGACGACCTCGACTTCTTCGCCTGGCCCAACATGGGCGCCCAGTACGACTCCGAGAAGGCGATCGACGCGCCGATCGACATCATGATGCTGAGCAAGAAGTCGCCGACCATCAGCAAGGACCTCGGCCAGGCGAAGGCCTTCCTGGAGTTCTTCTCCAAGGGCACCCAGCAGGTGACCATGTTCCAGGCGACCGGCGGCGGCAACCTTCCCACCGCGAACGACGCCGACAAGAGCGCCTACACGCCGCAGCAGCTGAAGGCCGTCCAGCTGGTCAGCGGCGCCCAACGGATCACCCAGTTCTTCGACCGCGACTCGCGGCCCGACTTCGCGGGCCCGAACGGCATGCAGAGCTTCCTGCTGACCTTCCTCGCCAACCCCAAGGCGGACATCTCGCAGCTCCAGGGCAAGATGCAGAGCTTCTGGGATTCGCTGCCGCCGGAGAAGTAGCCCGAACCTATGATTTCGAGTCGTGGCTGACTCGACGAGCACGAGCGTAGCCTCCGCCCCGGCGGCCGAAAGGCCCGGGGCGGGGACACTCGTAGCGAGCAGGCGGAGGCGCCGCCGTTACAGCCTCCTGACGCGCCAGGACAAGCTCATTCTCACCCTCATGGTCGGGGTGCCCCTGGTGCTCGACGTGATCTTCATCTGGGGACCGACCCTCGCGTCGATCGCGTTCTCGTTCACCAACTGGTCGGGCATCGGCTCCATCGAGCAGCGGAACATCATCGGGCTGAAGAACTACGCGACGCTGTGGTGTGGGTGGTCCGCGGCGCCGGGATGCAAGCCGACGGACTTCGGCTACAGCCTCTTCTACCCGGCCCTCCAGCACAACGTCATCTGGCTTCTCTTCTTCGTGTTCATCGCGAGCCCGCTCGGCATGTTCCTGGCGGTACTGCTCGACCGCGAGATAAGCGGCACGCGCATCTACCAGAGCATCTTCTTCCTACCGGTCGTCCTATCCCTCGCGGTGGTCGGCTTTCTATGGGAGCTGCAGTACGCGCCGAACGAGGGCTTCATCAACAACGTCCTGCTCGACCTCCACTACAAGGGCCCGCTGATCGACTGGCTCGGTGATCCGAAGATCAACCTCTTCGCAATCCTGGTCGCCGCCAGCTGGCGCCACATCGGCTACATCATGGTCATCTACCTGGCGGGCCTGAAAAGTGTCGACCCGTCGCTCCGCGAGGCTGCCAAGGTGGACGGCGCGACCGAGCGGCAGACCTTTTTCCAGGTGGTCCTGCCGGTCATGGCCCCGATCAACGTCGTGATCGTCGTCATCACGGCCATCGAATCCCTCCGGGCATTCGACATCGCCTACATCATCAACCGCGGCAAGAACGGCCTCGAGCTGCTCTCGACCCTGATCACCAACAACAGCATCAGCGAGGCGAGCCTGGTCGGCTTCGGCTCCGCCATCGCCGTCGTCCTGCTGGTGATCTCGCTGGGGCCGATCGTCACCTTCCTCTCGCAGGTGAACCGGGAGGCGACGTCATGAGCGAGGTATGGCCGGCGGTTCCGCTGCCGTCGGCTCGCGCACCCGGGCGCGTCAACAAGCGGCCCCTCCGTGCCGGCCGCGTCGTCCTCCACGCCTTCCTGATCGTGATGGCATTGGTGTGGCTGTTCCCGCTGGCGTGGCCGATCTACACCGCCCTGCGCCCGATCGGCGACACCATGACGCACGGGTACGTGTCGCTGCCGAGCCGCCTTAGCCTCGACAACTTCACGACCGTCTGGGCGCAGGCCGACATGCTCCACTACTTCTTCAACACGATGGTCATCGTCGTGCCGGGCGTGGTGCTTACCCTGCTGCTGGCGTCGATGGTGGCCTTCGCGCTGACCCAGTTCAGCTGGCGCTTCAACATCCTGGTGCTGATGATCTTCACCGCCGGCAACCTGCTGCCGGCGCAGGTCATCATCGTCCCCCTCTACTGGATCTACCTCAACATCCCGGTGCCGATCGACTTCACGATCGGCGGCTTCGAGCTCTTCAGCGACAACGGGCTCCTCTACGACCAGACGATCGGCGTGATCCTGATCCACGTCATCTTCCAGACCGGCTTCGCCACCTTCGTGCTGAGCAACTACATGAAGACGATCACCAAGGAGATCACCGAGTCCGCCCTGGTTGACGGCGCCAATGTGCTGAGGATCTGGTGGAGCGTGATCCTGCCACTCTGCCGGCCGGCGCTCGCCGCGATGGCGACGCTGCTGTTCACCTTCATCTACAACGACTTCTTCTGGGCCCTGGTGCTGATGAAGTCGGGCGACAAGCGACCGATCACCGCCGCGCTGAACAACCTCCACGGCGCCTTCTTCACCAACTACAACCTGCTCGCGGCGGGCGCGCTGCTGGCCGCCATACCGCCGGTGGTCATCTTCATCCTGCTCCAGAAGCACTTCGTCCGCGGCCTGACGCTGGGCTCGACCAAGGGCTGACACAAAATGGCGGCTGATCGCTCTACGCCCGGTGGGCCGCTCCTCGGCGGCCGCCTCCCGCACCTCCTGTACGGAGGCGACTACAACCCCGACCAGTGGCCGGAGGAGGTCTGGAGCGAGGACGTCCGTCTGATGCGGGAGTCGGGCGTCAACCTGGTCTCGCTCGGCATCTTCGCCTGGTCCCGCCTCGAGCCGGCGGAGGGCACGTACGACTTCGCGTGGCTCGATCGCGTCATGGACCTCCTCCACCAGGGAGGCGTTTCGGTGGACCTCGCCACTGCGACCGCATCGCCGCCGCCCTGGCTGTCCCACAAGCATCCCGAGATGCTGCCGGTGACGGCCGACGGAGTGCGCCTCTACCACGGCGCCCGCCAGCATTACTGCCCGAGCAGCCCCGTCTACCGAGGTGCGGCAGAGCAATTGGTGGAGGCGCTCGCCGACCACTACGCCGATCACCCGGCGCTTGTCATGTGGCACGTCGGCAACGAGTACGGCTGCCACGTCGCGGCCTGCTGGTGCGACGTCTCGGCCGCGGCGTTCAGGACCTGGCTCGAGGCCCGCTACGGCAGCGTCGAAGACCTCAACCAGGCTTGGGGAACCGACTTCTGGTCCCAGCGCTACTCGGACTGGGAGGAGATCCTGCCGCCCCGCCGCACGCCGACCTGGCCGAACCCGAGCCAGCAGCTCGACTTCCAGCGCTTCTCGTCCGACGAGCTGCTCGAGTGCTACGAGACCGAGCATCGGGTCCTCAAGGCACGCACGCCGAACGTGCCGGTGACGACCAACTTCATGCGCTTCTTCAAGCCGCTCGACTACTGGAAATGGGCCGAGCGCGAGGACGTGGTCAGCGACGATGTCTACCAGGACCCCGATGACAGCGCCACCGTGCTCGAAGCGGCGATGGCCAGCGACCTCATGCGCTCGCTCGGCCACGGCCGGCCGTGGGTGCGGATGGAGCAGACCACCAACCGGGTCAACTGGCGCCCCGTCAACGCCGCCAAGCGCCCCGGCCAGATGCGCCTGTGGAGCTACCAGGCGGTCGCCCGCGGTGCTGATGGGGTGCTCTTCTTCCAGTGGCGCCAATCGCGGGCCGGCGCCGAGAAGTGGCACAGCGCGATGGTCCCCCATGGCTCCCCCGAAGCTTCGGCCACCTGGCGCGAGGTCAGCCGCCTGGGCAACGAGCTCAAGCTCCTCGACGCCGTCTGCGGCAGCCGGCACGACGCCAAGGTCGCGATCCTCCACGACTGGCACTCCTGGTGGGCGCTCGAGCTCCCCTCCAAGCCTTCGACCGAGCTGCGCTGGATGGACCAGCTGCATGCCTACTACCGCCCGCTCTTCGATGCCAACGTGCTGGCCGACTTCGCCCACCCCGAGGCCGACCTGTCCGGCTACCGCCTCGTCCTGGTGCCCAACCTCTACCTCGTCAGCGATGCGGCCGCGGCCAACCTGCGGCACTTCGTGGAGGGCGGCGGCCACGTCGTGATGTCCTTTTTCAGCAGCGTCGTCGACCCCAACGACCATGTCCGCCTGGGCGGCTACCCGGCGCCTTTCCGCGGTCTGCTCGGCCTGCGGGTGGAGGATTTCCTGCCCCTCGCCGCCGGCAAGCGGGTCGGTGTCCGCTTCACGGCCGGAGGCGAGGGCCAGGGGGAGCTCTGGTCGGAGGTGATCGAGCCGCAGGGCGCCGACGTCCTGGCAACCTTCGCCGATGGCGACCTGGACGGCCGGCCGGCGGTCACCCGACACTCCTTCGGGAAGGGCTACGCAAACTATCTCGGGACGCGGCTCGACACCGCCTCGATGGCGGCGCTTCTTCACCAGGCCTGGCGCGACGCCGGCGTCGCACCCGAGTTCGCGGCGCCACCCGGCGTCGAGGCCGTACGCCGCCACACCGCGAAGGGCAGCTCTCTCCTCTTCCTCCTCAACCACCGGGACGAACCGGTCAGCATCAGCGCCCCGGCCGGCTCAACCGACCTGCTCGCCGGCTCGCGAGTTGGAGCCGATGGGGTACGCCTCGGCCCGCGCGACGTCGCGGTGCTGGAGGAAGCCGGTAACCTGACCGCCGGAGACGCCTGAAAGTAAGCCGATGCCCAAGATCACCTACGTCGGAGCCGGAAGCTCCACCTTCGCCGCCCGCCTGATCAGCGACCTGGTCGCGACGCCCGGCCTGGAGGCGGGCACCTTCGCCCTCGTCGACATCGACGCCGAGCGCCTCGAGCTCTCCCGCCAGATCGCGGAGAAGATCGTCGCCGTCTCCGGCCGGGATTGGACGATCACCACCACCACCGACCGGACCGAGGCCCTCCCCGGCAGCCGCTACGTGATCAACTCGATCGAGGTCGCCGGGCTGGACTGCGTCGAGCCCGACTACGAGATCCCGCTCAAATACGGCGTCGACCAGTGCATCGGCGACACGATCGGGCCGGGTGGGATCTTCAAGGCCCTTCGCACCGGGCCCGCCTGGCTGGACATCATCGCCGACGTCGAGCGGCTCGCTCCGGGTGCCATCGTCATGAACTACACCAACCCGATGTCGATCCTGACGCTTGCCGCGAGCCGGACCTCGAAGGTCCCGGTGGTCGGGCTGTGTCACAGCGTTCAGGGGACGTCGAGGCTGCTCGCCGGCCTTCTCGGCATCCCCTATGAGGAGCTGCGGTGGCGCTGCGCGGGGATCAACCACAACGCCTGGTTCACGACGCTCGAATCGAACGGCAAGGACATGTACCCGCGCCTGCGCGAGCTCGCGCGCGACCCCGCGATCTATGAGCAGGATCCCGTCCGGTTCGAGGTCATGCTCCACCTGGGCGCTTTCGTCACCGAGTCGAGCGGCCACTTCTCGGAGTACGTGCCGTACTTCCGCAAGCGGCCGGACCTGCTCGCCCGCTACACGGGCCCCGGCTACCTGGGTGAGTCCGGGTTCTACGCTCACAACTGGCCCACCTGGCGCCAGATGAACGCCGCCGCGGTGAGAGGCCTGGTCGAAGAGAGCATCGGGCTGGAGGTCACCCGGAGCCACGAGTACGCCAGCTACATCGTCGAGGCGATCGAGCTGGACCAGCCGGTCGAGATCCACGGCAACGTACTCAACGAGGGATTCATCGAGAACCTCCCGAACGGCAACGTCGAGATCGCCTGCCGGGTGGACGGTTCGGGCATCCATCCCTGCCAGTTCGGGCCGCTCCCGGAGCAGCTCGCCGCACTGAACCGATCCCACATGGCGGTGCACGAGCTGATGGTGCAGGCCCTGCTCGAGCGCGACCGCGAGAAGGCGCGGCTGGCCCTGATGCTGGACCCGTTGACCGCGGCGGTCTGTTCGCTGGAGGAGATCAGCCGGATGTTCGACGAGATGTGGGACGCTGAGCGGCCCCACCTCTCGGCCTTCGAATAGCGGCAGCGACGCAGTCATCCGGCGCCCGGCGGGCGGTGGGAAGGCGGTGGTCCGGCGGCGCTCTGTCCGACGAGGCGGATGCCAGGCTCCAGACTGAGCCGAGCGATTCCGTGGCGAGAGCAATAAGGAAACCTTCGTTTCTGCGGGTCCGCTGAAAGGAAACAGCACCACGTGATCGCGGACCAGGCGGCCGACGCCAAGCTCGACAGGCTGGCAGCAGACTTCAATGCCATCATCGCCTCGGTCGCCGAGGAGCTGTCTCAGCGCCGGCAAGCCGAGGCAGCGGCGCAGGCGCTGAACGCGGGCCTGGCAACCAAGGTGGCCGAGCGAACCGAGGAGCTGGAGACTGCGAACCGCGACCTCGAGGCGGCGAACCGTGACCTGGAGGCCGCGAACAGTGACCTCGAGGCGTTCTCCTATACCGTCGCCCACGACCTCCGGGCACCGCTTCGAGCCATCGAGGGCTTCGCCGACATCCTGGTCAGCGAGCACGCGGCCGAGCTGTCGACCGCGGGCGTCGGCCACCTGGTCCGGGTTCGCGATGCCGCCACCCGGATGCAGGACCTGATCCGTGATCTTCTCGAGTTCTCCCGCCTGAGCCGCAGCGAGCTACAGCGCCGGCCGGTGGAGCTCAGACGGCTGGTCGAACGGGCCGTCGCCGCCCTGCTCGCGGAGTCGCCGGAGCGCGACGTGCAGGTCACCATCGGAGAGCTCCCGACGTGCTTCGGAGACGAGGCGCTGCTCCAGCATGTGATCGACAACCTGCTGAGCAACTCCTGGAAGTTCACCAGCGCCCGGGTCGCGGCGTGCGTCGAGGTCGGCTCCGAGATTGTCGCCGGGACCCCCGCCTACTTCGTCCGTGACAACGGCGTCGGCTTCAATCCGACCTACGCCGAGAAGATCTTCGAGGTGTTCCAGCGGGCGCACTCGACGGAAGCGTTTCCGGGCACCGGCATCGGGCTCGCGAGCGTGAAGCGGATCGTCCTCCGCCACGGCGGTCGTGTCTGGGCCGACTCGGAACCGGGCCAGGGAGCGACCTTCCACTTCTCGATCGGAGCCGCTTGAATCTGAGTAACGGCTCCCGGATCCTGCTCGTCGAGGACAATGAGAGCGACCTCGAGCTGACCCTCCATGCGCTCAAGGGGGACCCGCTCGTGACGCATGTCGACGTGGCTCGCGACGGGGCCGAGGCGCTCGAACTCATCTTCTGCGGCGGACGCTACGACGGCCGCAGCCCGCTCGATGGGCCTGATCTCGTCCTGCTCGATCTGAAGCTGCCGCTCGTCGACGGTTTCGAGGTCCTCCGCAGTGTCCGCTCCGACGCCCGCACCACCTCCCTGCCGATCACCATCCTGTCGTCCTCCGGGGAGGAGCGGGACATCGTGGAAAGCTATCGGCTGGGGGCCAACAGCTATGTCGTCAAGCCCTCCGACTTCAGGCAGCTCGCGACCGCGCTCCAACTTCTGAGCTCGTACTGGCTGCGACTCAACAAGCCGGCACGTCGCGTCCTCGGCTGAGGAGACTCATGGCAACGCCTGAATTGCCGTTACTGCCTTTGTTATGGGGCCGTGACCACACTCGCACAGTGGGAGAAGTCCGTCCCGTGCTCGATCGTCCCCTCGCACCGCGCGCGAGCGCCGATCGCATCCTTCGCCTCCTCATCATCGAGGACTCGGAGGATGACGCCAGGCTCATCGAGCGGGAGATCCGGCGCGGCGGGTTCGAGGTCGAGATGACGCGCGTCGAAAACGCGGTCGAAATGCGCGTGGAGCTTCTCACCAACGCCTTCGACCTCATCATCAGCGATCACACGCTCCCCGGTTCCAGCATCGACGAGACGCTTGCCGTCTTCCGCGAGTCGCCGGAGGACATCCCCTTCCTGATCGTCTCCGGAACGATCGGGGAGGAGACCGCCGGTGCGGCCCTGCGGGACGGCGCCAGCGACTACCTCCCGAAGGACCGGCTCGGCAGGCTGGTCGCAGTCATCGAGCGCGAGCTCGCCCAGGCAGACGAGCGACGAGCCGGCCGCGAAGCGCGATCGCGGCTCGTGCGGGCGGAAGCCGAAGGGCTCAAGGAGGAGACGGAGCGCGCTCGTGTTTTCGAGGTGCTGCACGAGGTGTCCACCGCGTCGAGCGGGGTCCTCGACGTGGCCAAGCTGGCCGACCTCACCATCCGGGGCGCACTTCAGCTGGTGGGTGGCGACGACGCGGTGGTCCGCTGGTGGGACGCAGGCAAGAAGCGGCTGACCTTGCTGGGTACGACCGACAGCCGGGATTGGGAAGAGCGAGAGGACCTGGCGCCCGCCCTGAGCATCCTTGGCGAGTCCTTCCTCAAAGGGAAGGCGATCGTGAACAACGACTACCAGCGGGCGACCAAGACCGTCGCCGCGTCGCGCAAGGCCGGCGTCACCGCCCTGGTGGCTGTGCCACTGCTGGTCGGCGACCGCGTAGTGGGCGCGTTGGGCGTGGTCGGCTACGGAAAGCGACGATTCACGCCGGCCCATGCGAAAATCCTCGGCTTTCTCGCCTCTCAGGTCGCGGCTGCGATCGAGGCGGCGCACGTCCGCGCCGAGCTGGTCGACAGCGTTTCGCTGTTGGAGCAGTCGCAGGAGATCGGCGCGGTCGGGTCGTTCGTCGCCTGGCTGACCCCGGACAAGGCGGGCCGCGACCAGTGGTCACCACAGGCGATCAAGATCTTCGGCTACACCGACAAGACCTACGACGGCACCAACGACGCCTTCTGGGAGCGGGTCCACCCTGACGACATCGACTGGGTGCGCAAGGCCCAGGCGGAGGCGTACGAATCGGGCTCGATCTACGACCTGAGCCACCGGATCGTCCGGCCCGACGGCGAGGTGAGATGGATCCACGAGCGGGCCGCCGTTCAACGGGACGCGGCGGGAAAACCCATCCGCTTCCTCGGCGTCACCCGCGACATCACCGACCAGGAGCTGGCAAGCCAGGCGCTGAAAGAGAGCGTCCAGAGATTCACCGGCGCATTCGAGGGATCCGGCATCGGGATGGCGCTGATGAGCCCGGATGGCGTCTACCGCCTCGTCAACAACGCGCTCTGCGCGATGCTCGGCTACGAGCGCGAGGACCTGCTCGGCAAACGCGCCCGTGACTTCATGTACGAGCCCGACTTCGTTCCGAGCCTGGCGGTCTTCGGCCGCCTGATGTCCGGCGAGGAGGCCAATCACGTGTTCGAGGGCCGCTACAAGCACCGCGACGGCCATCTCGTCTGGGCCCGGCTCCATGCCTCGGTGAGCCGCACCGAAAACGGCGAGATCGGGTTCTTCGTCAGCCAGGTGGAAGACATCACCGAGAGCGTTGGCGCGGTCGCCGCGCTGGTGGCGAGCGAGGCTCGCAACGCGGCCGTGATCGACGCGACGCTCGACGCCATGATCGTGATCGACGCGGCAGCGGTCGTGACCGCCTTCAACCCAGCCGCTGAGCGGATGTTCGGTTACCGCAGGGATGAGGTGATCGGTCGCGAGATGGCGGAGATGATCATCCCGGAGCGCTTTCGCGAGGCTCACCGGGAGGGCGTCCGAAAGAACGTGGAGTTTGGCGCCGGCGGCCTGCCCCGCCGTATCGAGCTGATCGCACTGCGAGCGGACGGCACCGAGTTCCCGGTGGAGCTCTCGATGTCGCGGCTGGAGACCGACGGCACGCCCTTCTTCTCGGGATCGATCCGCGACCTGACCGACCGGGATCGCCTCGGCGAAAGCCAGGCGCTGCTGGCAAAGGTCGTCGCCGCTGCGCCGGTGATCCTCTTCGCCTGCGACGCCGAAGGCACCGTTAGGCTGGCCGAGGGCCGCGCCATCGCGCTGCTCGGGGCCGGCCTCGTCTTGGGCTCGAACGTTTTCGACGTGCTGGCGGGTATCCCCGAAGCAATCGCGCACGTGCGCCGCGGCCTGGCCGGCGAGAGCTTCGTCGGTACTATCAGCATCGAGACCGTCGACCTCTGGCTCGAAGCGAGCTACGACCCGATCCGGGACGACGGCGGCGAGGTGATCGGGATGGTGGCTCTCGCGACCGACGTCAGCGACCGGGTACGCGGCGACGCGGCTCGCCAGGAGAGCGACGCCAAGTCCCGGCTGGTCGCCATCGTCAACCACGAGCTGCGGACGCCTCTCACCTCGATCCTGGGCTTCACCGAGCTCCTCAAATTGGACCGGGTCGGCCCTTTGAACCCGAAGCAGACGCGTTACGTCGACAACGTCGAGTCGGCCGGCCGGCATCTGTTGGCCCTCATCAACGACTCCCTCGACCTCTCCAAGCTGGCCGCCGGCAAGATGGACCTCCAGATCACCGGGTTGGCGGTCGCGCCGATCGTGCAGGAGGCCGCGAGCCAGGTCCAGCCCCTGCTCGATGAGAAGGGCCTCGAGATCGAGCTCGACGTGGGTTGCGAGCTCTGGGTCGAGGCCGACCGCCGCCGGCTGCTCCAGATTCTCTGGAACCTGCTCTCCAACGCGATCCGCCATACCGCCGCCGGCGGCAAGCTCGCGATCCGGTGCCTGGGCACCGAGGCGGCGGTCGAGATCGCCGTCAGCGACAGCGGGGTCGGGATGGCCGCCGATCAGCTCGAGCGGATCTTCGAGG
>DATCOZ010000169.1:0-5165 GCA_036564345.1 Candidatus Dormiibacterota bacterium | reverse complement strand
CCCATGGGGTGCCCGCCTGCTGTGTACCGGCGACCGCGAGGTGCATCGCGCCGGCGGTGTCGTCATACGGCGTGCCGAGGTTGACCAGCACGCCCCCCGCGGTGGCCGCGAACTCGCCGGCCTCGTGGGGGTTGTCGACCGTGGCGGGAGCGGCGCCGACGGCGAGCAGGACGTTGGCGGTCCACCCCGTCGACGATGTTGGTCAGCCGGGTCATCTCGGCCGGCCTGAGAGGGCCGCAGGTTCAGACGACCGGGTCGAGCCCCGTCAGTGCCTCGTCGATGGCCTCGTGGATCTGCTGCCGGACCTGCTCCCGGGGCGATGCGGTCGATGACGGGCTGGAAGAAGCCATGCACAAGGGTGTTCTGCGCCTCCTTTAACGAGAAGCCTCGGCTCTGCAGGTAGAAAGAGCTGGTCGGCGTCGACCTGGCCCATGGTGGCGCCGTGGGTGCAGCGGACGTCGTTGGCCTCGATCTCGAGTTTGGGGATGGAATCGGCCTTGGCTTTGGGCGACTGGATCAGGCTGCGATTGGCCTGGTGCTATCTGGTCAGGCTGCGATGCCGGTAGCATTCGCCGCAGTGACTAGAGCGCGCGAGGAGTTGGACCAACTTCTGCTCGAAGGGTTCTGGGCGGCGAGGCGGCGAGAGCTTGGACGGCCGGCGAGAACTGCGCCGCTGCCGGCTTCTGGCTATCCCGGATCGGTCATGCCCATCGGGCTCTCGCCGGGTTGCGCATGGTGAGCTCGGTTGACGTCGCCGTCGTGGGCGCCGGCATCACTGGCCTGGCTGCGGCCCACCGACTGCCAGCCGAGCTGGCCGTCGCCGTTATCGAAGCCGATCCCCGACCCGGAGGCAAGGTGAGGACGGCCTCGCTCGCCGGCCTGCCCGTCGAATGCGGCCCGGACAGCTTCCTTGCCCGCGGTTCCAGCGTCGCCGGGCTCTGCTCAGAGTTGGGCCTCGGCGATCGGCTGGTCGCCGCGGCGACGACCCGGGCGGCGATCTGGTCGCGAGGACGCCTGCGCCCGCTTCCCGAAGGCATGCAGGTGGGCGTGCCATCGCGTCCGGCCGCACTCGCCGCCTCCGGCATCCTCAGCCTGCCCGGCGCCTTCCGCGCGGGCCTCGACCTGGTCCTCCCGGCCTCGCCGGTGACCGGGTCGACCAGCGTGGCCGAGGCGCTCGAGCGGAGGTTCGGCCGCGAGGTCCGCGAGCGCCTCATCGACCCCCTCATCGGCGGCATCTACGCCGGCGACAGCCGCCGGCTGGGCCTTGCCGACGCCCTGCCCGAGCTCTACGCGCTCGCCTCCTCGAAGCGGAGCTTGCTGCTTGCCCTGCGCGGCCGCCGACCGCCTCCGGGAGCGGCCTTTCAGACCCTGGCCGGCGGTCTCCAGCAGCTGACTGACGCGCTCGCAGCCTCGCTTCCGGGGCTTCAACTGGCCACCGAGGTCAGCTCCCTGCGCCAGCTTCCCGGGGGACGGTTCGAGCTCTCCACCGCAGCTGGCGCCGTATTTAGCAGGGCCGTCATCCTGGCCACCCCGGCCTTTGCCGCGGCGCGCCTGGTCGCCGGCGTCGACGCCCGCGCGGCGGAGTTGCTGGCTGCCATCCCCTACGCCTCGGTGGCAACCATCGCCCTCGCCTATCCGCGCGCTCAGCTGCGCCCGACCCGCACCAGTGGCTTCCTGGTGCCGCCGAGTGAGGGCCGGCTGGTGACCGCCGTGAGCTGGCTTTCCGAGAAGTGGCCACACCTCGGCACCGATCAGGTTGCGGTGCTGCGCTGCTCCGTGGGCCGCGCCGGCGACGAGCGCTGGCGGGACCTGGATGATGCCCGACTGCTCGAGCGCGTGCGTGCGGAGCTGGCCCAGCTGGCAGGAGTGCGTGCTGAGCCACTCTCGGGGTGCATCACGCGCTGGGAGTGCGCGCTGCCCCAGTACCAGCCCGGCCATGGTGCTCGGTTGGCGGAGCTCGAGGTGCGGCTAGCATCCCATCCAGGGCTCGTGCTCGCGGGCGCCGCCTACCGCGGGATTGGCATCGCCGCCTGCGTGGCCCAGGCCGAGCGAGCGGCAGAGGCGGTAGCGAGCACGTTCAGGAGGGCCCAAGTCGGATGAGCCTCGACTTCTCGCAGCGGCCGCTGCTCGTCTTCTGGGAGACGACCCGCGCCTGCGCGCTGGCCTGCAAGCACTGCCGCGCCTCGGCCATCCCGCATCCCCTGCCTGGCCAGCTGACTACAGCCGAGGGCCGCGACCTGATCCAGCAGGTCGCCGCCTTCGGGCGACCGCAGCCGGTGTTGGTGCTGACCGGCGGCGACTGCCTCGCCCGTCCCGACATCTTCGAGCTCGCCAGTCTCGCCGCCGGCCTGGGCATCCACCTCGCCATGTCGCCCTCGGTGACCCCGAGCCTGGGGTCGGCCGCCTTCCAAAGGATGCGAGAGACCGGGGTCAGGGCGGTCTCGATCAGCCTGGACGGCGCCCACTCGACCACCCACGAGCGGATCCGGGGCATTCCCGGCCATTTCGCCGCCACCCTGGCGGCGATCCGCGCGGCGACCGCTGCCGGCCTCAGGGTGCAGGTCAACACCGCGGTCATGCGCGACAACGTGGAGGAGTTGCCCGAGCTGGCGGCTCTCCTCTCCGGGCTCGGAGCCGACATCTGGGAGGTCTTCTTCCTGATAGTCACCGGTCGCGCGGCTCGGGAGGCGCAGCTCTCGGCCGCCGAGTGCGAGGAGGTCTGCCACCTGCTCTACGACGCCAGCGGCTACGGTTTCGTCGTGCGCACCGTCGAAGCTCCGTTCTTCCGGCGGGTGGTCGCCTGGCGCCGGGAGCAGGGTCCGATCGGTCCGGTGACGGTGGCCCGGAGGTTCGGTCTCGGCCGCTACTACCGCGGCTCGGCGAGGCGGCTGCGATCACTGCTTGGGGAACCGGGCCAGCGGCCGGCCGCGCACACCCTTTCGACGCGTGACGGCTCGGGCATCATCTTCGTCGCCCACGATGGCGACGTCTACCCGGCCGGCTTCCTGCCGCTCAACTTGGGCAATATCCGGCAGCGACCGCTGGCGGAGATCTATCGAGAGCACGAGCTCCTGAGGGCCATCCGCCGTGGCGACTTCGGCGGGCGCTGTGGGGTCTGCGAGTACCAACAGCTCTGTGGAGGGTCTCGCGCCCGCGCCTTCGCGGCCTCGGGCGACCCCCTGGCGGAGGATCCCGCCTGCTCTTACCGTCCCGCTCTGGGAGTAGGCGCCTGAGCTTTCTCTACCTGGCCGCAGCGGCGTTACACGTCTTGGCGGCGGTGACCTGGGTCGGGGGCTCGATCTTCCTGGTCGTCGTCCTCGCACCGGCTCTGCGGGCGCCCGAGCTGCGATCGCAGGCGCCAGCGCTGATCCGGGGCGCAGGGCGCCGCTTCCGGAAGCTGACGTACGCCGCTTTTGTCACCTTCCTGGTCACCGGCGCGGTGCTGCTCGCCCATCGCGGCTTCGCCCTCACCCCGCTCCTGACTGGCAAGCTGGCCCTGGTTGCCGGCGCATTTGCGGTCTCCGCCATCCACGACTTTTGGGCCGGCCCCGCCGCCGCCCTGGCCGCCCGGCGCGGGGACGCCACCGCCAGCGCCCACTGGCGCTCGATGGCTACCTGGCTGGGCCGACTCAACCTGGTGCTCACCCTCACCATCGTCACCCTCTCGGTCGCGATCGCCCGCGGCGACTGATCCGCTCAGTCCGGCGGCTCGAGGGTCAGGCTCACAATCTCAAGCCGGCCGTCCGGGAAAAGTCCTGGCGAAGTCCTCCGCCATCCCCTCGCGCGCCAATCTTGCCACTTCTACCCCGTCTCGGGCACGGACAATGCCTCGACCAACACCTTCCACTGGATCGCGGGACCGTCGGGCATCGAGTGGCGACCTACCCGGGTGGCGCAAGCGCGCGAAACGGCCGGAGGTCCCGATCGGCTCGGGACCGCGGTTCCCCCTGTTGTCACAGGACCCAGCGAGCTCAGACGTGGTGCTGAATCGATAGGCTTGGATAGATTTCGGTATATTTCGCCCATGGTTTCCACGTTGGCGAGCGCCGGTTCGCCCTGGCTCAGCCTGGGCCAGGCCAGCCGGCTCCTGGGCATCACCCCGGCGACGCTCCGACGCTGGTCGGACCAGGGCGAGGTCGCAACCTTCGTCACCCCCGGCGGCCACCGGCGATTCGCACGGACGGTGATCGAGGGGATGGTCCCTCGGGTCCGCGCCCGCCGGCCGCCGCTGGCCGGGCTCGGCGCCAGCCCGGAGCGGATGGCGCAGGCCTATCGCCGAGCCCGTCCCGTCGAGCACGGGGGCAAGCCTTGGTGGCTGGCGGCGCTTTCGGACGCCGACCGGGTCGAGTTCCGCGACCGGGGACGCCATCTGCTGGCGGTCGTCCTCGAGCACCTCGACGCGGAGGATCGTCCGCTGGCTGCGCAGAAGCTGGAGCAGGCGGCCGCGGGCGCCGGGGAGTACGGATCGCGCGCCGCAGCCTTGGGTGCCCCGCTGGCGGAATCGGTGGAGCTCTTCCTCCGCTTTCGGAGCTCCTTCGTCGGCGAGCTCGCCCGCGTCGCGCGCCGGCGCCGTCTCGACACCCGCGAGGCCACGGTGCTCCTGGTCGAGGCGGAGTCGGCGATGGACCGGCTGCTGGTCGCCCTCATGAATGGCTACGAGAACCGGGGAACGGGCGCTTGACGGAGCAACCCTGGGTTGCCGGCGTCTCCGCGGCGGAGCGCCCCGCCGAGGAGCGGGAGCGCATCGCCGCCCGGATGCGACAGGGCGTCGGCGGCGGCCACGTGCTGCTCAGCACCTGCCACCGGATCGAGCTCTACGGGTTCGGGGAGCCGCCGCGCCTGGCCGGTGACCTGCCTCTGCAGTCAGGTGAGGCGGCAGTCGTCCACCTGCTCCGGGTCGCCGCCGGGCTCGAAAGCGCTCTGGTCGGGGAGGACGAGGTCCTTCACCAGGTCCGGGACGCCTTCCGGGAGGCAGCGGCGGGCGACCAGCTCGACGGCCGCCTGCACCGGCTCTTCGAGCTGGCCGTCGCCACCGGACGCCGGGCTCGGGCCGGCCGTACCGCCATCGGCGCAGGCCTGGCCGGCGGCGCCGTCGACTGGCTCCAAGGCCGCGCCCCTCTCCGCGGCCGCCCGGTCCTGGTGGCGGGCGCCGGTCGGATGGGATC
>DATCOZ010000160.1:0-4465 GCA_036564345.1 Candidatus Dormiibacterota bacterium | reverse complement strand
CGATCGCCCGGATGAGCTGAACGCCCGACCAGGCCCTGGCGCTCGAGCGAGTCGACCAAGCCAGTGACCGTGGGCCCCGAGACCAGCAGTCTTGTCCGGATCTCCCCGGGGCTCAATGGAGCCGGAGCGTCGCTGAGCATGCTCAGGATCTGGCCTCCCGCCGGGCTTAATCGGAAGGGCCGCAGCAGCTCGGCGACTCTGGCCAGGATCATATCCCCGGTTTTGACCAGGTTCATCGCGGATTCGGTCGCCTCTCGGCTGGCGCCGGGGTAGATGGCTTCGAAATCTGACCGGAGACGAACGGGCACAAGGTCACTCATCAGGCGAATTCTACCTTGACAGATAGGTTCCTATCACTTAGGCTCCTATCTATTCTCGATCAGGAGGAAGACGATGATCACGAATCAGTACAGGGTGCTGGCCCGCGACGAGGGATTGCGGCTCCAATCCGGTCCTGGTAGGGACCTCGTCTTCAAGGTCACGGGCGAGGACACCGGCGGGGCCTTCGACTACTTCATCGTTCAGGTCGCCCCTCACGGTGGCCCCCCCTTACACGTTCACCACCGCCAGGAGGAGACGATCCACGTTCTTCGTGGGCGCTTCAAGGTCCGGATCGGGGACGACAACTTCAGCCTTGAGGCTGGTGGGTTCGCCTACCTGCCATCCAAGGTCCCGCACGCGTTCCTGAACCTAACCGACGAGCAGGGCGAGATCATCGTTGTCTACACGCCGGGGGGCGGGCACACGTTCTACCAAGAGTTGGGGCCAGTGTCTCGGAACGGCCAGGCGACTCGGCAGGAGATTGCCGCGGTCTTCACCAGGCACGACATGACGCTCCTGGGACCCCCTCTGACCGCCGACTGAGCCACCCAGCTTCGCCTGCTCGCTGATAGACATGCTGGAGTCCGCCGGGGACGGGTCGGACCGTGATCTCGGGGCGCCAGCACTGCGGCCCCCGAGCCGGAGGCTGCAGACCGATGCTGCGGTGTGAGCGATATTGGCTTGCGGAGCCGTTCCATGCAGTCGGGATGTGCGTAACAGCTAAATGACAGCTACCAGCACGAACCACAGCAAACGGCCGCGAGAGAAATCGCCGCTGACACTCCTGGCTGCCGCCGGTCGCCGTCACTCCGCTGCATGGCTCGTGAGGTTCGAATCCGATCTCTCGGCACCAGCCGAGCCTAGGGCATGGGGCTGGTTGGTGCCAGCCGCTCAGGATGCGCCAGCAAGTAGGCCGAGTCCTGGGCGGGCACCGCACCGCGGCGGCGCCTACTGCGCTTCTCGCACCGGCAGGATGACCGCCGACGGGTGGGCGGCGTCGTGGTAGACGGCTTGGTCGGCTGCCCGGAGGCTGATTGCCGTGACGCGTGGTTCGCCGGTGCCGTGGTTTCGGGCGAAGCGAGGGAAGGCGCCGCTGGAGACCTGGACCCTGATTCGGCGGCCGCGCTTGAACCGGTGAGCTGTGGGCCACAGATGGACGGTGGTGCAGGTGACGATATCGGCACCGGTCAGGCTGATCAAGCCGTCGCAGACGTTGAAGGAGCGGCCGCGGAGATCGACATCGCAGAGCCGGACGAACACGTCGGCATAGGGCAGGCTTGAGCGGAACCAGATCTCGGCGCTCACCTCGCCGATCACCTCCACGTCCTGGTCGAGCGGGTCGGTGGTGTAGGTGAGCACATCCGCGCGTCGCTCCAGCGCGGCGTTTTCGACGCGACCGGACCCTGGGCCCAGCCGTGCCCCGCCGATCGCGGGCGTCGGATCCGCCGGGTTGTAAAAATACCGGTCGGGCTCCGACTCGCCGGGTGCCTCGATCGACAGCGATCCGCCGGGCCGGAGATGGAACCGCTGCGGCGCATAACCATGCGGCGGCCAGGCATTGAAGTCTCGCCAGGTCTCCTCGCCCATCACGAACAGGCGCACCGGCGCGCGCTGCGGCGGCTGTTCGCCGCGCGCATGAGCCAGGCCGAACTCCACGGCTTCCACAAAGGCCGTGCCGTGCAAGGAGATATGGGTCCACGGCCCGATCGTCAGCCGCGCCGGCCGCCCGGCATCCTGCAGGACCCGGAAGTCACGGACCTGGCCGGGCAGGAAGATGTCGTACCAGCCGGCGATCGAGCTGACCGGCACGCTCACCTCCGCCACCCGGTGCCGATGGTCGACACCGGCCCAGCGCGGCTCGTCGGCGGCGTGGCTGAGGATGTCCTGGACGTAGTCGACGCGGTGCCCGATTGCAGCCATATCCGACTGGCCAAGCGGAAGCGTCCGGAGGGCCCGACGCACCCGGCGGGCCCGGGCGAGCTCTCGCACCACCGCCCAGCGGCGTTCCTGTCCGTCGACCATGACCCCCCATCCGAACGGCGTCTCCAGTGAGAACCCATCCATCCGCAGGAACTCCATCGTCAGCGCCGAATCGGTCACCTGCGGGATCATCGCTTTGACCTCAGGCGGTAGTTGGTCTGCCACTGCCCACTGCATGTACCCGAGGTAGCTGCCGCCGACGAGCACGATTGAGCCGCCGAACCAAGGCTGGTTCACCACCCACCGCAAGGTCGCCAGGCCGTCCTCGCGCTCCTGCCGCAGCGGATCGAAGACGCCGCCGGATCCGAACGTGCCGCGGGTGCTCTGAATCAAGACCTGGAACCCGCGCTCGGCCAGCGGCCTGGCCGTGCCCATCCCGATAGCTCCCCGCCGCCCGTAAGGGCTGCGGACCAGGGCGGTCGGCAGCGACTCGCCCCCTGCCCGCGCCACCCAGCGGTCCGCCAGCAGCTCGACCCCATCGGGCATCGGTACCCGGAGATCACGCTGGACGGTGAGGTCCCGGCTCAAGGGCGGGTCCAGCCGTAAGAGGCGCTGAAGGAGATGGCTGCCCAGGTTCACAGGCGGCGACCTCCGTCGGGCAAAATCTGCTGGCTTGCGAAGAGGAGTGAGGTCACCTGCACGTTAAATCGTAGTTCGCCCCCAGGCACCTCCCGATCCAGCTGGCGGAAATGCCGTCGCGGATCGCCGCACTCACCGTCAGCCTTGCACCGGATCAACTGCAAACCCCATTCAACGAGGGTGGGTGATCCCTAAACGAATGTGCGCGCCGACCTGCGCGCTTGCGCCGACGTCTGCCGGGCTGCATTGGCGGACATCCTCGCCCACGGCTGTGGGAGTGGCACGGCCTCAGCGGTCAGGCAAGCGGTTGGCTTGCGATAAGCAAACCTTCTCCACACCATCACGGCGGTCTGGCCATCCGTCCTTGGCCCGGCGTGAAGGCTCGACAAGATATCGCGCACCTCGGGCGGCAGAGCAGGCCGTCAGGGTCGCCTCGCGCAACTACCGAGGGTGGCCAAACGCCGGCGGACGAGAGCTCGGTGCCAACCGATGACTTTTTCATGCCGGATGATCAGCTCCGGCCAGGCATTGCGCTTAGTGCGGCCCAGGAGCGCGGCCAGGACGAACCGATCGCCCGGCCCGAGGCGAGGGTGGCCGACCTGCCGTTGCAGGACCCGAAGCTGATGCCGAAGGACCGGGAGTTCAGCCTGGCGATCGTCTGCCGAACGACCCCGACCGGCAGCGACCAGGCCGTCGATCAGGGACTCGAAGGCAGGCGTAGAGGAGAGAGGCGAGCAAGGGCGCCGGAGATGTTAGCCGTCTGGTCGACTGGTCCCCTGCGGGCTAAAGAAGCATTTTGGGGTCCAGGCGCGGTTTCTAAACCCCACGCTGCCAGGGCCGAAGATTACCCACGCGAACCGGGTCACCTACTCGGTTTGACGATCGACTGAACGAGGCAATCGGGACGGCGCCGACTGTCAACGGACGGAGAAGTGACTTCCGCTGTCGATTTGTGCTGTCTTTTTTGCTGAAATCGAGCCCATAGTCAGACCGTCACAGGGGAGGCGGGAAATGGACCGAACTCAGCGGGTACGGCTACGGTTCGAAGACATGCTGATGAGCGCCGAGCTCGCCGCCGAGCAGGCTGCTCAGGAACGGCCGGGGATCCGTCAGCCGTCCACTTTGATGCTGGCCACGACTAAGGCGGTAAATCGCGCCGGTGGTTTCCTGGATGCGGTCAGCATCGTCCTCCCGCACCTCCGCCCCGAGTTACTCGACGCGTTCGAGACTCTCATGTCGAGGGTCGACAGTCTTTCCCTGGCAACCCGGGCTAACGGCGAGCGCCGAAGCGCGCGAGCTACCGACGACCGCAGGGCAAGGGATCGCCGCAAGGGATATGACCGCCGGCACCACTCGATGGCATTGGCGGTCGAGCGCCGCCTCATTCCCATCCGGCGGGCGGCGCCAGATCGACGGACCGCCAAGATCCGCGAGCTAGCCGACCGCCGGTTGAGAGCGGTGCTACGCCGAAACTGATCAATTGGCCGTTGACAAGAACGTTGCGGTTCCCGTTATGTAGCTCGGCCGACACGCGTGACTGACTTAAGAAGTTGAGCGCGATTCGTTAGAGGGCATTAGAGTGCTT
>DATCOZ010000127.1:0-21240 GCA_036564345.1 Candidatus Dormiibacterota bacterium | reverse complement strand
ATCCGTGACGGCCCTATCGCTCGACCGACTCATGGCTGTCAGCCGCTCGGAGGACCTAGATTTATCCACGATCTCGTGAGATAGCCGCTGTCCACGACTCAGGAGCTGGAGAGCTGCACCTCACGAGGACCCCGAGCTCATTGGGCCGGCGGTGGAGGAGCTCCTGCGGCTTGGTTCCCCGGTCGACGTCGCGACCGAGCGCTACACGCGCGAGGACGTGGAGGTGGCGGGCGTCACCATCCCCCGCGGCTCGCTGGTGCTGGTCGGGATCGTCTCGGCGAACACGGACGATGCGCGCTTCGAGGAGCCGGAGCGCCTTGACCTCGCCCGCGAGGACCACCACCACGTCGCGTTCGGCCTCGGCCCCCACTACTGCCTGGGCGCGCCGCTCGCCAGGCTGGAGGGCCGCGTCGCGATCGGCTCGCTGATCCGGCGCTTCCCGGACCTCCATCTGGCCGTACCGCCGGAACAGCTGCGCTGGCGGGCTGGCCTCTCGCTCCGTGGGCTGGTGTCCTTGCCGGTGGTGTGCTAAGGCAGGTAGGCAGAAGTCTGCGCGACGTCATCGATGACCAGGGCCGGCTTGGGCCAGCTGTCGATCGATGAGCGCGCCATCTGGGCCGCTTATGCCGACCTCCACGCGACTGCTCGGCTATGGGTGGAGGAGGCAACCGATCGGGCCTAGGTAGCTGCCCGTCGCGAGGTCCGATCGCGGCGGGCAATCCAAGGCGTGGCCCGAGGGCGGTCGAAGGTGATGGCGGGGGTATCGTTGACACTTTTTCGAACTCCCGGCCGAGGAAATCGCGGAATCGCCTACCTTGACCGAAGCCTTGGCAACGACGGACGTCTTCGATAGCGGGAGGGCCTACGAGGCTTACGTCGGGCGTTGGAGCCGGCAGGCGGCCCTTGACTTCCTGCGCTGGCTCCAACCCGCGCCTGGGCTGAGGTGGCTTGACGTGGGCTGCGGGACCGGCGCCCTCACCGCGACCCTGCTTACAACCGTCGAACCGGCTTCAGTTGTCGGCGTCGATCCATCTCCTCAGTTCGTCGAGCACACTAGGAAGACCACTGTCGACCCGCGAGCCTCGTTCGCGGTCGGAAGCGCAATGCAGCTCGACTTCGAGGATGCGGCCTTCGACGCAGCCGCGGCGGCCCTCGTCCTCAACTTCGTACCCGATCCCCAGACCGGCGCACGGGAGATGACACGCGTGGTCAAGCCCGGTGGTCTGGTTGCCGCTTATGTCTGGGACTACGCCGGAGAGATGCGGATGCTGCGCGTGTTCTGGGACGCGGCCGTGGAGTTGAACCCGGCTGCGGCCGAGTTCGACCAGGGGCGGCGATTCCCGATCTGCGAGCCGAACGCCCTCGTTGCCTGCTTCTCGGCTTGCGTACTCGCCGACGTCCGGGTGACCGCGCTCGACGTTGACATGAGGTTCCGCGACTTCGACGACTACTGGCAGCCCTTTCTGGGGGGCCAGGGCCCGGCGCCCGCCTACGCCGTCTCGCTACCTGGGCCAGAACGCGATCGCCTTAGAGACCTGGTCCGTTCGCGCCTGCCCGCAGCCCCGGACGGCTCGATCCGGCTGATCAGCCGGGCGTGGGCGGTACATGGCCGCGTGCGACTTACGTAAGAGCGTCCGGAATGGCGGCGCGATGGCGGTGTGTCGTGGACACTTTTCGAACTCTTGTGGTCGAAAACGCAGTACGCGGTTCGATTCACACCTACCCGTTGGTTGGCTGCAAGCTGACGGGCTGTTAGTGGGGCCTGTGGCTGGGTCGTCGCGGCTCAGCCACAGGCTTCAGTGTCGAGTCAGCTGAAGAACTCGTCCAGTTGCTGGGAGTTCTCGGGAAAAGCCCAGAACTCGGTAACGCGCCCTTCGCCGTCGCTGTGCGAGAGGTTCACGGCCCGCCACTCAATCCGCTTGCCATTGCGTTCGGCGGTGTTGGTCACCAGCACCGCGCCATGCTCGTCATTGGCGAGGATGTCGTGCACCTCGCTCTTGAAGGTGCCGCCGGTTTCCTGCATCAGCTTTCCGAAGAAGCCGAACACCGCTTCTTTTCCTCGGAAATCGCCGGAGATGACGTTCGTGCCGCCCGAGTGCCACAGGATGTCGTCGGCCATGAACTCGCCGACCGCCTGCATGTCACCTTTGCCAAAGGCTTCGTAAGCCCGACGTGCGCGTTCGACGTTGGGGTGCTGCGCGTTGGTCGCCATAGGACGGTCCTCCTTCAATCGTCTACCGGTCTGGAAAACACGCCAACATCTTGCGCCCGCACCCGCCAGGCTGCCTCGGTAACTGCCACGCCTCACATGGGCCGCGCTAGACGCAGGAAAAGGTCTGACTCGTGATCGCCTTCGCCGGGTGACCGTGCTGGCCTCTGGCGTCCTCAAGCCGCACGCCGCCGCATCGGGGGCTCATGGAGCGGCCATGTCCGCGAGGCGGGCCGAGGAGGGAGGCTGCGTCCTTGCGAGGGACGTCGCCGGGGCGTGAGCCCCTCCTCTTGAATGGAGCGGCGGCGGGGCCGGTGCGATGATGGGCCACGTGCCGCCCGCGATCTCCATTTCTGGTCTCGTAAAGACCTTCGGATCGACCCGCGCTCTCGACGGTCTCGACATGTCGGTCGAGGCCGGCGAGGTCCACGGGTTTCTCGGGCCGAACGGCTCCGGCAAGACCACCACCATTCGAGTGTTGCTCGGGCTGCTACGCGCCGACGCCGGAGAGGTCGCATTGCTGGGGGGCGACCCGTGGCGCGACGGCGTCGAGTTGCATCGCCGGTTGGCGTACGTGCCGGGCGAGGTCAGCCTGTGGCCGAACCTGACCGGTGGCGAGGTGATCGATCTGTTCGGCCGGCTGCGGGGCGACCTGAACTCACGGCGCCGCGACGAACTCCTCGAACGTTTTCATCTCGACCCGACCAAGAAGACCCGCTCTTATTCCAAAGGAAACCGACAGAAAGTGGGTTTGGTGGCGGCCCTTGCGTCTGACGCCGAACTGCTGCTGCTCGACGAACCGACGTCGGGACTCGACCCGCTGATGGAAGCGGTATTCCAAGACTGTATCCGCGAGGTGAAGACTGAGGGGCGAACGGTGTTGCTCTCCAGCCATATCCTGGCCGAGGTCGAGGCCCTGTGCGACCGGCTGAGCATCATCCGGCTGGGGCGGGTAGCGGAGCGAGGCACGCTTGATGAACTGAGGCACCTTACCCGTACCTCAATCACCGCAGAGACCGCGGTTCCGGCCGAGAGCCTAGCCGATCTTGCTGGCGTTTATGGCCTCGAGATCGACGGTAAGCACGTCCGCTTCGAGGTCGACACCGAGCACCTCGACGTTGCGGTGCGCCGGCTCGGCGAGCTCGGGGTCCGCAGCCTGATCAGCCATCCACCCACGCTCGAAGAGCTGTTCTTGCGGCACTACGGCGACGAGCTGGCGAAGGAACCCGAACGTGTCGACGGCGAGCGCAACGCGAGACTGTCGCCGCGGCGATGACCGCACTCACCGGAACCGTCGAGCTGACCCGCTCAATCGTGCGCCGCGACCGTGTCCGGATCCTGGTGTGGATAGGCTCCATCGTTGTGCTGGCGGCGCTCACCGCAGCCGGCATCAAGGGTCTGTTCCCGACCCAGGCTGCCCTAGATCAGACGGCTGCCGCGACCCAACACAACGCCGCGGCCATCGCCTTCAACGGGCCCGCCCAGGGTCTGAACACCGTCGGCGGGCAAGTAGCGTTTCAGTTCGGCGCGCTGGGCATGGTGTTGGTGGCCCTCATGAGCCTGTTCATGGTCGGCCGGCTCACGCGAGGCGAGGAGGAAGCCGGCCGCCTCGAACTTGTGCGCTCTCTTCCGGTCGGGAGTCTCGCGCCCACCATTGCCGCGTCCCTCACGGTGGCCGCCATGAACATCGCAGTTGGCGTGTTCACAACCGTCGCCCTGCTCGCGCAGGGCCTCCCCGCGACCGGGTCCACCGTGCTTGGAGTGTCGTTCATCCTGATCGGACTGGTCTTCGGCGGCGTTGCCCTAGTCGCGGCCCAGGTCACTGAGAACACCCGCGTCGTATACGGAGCCGCCGGGGCGGTGCTCGGTGCAGCCTTCGTGCTGCGCGCCGTGGGCGACATCGGCGACGGAACTGTCTCGTGGTTCTCTCCGATCGGATGGGCCCAGAAGGCGCGGCCGTTCGCAGGTGAGCGATGGTGGCCCTTCCTGCTCTTGCTCGCGGCGACTGTAGTCCTGGTCGCCGCCGCCAGCGCTCTGGCCGCCCGGCGCGATCTCGGCGCAGGGCTCGTGGCAGCCCGGCCAGGAAGGCCCAGAGCTTCGCGAAGCCTCGGGCACCCCTTTGGGCTGGCCCTCCGCCTGCAGCGGGGCGCCCTGCTCGGGTGGGGTGTCGGCGTCCTGGTCACCGGTATCGCCTATGGCTGGATCGGACCCACCGTGGACGCCTTCATCGGCCAGAACAAGGCGCTGGCGGAGATACTGGCCGGTGCCGGGGGTACGAACCTCACTGACTCCTACTTCGCCGCCTCGTTCCGGCTCATGGCGCTCCTCGCCAGTGGTTTCGCCATTCAGTCCGCCCTTCGTTTGCGCAGCGAGGAGACGTCGATGCGCGCCGAGTCGGTGTTGGCGACTCCGGTCTCGCGCTGGCGGTGGGGGGCGAGTCACCTCACGGTGGCGTTCGCAGGAAGCGTGATCTTGCTCGGCGTCGCCGGTCTGGCAACCGGCCTGACCTACGGCGTCGCGGGCGGGGACCTGAAAAGTGCTCCCCGCCTGGTCGGCGCCGCCCTGGTTTACGCGCCGCCCATGTGGCTTATGGTCGGACTCACCATCGCACTCATCGGGCTCCTGCCGCGTTGGGCCGGTGCGTCGTGGGCGATCCTCGCCGCCTGTGTCGTCGTCGGGTTCCTCGGCGCGGTCCTCCATCTCCCCGGTTGGCTTCAGAACCTCTCGCCGTTCGAGCGCGTGCCCCAGCTGCCCGCCGCGAGCCTGACCGTTCTGCCGCTTGTCGTGATCTCCGCCGTCGCTGTCGCCTTCAGCTTGGCCGGGCTGGTCGGACTCCGGCGGCGCGATATCGGCCGGATCTGACCGGTCTCACACTCCGCGGTCACGTCGCGATGCGGACTAAAGGGGACAAAACTCTCCCGACTGCCACACAACCCACGTAGGGGTGTAGAACCCTCGCCGGCCGCCCGCATCAACTGCAGCCGATCGTCGAGCTCCGCAGCTTGGTCTGGGCGGCGTCCATTCGGCGATGAAGCCGCGGGTGAACGTCGCCTTGGCGGTGCGTTGCCCGGCCACAAAGCGCGGCGTCCGCGAGGACCGCCTGCTGGCGTGGGCCGAGGTCTTGTTCCAACCGCATCGAGGGAGTGCAGCCCTCGGACTTCACTCGCCAATGGCCGACGGATTTCGCCTTTGGCGGAGAGGGAGGTGCGGGAAGGGAGGTGCGGGAAGGGAGGGATTCGAACCCTCGAGGGAGAATTAACCCCCTACCCACTTAGCAGGCGGGCGCTTTCGACCACTCAGCCACCTCCCCGCTCGGAAGGAAGTTGAATTCTACCGGCCGGACCCGCGGACCCGGCCCGGTCAGACGTCGGGGATGTCGAAGACCGCCTTGACCTCGTCCTTGGGCTGCGTCGTCAGGGCGCTCTCGTAATCCTCGATCGGGTGGTGGGCGGTGATCACGCCGGCCAGCGCTTCGGGCCAGCGGCGCGCGATCTCGGTGAGGTCCTTGACCGCGTGGACGAAGTAGGACCGGTTGGCGTTCACCGACCCCATCACGATCTGGTTCCAGAGCACCTGCTGGCGCATCAGGTGGCCACCCTGCACCTGGAACTCGCCGCCCCGGTCGCCGGGCACCCCGGTGAAGACGAGGACGCCGTTGACGCCGAGCGCCCCGAGCAGCTCCCAGGCCACCGGCGCGACGCCGGTCGCCTCGACGATCAGGTCGAGGTTGCCCGCCTGGCGGGCGATCTCGGCGGGCGGAGTCTCCAACGAGTTCCAGTAACGGGCACCGATCGACTCGACGAGGGACGCCTTGTAGCCGCCGGTCGGAACGATGTCGGTCACGTGCGTCTCCACGCCGTGGAGGCGCAGCAGGAAGGCGGCCATGGTGCCGATCGGGCCGGCACCCGCAACCAGCGCCCGGCGGACGAAGCGCCAGTCCCGCGCGATGGCCCGCTCGTTGTTCAGCTCCCGGACCCAGTCCAACCGATGCTGGACAAGGACGGCCTCCAGGATCGCCTTCTCGACGACCGTCGTCGGCTCCATCAGCACCCCGTACGGGCGCAGCTCGGGCGGCAGCTTGACGGTGAACTCGGTGGACTCGACGATCCGCGAGGTCATGTAGCCGTCGGCGTGCAAGATGCCGCGCTCGGTGAACTTGCCCGTGTAGCACATGTCGCTCTCGCCATGAGCGCAGGTGGGGCACTCGGGCAGCCGGCAGGGGCGGCGGACGGTGCAGACGACGAGGTCGCCGGGCGCGTAGTCGGCACTCGCGCCGCTCCCCGCCGCCACCACCTCGCCGAGCATCTCGTGGCCGAGGATGAGGTAGCCCGCGTCGGGCGCGACCTCCCCGGCCTCGCCCCGGACGATCGCCCGGTCGGTGCCGCAGATCCCGACCTCGAGGACATGGACCAGGAGCTGGTCGGGCGAGTTGAGCTCCGGTTCCGGTACGTCGTCCTTCAGGACCGGCTTCGAGCTGGCCTTGTCGAGGGCGATCGCGCGCATCAAAGTCATACTAAGTCGCGCATGGAGGCCCCGGGAGGGCCCGGTTCCCCACCTGCTTGGGGCCCCGGGCGGAAGCAGGCTTTCGGGAGCTCGCCGGGAATTTCCAGCAAGGTCTGGTTCACCCTCGCGAAGGGCAACCTGAGTGAGGTCTTCTATCCGAGCCTCGACCGGCCGGCCCTGCACGAGCTCCGCTTCTTCGTGGCCGCGCCGGGGATCGCGCCGGTGGACGACGCGGCCCAGGCCGACCACAGCCTGCGCTGGTCGAAGCCGGGAGTGCCTGCGATCGAGGTCTTCAGCTCCCATGCCGAGTACCACCTCAGCAAGGAGTTCATCGTCGACATCGAGCTCCAGGCGCTGCTGATCGCCGGCGACTTCAATCCGGAGCTGCCCGATCTTCGCCTCTATCTGATGGCGACCCCCCATCTCAACCGCTACGGGCTCGGCAACGACGCGCTCGTCACCTCCGGCTCGCCGCCCGCGCTGATCGCGCGCCAGGGCGACGTCCACATCGCCGTCTGCGGACCCTTCGATCGTGCCAGCGCCGGCTATCGGGACAGCTCGGACCTGTTCATCGACCTCAACGACAACGATGGCGAGATGACGGCCTCCTACACCTCGGCGGGGCCCGGCAACGTCGCCGTGGGCGCCCAGTTCGCTCTCCACGCGGGCGCCTTCCAGGTCGGGATCGGGTTCGCCCACTCTCGCCCCGACGCGGAGGAGGCCGCCCGGGAGATGCTCCGGCGGGGAGCCGCCGGCACCCGTGCCGCGCTCGAGGAGGCCTGGCGCAGGCAGGCCGACCTTCCCGCCCGGATCCGCCAGGTCGCCGGCGACGGTGGCGCGCTGGCGGCCGCCTCGGCGGCCGTCCTCCGCTGCCTCGAGGACAAGGAGGAGCGCGGCGGCTTCGTTGCTGCACCTGGCGCGCCCTGGGGCGAGTCCAACCAGGACGGCAACCACGTCTACAACCTGGTCTGGCCGCGCGACCTCTACCACGCCACCACGGCGCTCCTCGACACGGGCGACGTCGAGCCGGGTGCGCGCGCCCTCCGCCACCTCGGCCGCAACCAGCGCCCGGACGGCTCCTGGCCGCAGAACTGGTACCTGAGCGGCAAGCCGCACTGGGGCAACACCGAGCTCGACGAGGTCGCCTACCCGATCCTGCTGGCGCGTCGCCTCCAGGCCGCCCAGGCCCTCGACTGGGACCCCTACCCGCAGCTGGTTCGCCGGGCCGCCGTCTACCTGATCCGCAACGGTCCTCTGACGCCGCTCGACCGCTGGGAGGATGCCGGAGGCCTCTCGCCCGCGACCCTGGCCGCGTCGATCGCCGCGCTGGTCAGCGCCTCCGAGTTCGCTCATGTGGCCGGCGAGCATGTCGCGGCGGCTCATTTCCTGCACGTCGCCGACTACTGGGCGGACCGGGTCGAGGCGTGGTGCTACAGCGTCGAGCGCGGTCACTACGTCCGGCTCGGAGCCGACCCCGAGACCGGCCCTGGGCCGGAGGCTGTCCTCAGCACCGACTTCATCGAGCTCGTCCGCCTCGGGGTTCGGCGCCCCGATCATCCCGAGGTTCGCGCGAGCATCGCCCAGGTCGACACCCACCTGCTCTGGGTCGGGCCGGGCGGGCCGGCCTGGCGGCGCTACACCGGCGACGCCTACGGCGAGCTTCCCGACGGCCGTCCTTGGGAACCCGGTGCGGTCGGCGGGGTGGGCAGGCCGTGGCCGCTGCTGGCCGGCGAACGCGCCCAGTACGAGTTCCTCGCGGGGGGCAACCGGGTCACCGGGCTGGCGCGGACCTACGAGTCGTTCGCCGGGCCGGGCCTGATGCTGCCGGAGCAGGTCTGGGACGCCAAGCCGATCCCGCAGCGAGGCTTGCTGCCGGGGATGGCGACGAACTCGGCGTCACCTCTCGGCTGGGCCCACGCCGAGTACCTGAAGCTGCTTTCTACGATCGCCAACCAGCGCTGCGGCGACCTGCTCCCCCAGGTCCAACAGCGCTACTGCGTCGACCCGCCCCACGAACCCGCCTTCGTTTGGACCGCGGCGCACCAGATCCGGACCTTCGAGCACGGCCGTCGCGTCAAGGTGCAGCTCCTCGAGCCCGCGACCGTCCGTTGGAGCGCCGACGAGTGGGCGAGCTACAAGGAGAGCCAGACCGTCGACACCGCGCTCGGGCTGCACGTGGCCGAGCTCCCGACCCAGATCATGCGGCCGGGAGCGGTGATGTCCTGGACCGTGCACTATGCCGACCGCTGGGAGGGTCGCAACTACACCCTGACCTGCCGGTGAGCCGGACCGGTTCGCTCCCCGGTCGCTGCGCAGCCTGCGGCGGGGAGGAGGGCCGGAGGCTGGCCGCGGTCGACCACATCACCGGCGAGCGGTTCGAGGTCGTGGTCTGCTCCCGCTGCGGCCTAGGCCGCACCGACCCAGCGCCTGCCGATCTTCTCCGCCACTACCCGACGGGCTATTACGGCTCGGGCGGGATCCGCTTCAACCCCCTCGTCGAGGCGGCGATCCGGACCTCGCGCGGCGCCCGGGTGGCCGCCGTGACCCGCGCCCGCGCCGCTCCCGGCGCCATCCTCGACATCGGCTGCGGCCGGGGCCTGATGCTCTACGACCTGGCGCGGCGTGGCTGGCGCACGGTCGGCGTCGAGATGAGCGAGGCAGCTTCCCGCCACGCCCGCGAGGTGCTCGGACTGGACGTTCGGGTCGGCGACCTGGCCGGCTGCAAGTTTCCCGGCGCATCCTTTGACGTCGTCACCCTCTTCCACGTGCTCGAGCACCTGCCCGACCCCGATGCCGCCCTGTCCGAAGCGCGACGGGTGATCACGCCCGACGGGAGGCTGCTGGTGGAGGTGCCCAACTTCGGCAGCCTCCAGTCCCGCCTCACCGGCGGAAAGGGATTCCACGTCGACGCGCCCCGCCACCTCTTCCATTTCACGCGCGCGTCGCTTGTCGAGCTGCTCGAACGAGCCGGTTTCGAACCGCTCGGCGTCGCGACCCACTCATTCGAGTTTGGCTATTTCGGGATGCTGCAGTCCCTTCTGAACGTGGCGACGCTGCGCCAGAACGCCCTCTACGAGATGCTGAAGAACCGCACCGCGCGGCCACCCGACGCACCCGGCCGGGACGTTGCGGCCACCCTCGCCCTCCTCCTTCCGGCCGGGCTCGTCAGCCTGCCGCTCGAGGCGGGGGCGGCGGCCTTCGGACGGGGAGCCGTGCTCCGCGTGCTGGCTCGGCCGCGGTGAGATGGCGCAACCTCTCCTACTGGGCGGCGGTCACCCTCTGCCTTGAGGTAGCCGCCGGCGAACTCATCGGGTGGCTCCGCTTCGCGCTGACGAGCGACCTGAAGGGGCCGGACTTCTTCACCTACTACGCGATCTCTCTCCTGCTGCTCCGCCGGGGCCCTGGCGCGGTCTACGACTTCACCGCCCAGAAGCAGTTCCAGGAGCAGGTGACCTCGCAGTGGTCGGGGCATTTCATCCTGCTGCCCCACATCCTGCCGCCCTGGGTGACCCTGATCTTCTACCCGCTCGCCCTGCTCCCCTACCGTGCCTCCTACCTCGCCTGGGGGGCATCGATCCTCCTCCTGGTGGGGGTGGCGATCGCCGTCCTGCTCCGGGCGGCGTGCCTGAGGGGCAGGGCGGCGCTGCTCGGAGCCGCCGCCGCCGCGGCCTCGCTCCCGGTCCTCGTGCTCCTCCTCCAGGGCCAGTCCGATGCGCCGATGATCGCGGCCGTTGCGGCCGCCTCCCTGGCCTGGACCGTTCGCCGCCCCGCTCGCGCCGGCGCTTTCGCGGCCCTCGGCCTGGTCAAGCCGCAGCTGCTGCTCCTGCTCCCTGTCCTCTTCGTCGTCCGCCGCAGCTGGCGGGCGGTCGCCGCCTTCAGCGCGGGGTGCGTGCTGCTCGTTCTCCTCTCCCTGGCCGCGTTCGGTCCCGCGGCCTGCCTCGCCTGGCTCCGGATTCTCGCCCCCTGGGCATTCGCCGGCCACGCCAACTTCCCGGTCGACACCCAGGCAGAGTTCTCGCTCCGCGGCCTCCTCCAGCTGCTCGGGGTTCCTCTCGCCCTGCAGCTGCTGCTGCTCGCGATCGGCCTGCTGGCGCTGGCCGTGGTGCTGCTACGGGCCCGCGCCGACCCGCGCCTCGAGCTGGCGCTCGCGATCGTCGGTTCGATGGCGCTGAGCCCGTACCAGCACGCCCACGACCTGGCCCTGCTCATCGTCCCCGGTCTCCTCCTCGGCGGCGCCCTACCCGTGCTCCGCCACCGGCGGATCGGCGCGGCTGTCCTGATCGCCGGCTGGGTCGGCCTGGAGCTGCTCGTCTTCGCGCCGGTTCTGACCGCCCTCGCGATCGTCGCAGCCGCCCTCTACATGGCCTGGGAGTGCCTGGCGGCCGGAGCGTCGCCGGGGACGCGGGAAGGTCCGGCGGTAGTGGCCGCGGCCGCCTAGCTAGTGTCCTGGACCTCGGTTCCAGGACACTAGTCGTCATCCTCGTCGTCGTGGTCGTGGTCGTGCATCCCCGGCAGGCGGAGGTCGGCCGGGCCGTCGTCGTCGAACTGGCTGTGCAGCTCGCCGCAGTCAAGGCATCGGTAGTACTCGCCGAGAAAGCTCTTGTGCCAGACGGCGAAGCTGACGATGCCCGGCTCCTCGATCAGGACCTCCTGTTCGAGCCGGTAGACGACCTGCTCCCAGTCGCCTTCGCCGAGCCGCTCGTCGAGAATGATGAGGCAGTAGGGGTGGGGCTCGCCCCAGTGCATGGACACCTCGCCCAGCCGCTCGTCCTCGCCGTTCACGATCGACCAGCTCTCGGCACTGTGGCCGCGGGTGGAGCGGACCAGGCGGAGGTCCTTCCAGAACTTGTTGGCCGCGTCGCGCTGGGCCTTCTCGCGCTCCGCCTGGGCCTCCTGGAAGGAGCCCCACATGCGGAGCAGGTGGTTGCGGAATCGATGGTAGGTGGCGAGCAGCGCCGGCTTGGCCTGGGGCGACCCGATGAGCTGCTCGAAGGCGTGCTCGAAGGCCGCCTCGACGCGCTCCTGGCGGTCCACCAGGTCGACCGCCCAGTCGACGTCCTCGCTCAGCCGCATGCTCTCGTTGAGCACGACCTCGAAGTCGAGCCAGTCCTCGCCGAACTCGGGAACCAGCACGTTCTCCACGATGTCGGCGAGGCGGTGCTCCTCGAGGAGCACCGGGTTGACCCGCGTGCGCGCCTCGGGCCAGCTCTTCCAGCCCATGACGTTGTGGATCCAGTAGTCGAAGATGGTGACCGCGTACTGGAGGGCGGCGGGTGAGCTCCAGATGTCCGGCGGCCAGGTCTTCCGTCCGGTCCGTACCTTGTTGTAGAGGGCGATGACCTCTTCGTCATCCAGGTATTCGTTTTCCATTTCTATGGGGTCCTGTGAATTCTAGGCGTGGGTAGCTTCCGTCCTTATACCCAAGTGACCAAACGGGAATTGGTCTACCCACGGCCGGGTATAACTGTTTCGTAATGGCTTCCCCGAACGGATTCACCCCCGAGCAGGTCGCCCGCTACGCGCGGCACCTGATCCTCCCCGAGGTCGGCGGCAAGGGCCAGCGCAAGCTCATGAACACGAGCGTGCTGCTGCTCGGCGCCGGCGGGCTCGGCTCCCCAGCCGGCCTCTACCTGGCCGCCGCCGGCATCGGCAAGATCGGCATCGTCGACTTCGACGACGTCGACGCCTCCAACCTCCAGCGCCAGATCCTCCACGGCGTCGAGGACCTCGGCCGGCCCAAGGTCGACTCGGCCGCCGACCGGATGAAGTCGATGAACCCCGACGTCGAGGTCGTCGGCATCCGCGAGCACCTCGACTCGAGCAACGTCTTGGACGTCTTCAAGGACTACGACGTGATCGTGGACGGGACCGACAACTTCCCGACCCGCTACCTCGCCAACGACGCCTCCTTCTTCCTCGGCAAGCCGCTCGTCCATGGCGCGATCTACCGCTTCGAGGGCCAGATGACGATGTTCGACGCGGCCCACGGCTCGGCCTGCTACCGCTGCCTCTTCAGCGAGCCGCCGCCCCCGGGCTCGGTTGCCTCCTGCGCCGAGGCAGGCGTCTTCGGCGTCCTCCCCGGGATCGTGGGCAGCCTGATGGCGTTCGAGACGATCAAGCACATCCTCAACATCGGGGACAGCATCATCGGAAGGCTCCTCCTCTTCGAGGGCCTCGACATGCGGTTCCGCGAGGTCAAGCTCCGCAAGAACAGGAAGTGCGTGCTCTGCGGCGAGAACCCCACCGTCACCGAGCTGATCGATTACGAGACCTGGTGCGCGATGCCCTCGGTCGTCCCCGAGGAAGCCTCCGTATAGAGTTCGAAGCTGAATTGTGATTCAGCTCCAGCGTGCCGATCCCGCAGCACTCGACCGCGCTCGCGCGAAGGTTCGCGAGCTCGGGTCCGTGCTGATCGCCTACTCGGGCGGCGTCGACTCCTCGCTGCTGCTCAAGCTGGCCCTGGAGGAGCTCCCGGGACGTGCGGTGGCGGTGCTCGCCTCGTCGCCCGCCTACCCCGAGGCCGAGCAGGCCGAGGCGCGTGAGCTCGCCCGCCGGCTCGGCGCCGAGCTGGTCGAGGTCGACACCTCGGAGGTCGAGCTCGAGGCCTACGTCCGCAACAACCCCGACCGCTGCTTCCATTGCAAGGAGGAGCTCTTCGACACCCTGGAACCGGTCCGCGCGCGCCTCGGGCTGGCGACGCTCGCCTACGGGGCCACCGCCGATGACGCGGGGGACCACCGTCCCGGTCACGCCTCGGCGGTGAAGCGGGGCGTCCGCTTCCCTCTCCTCGAGGCGGGCCTCGGCAAGGCGGAGATCCGCCTCGCCGCCCGCTCGCTGGGCCTTCCCAACTGGAACAAGCCGTCGTTCGCCTGTCTCTCCTCCCGGATCCCCCACGGCACGCCGGTCACGGTGGCTGCGCTTCGCCAGGTCGAGCGCGCCGAGGCGGTGGTGAAGGCGCTCGGCTTCGCCCAGGTTCGGGTCCGCCACCACGGCGACGTGGCCCGGGTGGAGGTCGAGCCGGAGGAGGTCCAACGGCTCTTCGAGCACCGCGAGGCGGTCGTCGCGGGCCTGAAGGAGGCCGGCTACACGTTCGTCGCGCTCGACCTCGAAGGCTACTCGACAGGCAGCCTCAACCGGACCTGGAAGCCCAAGCAGCCATAAGCTGAGTCTCGTGGCGACCGTTGAATGGAAGGGCGACGGCGTGCGGCTGATCGACCAGACCAAGCTGCCTGACGAGGAGTCCTATGTCACCTGCCGGAGCGCGGCGATGGTGGCCACGGCGATCCGCAACATGGTTGTCCGGGGCGCGCCGGCGATCGGCGCCGCCGCCGCATACGGCGCGGTGCTCGCGCTGCGCGAGAAGGATCCCGCGGCGGGCCTGGCGGCGATCCGCGGCAGCCGCCCGACAGCTCGCGACCTCTTCTGGGCTGTGGACCGGGTGATCGCGGCGAGCGATCCGCTGGATGAGGCGCAGGCCATCTCCCGCGAGAGCGTCGCCGCCTGCAGGCGGATCGGCCACCTGGGCGCGGGCCTCCTCAAGCGCCACCCGCGCGTAATCACGATCTGCAACACCGGCGCGCTGGCGACCGTCGACTACGGCACCGCGCTGGGCGTCGTCCGCGCTGCCCACGAGATCGGCCTGGAGCCGAGCGTCCTGGTGCTGGAGACGCGGCCTCGGGCCCAGGGCGCGCGGCTCACGACCTGGGAGCTGGCCCGGCTCGGCATCCCCTTCAAGCTCCTCGCCGACGGCGCCGCCGGCCGCGCCTTCCAGGAGGGACTCGTCGACGTTGCGATCGCCGGCGCCGATCGGATCGCGGCAAACGGCGACACCGCCAACAAGGTCGGCACCTACCCACTCGCCCTCCTGGCGCGCGAGCACGGGATCCCCTTCTACATCACGGCGCCGGTGAGCACCGTGGACCTCGCCACCCCGGACGGTGGCGGGATCGTCGTCGAAGAGCGGCCGGAGGCGGAGGTGACCACCTTCGCGCCGCCCGGCACGCCCGCCTGGAACCCCGCTTTCGACGTCACTCCGGCAGCCCTGATCACGGCGATCATCACCGAGCTCGGCGTGCTGAAGCCCGACAGTCTGGCGCTGCTGCGACCGGCGGTGATTCGCTGACCCCGATGCCCGGGTTGATCGGGGTGTTCGGCGGATCGGGAATGTACAGCCTCTTCGACGACGTGCGAAAGGAGCACGTCAAGACGCCGTTCGGGGAGCCCAGCGGCGACCTGGCGACCGGCGCCCTGGACGGACAGGAGGTCGTCTTCCTGGCTCGCCACGGCAGCAAGCACACCATCCCTCCCGCGCAGATCAACTACCGGGCGAACCTCTGGGCGATGCGCAAGCTCGGCGTCACCCAGCTGATCGCGCCGACGGCCGCCGGATCGCTGCAGGCGGGGATCAGGCCGGGCGAGTTCGTGGTTTGCGACCAGTTCGTCGACCGCACCAGCGGCCGCGCCGACAGCTTCTTCACCGGGCCCCGCGTCGGCCACGTCAGCGCGGCCGACCCCTACTGCCCCCGCCTCCGAGAGCTGGCGGTGGCGACCGGCCGCGAGCTCGGCGTGACGATGCACGACGGGGGGACCGTCGTCGTCGTCAACGGTCCCCGTTTCAGCTCGCGCGCCGAGTCGCGCTGGTTCGCGGCGCAGGGCTGGGAGATCGTCAACATGACGCAGTACCCGGAGCTGATCCTCGCCCGCGAGCTGGAGCTCTGTTACGTGAACATCGCCCTGATCACCGACTATGACGCCGGCCTGGCGGGCTCACCTGAGGTTGTCCCGGTGACGGTGGCCGAGGTCGAACGCTTCTTCAAGACCAACAACGACAGGGTCCGGGAGCTGATCCTGCGACTGATCCCGAAGCTGGCCTCCGGCGAGCGCGGCTGTCCCTGCCCGACCGCGATGGAGCATGCCTTCATCGGTGGCTGAGGGCATCGTCCTCGCCCTCGACCAGGGCACGACCGGCACCACCGTCGTGGCGGTCGGCGAAGACGGCCGGCCATGGGGCAAGGGCTACCGGGAGATAACCCAGCACTACCCTCGGCCGGGCTGGGTCGAGCACGACCCGGAGGAGATCTGGCAGTCGGTGCTTGGCGCGACCGGCGACGCGCTGAAGGCGGCAGGGGCTGCCGCGCCGGACGTGCGCGCGGTGGGCATAACCAACCAGCGCGAGACGCTCGTCCTCTGGGACCGGCGCGACGGCCGTCCGCTCCACCCGGCGATCGTCTGGCAGGACCGGCGTACGGCCGCGGAATGCGACCGGCTGCGGGAGGCGGGGGAGTCGGAGCGGGTGCGCCGCGTGACCGGCCTCGTGATCGACCCCTACTTCACGGCAACCAAGCTGCGCTGGGCGATCGACAACGTCGAGGACGCCCGCCGGGCCGCCGCCGGCACGATCGACAGCTGGCTGGTCTTCCGGCTGACCGCCGGCCGGGTCCACGCGACCGATGCCTCGAACGCCTCCCGGACCCTGCTCCTCGACATCGGCAGCGGCCGCTGGAGCGAGGAGATGGCAGGCCTGTTCGGCGTGCCACTCGACGTGCTGCCCGAGGTGGTGTCTTCGAGCGGCGAGATCGGCCGGACCGACCCCGCCCAGTTCGCCGGCATCGACGCGCCCATCGCCGGCATCGCCGGCGACCAGCAGGCGGCGCTCTTCGGCCAGGCATGCCTCGAGCCGGGCATGGCAAAGAACACCTACGGCACCGGCTCCTTCGTGCTGCTCCAGACCGGCCGGCAGCGGGTCGAGTCGGGCACGGGCATGCTGACGACGGTGGCCTGGCTTCGGGAGGGTGCCCTGAGCTACGCCCTGGAGGGCGCCATCTTCGTCACCGGCGCCGCCCTCCAGTGGCTCCGCGACGGTCTCGGCATCATCCATGACGCAGCGGAGGCGGGCCCGCTGGCGGCCTCGGTCCCCGACACCGGCGGAGTCTTCCTGGTCCCGGCCTTCACCGGCCTCGGCGCTCCCCACTGGGACGCCTACGCCCGCGGCACCATCGTCGGGCTCACCCGCGGGAGCTCCCGCGCCCACCTGGTGAGGGCGGCGGTCGAGGCGATGGCCTTCCAGACCGCCGACGTCGTCGAGGCGATGGCGGTCGACTCCGGGGCGCCCTTCAAAGAGCTCCGCGTCGACGGCGGAGCGAGCGTTATGGACCTCCTCTGCCAGCTCCAGGCGGACCTTCTCGGCATCCCCGTTCGCCGGCCGCGCCACACCGAGACGACCGCGCTGGGCGCCGCCTTCCTGGCCGGTCGGGGAGCCCGGGTCTGGAGCACCGACGGCGAGCTCGCCGGCCTCTGGCGGCTCGATCGCGAGTTCCTGCCCGCCATGTCGCGCGACGAGGCAGCGAGCAGGCTGGCGAGCTGGCGGCGGGCGGTGGACCGCAGCCGGGAATGGGTACCGCGATAATTCGCAATGCTTTGAAGCAAAAGAATCTCTACGCCGAGGAGCTCTGGAAGCGGAACTGGTTCATGGCGCCCATGCTCGTGGTTGTCGGCATCGGCTTCTCGGTCTACTTCGCATTCGTGCTCAAGACGCCGCACGACATCCCGCTCCTCCTCGCCGAAGCCCTCGGCGGCGCGGGCCTGATCCTGATCTTCTTCGGCAGCTTCCGTTACTTCAGCTACGTCCAGGTGACCGACGCCGGCCTCCGCTTCAACTGGACCTTTCCCTTCTCGTCGACCCTCGTGCCATTCGAGGCCATCAGAAGCACCCGGGTCGGCGACCTGCGCAGCTTTTACCCGGATAATCGCAAAAGCTACGTCAACGCGATGACCAAGCCGCTCCTCGACAAGCCCGCCTTCTACGCCAAGCTGGGCGGCGACGAGGCGAGTGTCGTCCGGCTGAGCCGCAAGCTCGGCAAGCGCTACGTCGTCGACGGCACCATCGCGGTGCCCGTGCCCGACCCGAAATCACTGGCCCAGGAGGTATCCCTACGGCTGCCGAACCGGCAACTCCAGCACAATCTCGGGGGAGCGAAGCGCCCGAAGCGCAAGCGCTAAACCCGGGCCTGCTCGCCCGGCTCCGACTGGGTCGCCCCGATCTCATCGCGCTGCTCGCGCTGACGCTGGTCGCCTTCATCCTGCGCTTCTTCAGCCCGCTCTTCCCGGACCTCTACGCGCACCCGCAGAACCACTTCGACCTGGCCAACTGCGTGGTCAACACGCCAGTCGACCCGGCGGGCACGCCGGGGACGCTCTGCGGCCTCGCCTATCCCTTCCAGCGCGGCTACCGCGCGACGCCGGCGGCTTCCTACTCGCCCCCCGACGGAGAGATCTTCGACGAGATCTACTTCGCCGTCTTCGCTCACGACGACCTGAAGGGGATCAGCTACTTCGACCCCGAACCGCCGCTCGCGAAGCTGTTGATCGCCGCCGGCGAGTGGACCTATGGCGAGTGGCGCATCGTCTTCGAGGGCGCCCACGGAAACCCGGCCGACCTCGGCTTCACGCCCTTCGGCTGGCGCTGGATGGGTTCGATCTTCGGCACCCTGGTCATCCCGCTGATGTACCTGCTGGCGCTCCGGCTCTGGCCGAACCGCCTCTTCGCGATCGCCGCCGCGACCCTCACCTGCTTCGACGGGATGTTCTTCATCCAGTCCCGGATCGGGATGATCGACATCTTCCCGATCTTCTTCATCGTGCTCGCCTATTACCTGTTCAACGTCCACCTGCAGAGCCGGACGCCACGTTCCGCGGCGGTCACCTTGCTCCTGACCGGAGTCGTGATCGGGCTCGCCATCGCGGCCAAGTGGATCGCGCTCGCCGCGCTGGCGAGCATGCTCTTCATCCTCCTCGTCCGCCTCGTCCGCCGCTACGCCGACCTCGCCGTGTCGACCGCCGGCGGGATCTGGCGCTGGGGCAGATCGGAGGCCCTGGGGCCGGCTGCGCCGGGCGGGATGCAGATCCCCACCTACGTCGCCCTGGCCGTGGTCGCCTTCATCGCCATCCCGGTCGTCATTTACCTCGCCAGCTGGATCCCCTTCTACGAGCGCGGCCAGTTCCACTGGGCCAACGGGCTCGGCGACCTGATCGCCTACCAGAAGTCGGCTTACGACTACCACGCCCACCTCACGGCGACCCATCCCTACGGCTCGCCCTGGTACTCCTGGCCGTTTCTCTATCGGCCCGTCGCGTACTACTTCGAGAACGTCGGGTTGGGGATCGACGCAACCACCGGCCAGCCGCTGGTCGCCGGGATGGTGAACCTGGGCAACCCCTGGATCTGGTGGAGCAGCATCCCCTGCGTCATCCTCCTGCCCTACCTCGCAATCCGTGACAAGAGCTACCCGGCGGCCTTCATCGCGCTCGGCTTCCTCACCCAGTACCTGCCCTGGGCGCCGATCACCCGGGTCCTCTTCCTCTACCACATGTTCGGCGGGCTGATCTTCATGGTCCTGGCCCTCGCCTACGTCCTCGCCCGGCTCGCCGGCGGGGGGGTGGAGGTCGGCGGCGTCAGCTGGGTGCGCCCCTTCGTCCTTTATGCCTGGCTGGCGGTCGCCATCCTCTTCTTCGTCTACTTCTATCCGGTCTGGACGGGAATCCCGATCGGCGACCACCAGTACCTGGGCGGCTTCGGGGTGGGCAGGATGTGGTTCCTGAAGTGGATCTAGCCACGCCGGACCCGGCGCTGACGCGCCGCCAGCTCGTGATCGGCTGGGCCGGCCGCCACCGCCGCCTGCTGGTCCTGGTAGCGGTACTGGTCGCCCTCCATTCTCCCCTGCTCCTGATCGCGCGACAGGTCGGAATGCCGTCGCTGCTGCTCTTCGCGTGCGTGGTCGGCGGCTTCGGGCTCACCTACCTGAGCGGGCTCGAGCTGCTCTTCGAAGAGCGGCTTTTCTACGGCACCGTGATCGGGGCGATGGCCGTGTGCCTGACCGGGTTTGCCACCGCCTCGCTTCTCGGCTTCAGCGCGACGAGCGTTTGGCTGGGCGCCGTCCTGGCCCTCGCGGCGTCGGCCGTCGGCTGGTTCAGGGGGCGCCGCGCCGTGCTTCCCAACCTGCGCGACGTCACCGACCGTTGGGCCCGCAGCCCGATGGCACCCGGCCACCCGTGGCCGTTGCTGGCAGTGGCGGTGGTCGCCGGCGTCTACGTCTACCGGCTTTTCGCCAACGCTTACCGCCTGCTGCCCGGCGGGCTCTACGCCGGCAACGGCGGGACGTGGGCGGACTGGGCGGCCCACCTCAGCTACGCAGGCTCATTCGCGTACGGCGCCAACTTCCCTCCCCAGCTGCCACTCGACCCCGGCCACCACCTGCCGTACCCGTTCATGATCGACTTCCTCGCCGCCTCCCTGGTCCCCCTGGGAGCCAGCCTGCCGACCGCCCTCGTACTCTCCAGCGCGCTGCTCGCCTTCGCTTTCGCGCCGGTGATGTACCTGGCGGGGGTGCGGCTGACGGGCAGCCGGCCGGTCGCCGCGCTCGCGCCCTTCATCTTCACCCTCAGCGGGGGACTCAGCTTCACCTACTTCTTCGGCGACCTCGAGGCCAAGGGCCTTTCCGTCCTCGCCCACCTGCCCCGCGAGTACTCCGGGCTGATGGCCGAGAACTACCAGTGGCTCACCCCGCTCATCGCCAGCATGCTTCCCCAGCGTTCCACCCTCTTCGGCTTCGCGATCGTCCTGATCGTGCTCGCCCTGCTCTACACGGCGCTCGACCGGCCCGGCTGGCAGGCGTTTCTCTTCGCCGGCGTCGTCACCGGGCTTTCACCGGCCTTCCACGTCCACGGCTACGGCACCTGTGTGGCGCTTGCCGCCTTTTGGGCCGCCTTCCGCCGCCGGCGGGAATGGTTCGCCTTCTTCGTGCCCGCGCTGGCGCTCGGGATCCCGGTCGTGCTCTGGCTGCTGCCTGAGTCGGGTGCCCAGATCCGGGTCCAGCTCGGCTGGTTGGCGATGGCGGGCGGCCACCACGACAACGTGATCTGGTTCTGGCTGAAGAACCTCGGCCTCTTCATCCCCCTGCTGCTGGTCGCCCAGTTCAGCGGCTCCCTCTTCGGGAGGCTGGACCGGTTCGGGCCCCTCGTCGCTCTCCGAGGCCGGATGGGCGGGCTGCTCCCAACCCGCCTTGCGGCGCATTTCGCGCCGATGTGGCTCTGGTTCGTGGTGCCCAACATCTGGCTCTTCCATCCCTGGGACTGGGACAACCAGAAGTTCTTCGTCTACTGGGCGCTGCTCGGCTCCTTCCTGGTCGCCGCAGTGGTGGTCCGGGTGGCCCGCGCCGGACTGCCCGGCGCCGTGGCGGCGGTCGCCATGCTCCTGGTGCTCTGCCTGGCGGGCGGTCTCGACGCCGCCCGCAACGTCGACTTCACGACCTCCTCGATCCGCTTCGCCGACAACGCAGGGCTCGACGTGGCCGCCTGGAGCCGGGCCCACACCGCGCCACAGGCGCTGTTCCTCGCCGCCTACGACCACGACAGCCCGATCGCGACACTCGGCGCCCGCCGCGTTGTGCTCGGCTACCCGGGCTGGATCTGGACCTACGGCATCTCGGACTGGATCGGCAAGGAGCAGGACGTCCAGGCGATGCTCCAGGGCA
>DATCOZ010000109.1:0-3151 GCA_036564345.1 Candidatus Dormiibacterota bacterium | reverse complement strand
GTCCGTGGGCCGCGCGATAGCTGTTGAGTTCGCCGGCCACCCCGCGCTCGGCGCTCGGAGGGACCCACCCCCGGGCTGCGCGGAATGGGGCGCTGGAGGGTCTTCGTCCTCGCTGGTAGATTCATCGATATCGCGGTGGGCGTAGCTCAGCTGGTAGAGCTCCTGGTTGTGGTCCAGGCGGTCGGGGGTTCGAGTCCCCTCGCTCACCCCTTTTGATCCCCCGTAGATTCGGGGGATCTTGCGTTTAAAGGTCCTGTGACGATGGCGCGAGGGCATCAAAAGGGCATCAAACGCGAGGGCGGTTGTGATGGCCTGGCCGTCTCGAACAGTCCCAGTGGCCGGAATTTGGGCGGTTCGGTCGAAGGCCGGGTCTCATCCGCCCGGATGTGAGATCGGCTTGAATCGAGCCAGTCGGAGGGGTGGGTGTTCAACACGACGCCTGATGTGCGTTGCAACGGATGCGCGTAGCGTCCTTCGCATGAACTCAACTACGCATATCGGCGAGGATTCGCTGGCCATTCATACGCAAAGCCCGGAGCACATCCGAGTTGGGGGTCGCGAGCCGTCCGACGAGACGACGAATGCATTCACGAAAGGGATGGCGCCATGACCGCGACGGCAACCGTGAGGCTCTCGCGAAGGAGCTGGGGGAGCAGCCACTCAGGCAGGGCTCGAACGTGGAAAGTCGTGATCGACGGGAGCATCGTCGGTTCAATCTCCAACCAACAAACAGTTGAGCTACCAGTTGAACCGGGACGTCACTCCTTACGTGTGAGGTCGATGCAGCACCTTCTCAGCCCGGAACGGTCCTTCGAGGTGATCGAGGGGCAGGTCGTCGGCTTCTTCGCCACCCTGGTCAAGAACGATCTCTGGATCAGTCTCAAGCCCGACGGAGCCCGCGAGACCGGCGCCGTCCGCGCTTAGCCAAGACGCCTCCTTCGCCGCTGACGGGCCACGTAGGACGCCACCGCGAGGCGGCTGCTGATCGCGGAGTGCGGCGATGGGCACCGCGCCGGCTGCCATCCGCCCCGGCGCGGTGAAGCGGAACTCTCAACCGCACCCCGTGTTGTGGTGCGCGTGGTCGTGAATATGAGACGAAGCGCAGCCGCGCTGCTCGCACTGGCCGCGCTGGCCGCCGGGTGGGCCGCCGCGTCCGAGGGTCACGTCCAGGCGAGGCGGCCGGGCGTCTCACGCGCGGGGGAGGCTGCGGCGGGCAGGCGGGCGCCGTTCGCAAGTGGGTTGCCGCACGGCAGGGCTGGAGGCCATTCGGGTCGGCCGAACATCGTCTTCGTGCTCACCGACGACCTCTCGATGGACCTGTTGCGCTTCATGCCGCAGGTCCAGGCGCTGCAGGCGCGCGGGATGAATTTTGCGAACTACTTCGTCTCGGACTCTCTGTGCTGTCCGTCGCGCTCGTCGATCTTCACCGGCAACTTTCCACACGACACCGGGGTCTTCACCAACACCGGCGTCGACGGCGGTATCGGCGCTTTCTTCGCACACGGAAACGAGCAGCACACGTTCAACCTGGCGCTCGCACAGGCGGGCTACCGCACGGCGATGATGGGCAAGTACCTCAACGGTTATATGGAGGGGCCAGCCCGTTCTCCGGTCCCGTCTACCTACGTGCCCCCGGGGTGGAGCGAATGGGACGTGGCCGGATGGGGTTACCCGGAGTACAACTACGAGCTCAACCAGAACGGCAGCCTTCACCACTACGGACACCGTCCCCAGGACTACCTGACCAGCGTGCTGGCTCGGCGCGGCATCAGCTTCATCAACCGCTCCGCGAGGTCAGGTCAGCCGTTCTTCCTGGAGCTCGCGACGTTCGCTCCTCACTCTCCGTATACGCCGCCCCCCGGCGAGGTCAAGACGTTCCCGGGCCTACGGGCGCCGCGTCCGCCGAGCTTCGATGTCCTGCCCACCGGTGCGCCGAGCTGGTTGGCGGATCACCCGCCGCTGAGGCCGGGCCAGCTCCGACGGATCGATTCGGCGTTCCGGCGGCGGGTCCAGGCCGTCCAGGGGGTCGATGCGATGCTGGGCAAACTCGAGGCCGCTCTGGCGGCCCACGGGCTGACCGACAACACCTACGTCGTGTTCAGCTCCGACAACGGTCTGCACACGGGCGAGTATCGGTTGATGCCAGGCAAGCTGACCGCGTTCGACACCGACATCCGCGTGCCCTTGGTCATCGCCGGCCCGCGGATACCCGCGGATGCGACGACGGCCGCGATGGCCGAGAACGTCGACCTGGCGAAGACGTTCAGCGCGATCGGCGGGACGTCGCTGCCCAGCGACGGTCACAGCTTGGTGGACCTGCTGCACGGCGCCCAGCCGGCGGACTGGCGCAACGCGGTCCTGATCGAGCATCACGGCTCCGCGCCCACCACCGCCAATCCGGACGCTCAGACCAGGCTGAGCGGCAACCCGCCCTCGTATTCGGCGATCCGGACCCCTCGTTATCTGTACGTCGAGTACGACAACGGCGAGCGCGAGTTCTACGACTTGCAGAACGATCCGGACGAGCTGCACAACCTGGCCGCTGGCCTCGACCCGCAGCGGCTGGCCCAGCTGCACGAGCAGCTGGCAGATCTACGAGACTGCCACACCGGACCCGCGTGCTGGGGCGCGGGTCACGTGGCCTCAGGGGGGTGAACGCAAGCGGCGAGACCGGGCGCGGCGCACCCCGCTAAGGGAATCAGCACGAGCTGATAAGAGGAGGAGGAGAGGATGCTTGAGATGCTTCAGAAGAGATCACACCTGTGGCTGGTCCTCCTGATCGGAGGAGCGGGGCTCGTCACGAGTTACTTGGCGCTGCGGGCACAGACGGCTGCCCGGGCCGCCACGGCCGCGGTGAACGTATTCCCGATCCCCGGGGGTCACGTCGCGGCTCCTGCGAGCCAGATCACCTTTCGCGGGATTCCGGCGAACCAGCTGGGCCCGATCGTTGTCAGCGGATCGGCGAGCGGAGCCCACACCGGACAGGTGCTGGCGCATTCCGATGGCCGGGGTGGAAGCTTCGTGCCCGCGGCTCCATTTCGGCCCGGGGAGACGGTGACGGTGAGGACAGGCCTGAACATCGTTGGCGGGACCGGCGGGGCCTTCAGCTTCAAGATCGCCAGCCCGGTCGGTCCGATCAGAGCCGGTGCTC
>DATCOZ010000106.1:0-1530 GCA_036564345.1 Candidatus Dormiibacterota bacterium | reverse complement strand
GTGAAGCGGATCGTGAAGGCCGATGGCAGGAGCGGCCGTTTGACACTCCAGGCGATCACCGACCTGATGGAGATGAAGACGGTCTGGCACCCGATCGGCGTCTAGATCCGGGGCCTCTGGGAATATCCGTTCGATCAAGCTGCTTGGAACTTGTGTGATCAAGGTTTACGCCACGACGTGGTGCGGGGATTGCCGGATGGCGAAGCACGTGCTCGACTCCCAGCAGATCGCCTACGAGTACATCGACATCGATCTCGCGCCGGAAGCGGCCGAGATCGTGCAGCGGATCAACGGCGGCTTCCGTTCCGTCCCGACCATCCTCTTCCCCGACGGCCGGGTCCTGGTCGAGCCGACCCGGATCGAGCTCGAGGAAGCGCTCGCCGCTTAGCCGCTCGACCGTTCAGCGGGTCGGCGCCTCCGCCCCGTAGTACCGCGCCAGGTCCGCCGGCAGCATGTGCGCCGGCTCGTCGGGGAAGATCGCCGAGGTCCGCTCGAGCGCCCGGGCTACGAGCGCCGAGCACATCAGGTGCGATGCGTAGGAGATGTTCAGCTTGGCGCCGGTAAAGAGCGAGAGCCCCACGCTGAACATGTCCAGGAAGCCGAAGGGCTGGCCGACCAGGCTTTCGGCGAAGGCGGCGACCTGCTTGCGATCGCGCTCGTCGGCGCTGCTGCCGAGGTGGACCAGGTGGTACTCCTCGGAGTCGTACTTGGTCAAGGGCGACCGGATGACCCCCCGCGACTCCGCCTCGACGAGCGAACCGTCCCTGTCGACGATGACCGCGGCATGGCTCCAGTAGGAGTATCTCCGCTCCCGGCCGCGGACCTTCTGGGCCAGCCGGAGCAGGCGGGACACCGGGTGATAGGCGTGGGTGAGGATGAAGTCGCCCGGCTTGAAGTCGGTCGCGGCCTTCCCCGGTTCGTAGCGCTCGACCCGAAAATGTGACATCGCCTGCGGTATATCTTCTCAGCATGTTCTCTCCAGACGCGCTGATCGCGATGTACGTGCCCAACGTTCGCGAGGCTCTCGACTTCTACACCGACAAGCTCGGTTTCAAGGTCATCACCGACCGGGCCGACGAGGAGTTCTCCTTCGCGACGGCGGCGCTGCCCGGCGCCAACTGGCGGTTTGGCTTCCTTCGCCCCGACGTCCATGGCGAGGAGATGGCCGCGCGCTTCAAGGCGGAGGTGGGCTTCGCCCCCCATTTCATGCTCACGACCGACAACCTGAACGCCGAGATCAAACGGCTGGAGGCGAAGGGCGTCGAGATCACCGAGTACCCGACGCTGCAGGCGAGCGGCCTGATCCAGGCCCACATCAAGGATCTCTACGGAAACGCGATCACCGTGATGGCGACCGAGTCGCTCTTCTAGCGGAGCGCCGAGGCCTTGCGATTGGCCCCACCCTGCCCTCCCCGCGGGCGGGGAGGGTGAAATAGGGAGAAATAGAAACCCTGTCCCCTCCCCGCGGGCGGGGAGGGTGAAAACCGACTAATCGGGACTCACTCTTGATTACCCTCCCCATGCATGGGG
>DATCOZ010000072.1:0-10599 GCA_036564345.1 Candidatus Dormiibacterota bacterium | reverse complement strand
CCTCGAGTTCTTCCGCTTCATGGCCGAGATGACCGAGCGCCGGATCCTGATCTTCGACGCCAGCGGCCTGATCAGCAACCTCGATCGGCTCTCCTGGAAGATCAAGGCCATCGTCGCCCAGGAGGAGCGCGAGAAGGTCGCACGGCGCGTCCGCGACAACCTCCATTACCTCCGCCGGCAGGGGCACCTGCTGGGCACCATCCCCCAGGGCTACCTGCGCGTGGCTGGCGAGATCACTGAGGATCCCGTGGCTGGACCGGTGATCCGGGGGATCTTCGGGCTCTACGCCAGCGGCCGCTTCAGCTTCCGGACTCTCGCCGGGCACCTCAATCGTCAGGGCGTGAAGCCGCCGCGCGGCGAGGAGAAGGCCAACCACAACCGCCCCAAGGCGGTCATCTTCACCGGCGACGTCCTCAAGGACCTGATCGGCAACTCCTCCTACCTCGGCAAGGTCCTCGTCGATGGCGAGCTCATCGAGGGACGCCATCCGGCCCTGGTCGAGGAGGCGACCTGGCAGGCCTGCCAGGAGGTCAAGCACCGGAACATGAGACGGACCAGCAAGGCCTGGACCAAGCACACCTACCCCCTGACCCCGATCCTGTTCTGCGCCCGCTGCGGAGGACCGATGCACGGGGAGGCGGCGTCCCGCCGTGGTCGCCTTCTCCGCTACTACGGCTGCCATGCCTCCCGGCGCAACCGCTCGGCGGTCAACCCCTCCCTTCCCAGGTGCGACGCCCGCGTGGTAAGGAGCGAAGTCTTGGAGGACGCCATCCACCAGGAGCTCTCCAGGTGCGTCCCCAGCGACCAGATGCACGCCGCCCTGCGGGATCGCCTTCGCGAGGCCGGTAGCCCCTCACCAAGGTCGCGAAACCATGCCGTAGCTTCGATCAAACGCCTGGCGGAGCAGCTCGAGCGGGCACGGCGGCTCTACGAGTTCGGCGAGTACGACTGGGACACCTTCTCTGCCCGGCGTGACGAGATCCAAGAGCAGCAGCGCCAGCTCGCGGAGGCCCGCCGGACCGATTCGATCGATGTGGATTGGTGCGAGGCGCAGCTCCTCGACCTGGTGGCCGCCTGGGAGGCCGCCGACCCCGGGCAACGGTCGCGGCTGGTCGCCGGGATCTTCGACCAACTGGAGGCGGAGGCGCTGCCCGAGGGCCGGATCCGCGTCGTTGCGGTTCCACGGCCGGCCTGGCGCCCCTTCTTTGAGTGTTTGGTAGTGGAGCGGGAGACGGGGGTCGAACCCGCTACCTCAACCTTGGGAAGGTCGCGCTCTGCCAGTTGAGCTACTCCCGCGCCGGGTAACGAGTTTACCCAGCTACTCCCGCTCCGTGACCCCCTGGGCCTCGGGGTGGAGGCCCTCGACGGTATCGCGGACCAGGTTCACGTAGTCCTCGAGGAGGGCATCGACCCGGCTGGGGTCTTGGGTCGAGGCGATGACGTGGTACTGCGGGTGATCGGGGTCCGGCACCACCATGGCCCAGCCGCCGTCGACGAAGACCTTGACCCCATCGGTGAGGTCAACGCGGTCGCGGAGGTGCTGCTCCATCACCGTCCGCATCACGCGGCCCTTGGCCTCCCAGGGGCAGAAGAGCGTCACGTGGCGATACCCGACCTGGGGGATCTCCTCCCGCAGTCGGTGCAGCGAGAGCCCGGTGGCCGCCATCAGCTCCAGCGTCCTGGCGGCGGTGACGGAGGCGTCGAAGGCGACCTGGAAGTGCGGCCAGGCGTAGCCGCCATTGCCGTCCGAGGCGAGCACGGTCTCCTTGTGCTGGGCGGTGCGGAGGACCGCGCCGGGCGTCATCTTGGACGGCATGAAGCGGCCGCCGACCCGCTCGGCGATGATCGCGAAGGCGGTCGAGGCAGAGGCGGGCCCGACCACCATACGGGGGTCGAGGCGGAGCTGCAGCTCGGCCAAAACGGCGAAGGCGGTCTCGTGGTCGAAGACCTCTCCCATCTCGTCGATCAGGAAGCAGCGCTCCCCCGGCGAGTCGATGAAGATGCCCATCCGCGCGCGGACCGCGCGCACGATCACCCCCATCTCCTGGAGGCGGGCGCTGAACGCGTCGCTCCCCTGCGGCATCTGCGGTGGCTCGATCGACGCGTTCAACGGGATCACGCTGCAGTTCATCTCCTCCAGCACGCGCCCCAGGGCGGCGGAGGACACGCCGTTGTCGTAGTCGACCAGGATCTTGAAGGCGGCGGGGCGCACGAGCTCGAGGTCGAGCTTGGAGAGGAGGTCGTCGACGTAGCGGTCGATCACGCCCGACGGGTAGCTGATGTTGCCCATCTCGTAGTGGCCGACTCTGCGGATGTCCTCCCGGAAGAAAAGGTTCTCGAGCCTGCGCTCCTGCCGCTTGTCGATATCGAGACCCTGGTTGTCGAAGATCCGGATGTCGACCGAACGGGCGTCGAGCGGTGAGTTCTGGACGTGCAGCGTGGCCGCGGGCCGCGCATGGCGCGCGAAGTGGCGCGCGTTGGGGATCGTCAGCGCGGAGAGGTCGGCGATGTTCGAGCCGGAGCTGAGCAGCCCGGCGATCAGTGCCCGCTTGATCATCCGGGCCGCCCGCGACCAATCGCGGCTGATGGCGACCGTCGAGCCGCGCGCCGAGAGCCCTCCGATCGCGGCGCCGAGCTTGGCCGCGAACTCGGGCGTGAACTCGATGTTGGAGAGCCCGGTGAGCCCGTAGGAGGTGAAGAGCCCGCGCTTCCAGGAGCCGGCCCAGATGATCGAGTCGTTGACGACCGCTCCCGCCTCGATCTCCTTGTTCGGCCAGATCTTGACGTTGGCGTTGATCGTCGAGCCAGCGCCGACCACGACCTCGTCGCCGATGACGCTTCCCTCCTCCAGCAGGCTCGAGTTCTTGACCCGGACGGCACGGCAGACGACCGAGCCGCGGAGGCGGCAGTTCTCGCCGACGTAGACGTGGCTCCAGATGATCGAGTTGGAGACCTTGGTGCCCATGTCGATCGTGGTGTCGTCGCCGATCACGACCGGTCCATTGATCCAGACGCCGGGCAGCAGCCGCGAGGCCGACCCGATCAGCGCCGGTCCCTCGATCCGGGCGTCGGGTGACACCTGCGCGTCCTCCGCGATCCAGATCGAGTCGCCGGTCCTCACCCCGGGGATCTCGACGGCCACCTTTCCCTCCAGGCAGTCGAAGTTCGCTTTCAGGTAGGAGGCGTGGCTGCCGACGTCCTCCCAGTAGCCGTCGGCGACCCAGCCGTGGATCGGCTCCCCCTCCTTCAGCAGCCGGGGAAAGACGTCGGCGGACCAATCGGTGACCTCGCCGGCCTTGAAATAGCTGAAGACCTCGGGCTCGAGGATGTAGATGCCCGTGTTGGCGAGGTCGCTGAAGACCTCGCCCCAGGAGGGCTTCTCGAGAAAGCGCTGGACGGCGCCGGCATCGTCGACGACCACCACCCCGTACTCGAGCGGGTTGGGAACGGGCTTCAGGACGATGGTGGCCATCGACTTGCGCTGGCGGTGGAAGCGGACGGCCGCCGTGAGGTCGATGTCGGTCAGCGCATCCCCGCTGATGACGACGAAGGTGTCCTTCAGCTGGTCTTCGGCAAGCCGGACCGAGCCGGCGGTGCCGAGCGGCGAGTCCTCGACCGAGTAGCTGAGGGAGACGCCGGAGTCCGAACCGTCACCGAAATAGTTCCGGATGCTGGCTCCGAGGTACTGGACGGTGGCCACCACGTCGCGCATGTGATGCTTGCGCAGCAGCAGCAGGATGTGCTCCATGATCGGCCTGCCCGCCACCGGCACCAGGGGCTTGGGTCGAGTGCTGGTCAGCGGACGCAGCCGCGATCCCTCGCCGCCGGCCATGACGACGGCCTTCACACCGATATCCTAGGACTCGCTTGCTCGACGAACTCCAGACTCTCGCCCTCAACCTCCGCTGGGGGTGGGAACCGCGGATCCGCCGTGTTTTCAAAACCCTGAGCCCTGAGCTCTGGACGGAGACACGCCACAACCCCATCGCGCTCCTCGCCCGGCTGGGCCCCGAGGGGGTCGCGGCGGCCGCCGAGCAGGAGGGTTTCGCCGCGATCCTCGAGGAAGCGCATGAAGCGGTCCGGGAGCACCGTGAGCGCAACCCCCCCTTCTACGACGCCAAGGCGCCGCTCCTGATCGGCTATTTCTCGCTCGAGTTCGGAGTGGTGGAGGCGCTGCCGATCTACTCCGGCGGCTTGGGGATCCTCGCCGGCGACCACCTGAAGGCGGCCAGCGACCTCAACCTGCCCCTGGTCGGCGTGGGCCTCCTCTATCGCTGGGGCTTCGGCCGGCAGCGGATCACACCGGAGGGAACCCAGGCCGAGATCTACGTCGAGAACAAGCCCGAGCTGCTCCCGATCCGCGAGGTCGAGATGGGCGGCAAGCCACTCCGGGTCGAGGCGCCGATGGGCGGCGAGACGGTGCAGATCGGAGTCTGGCGAGCCGAGGTCGGCAGGGTGCCGCTCTTCCTGCTAGACACCGATGTGGAGGAGAACCCGGCCCACCTGCGGACGATCGCGGACCGGCTCTACGTTCCGGAGCCGGACAAGCGCCTCCGCCAGGAGATCGTGCTCGGCATCGGCGGGATGCGCGCGCTCAAGGCTCTCGGGATCGCCGCCACCGTGTTCCACATGAACGAGGGCCACTCCGCGCTGGTGGGCATCGAGCGAATCCGCGAGCTCCGCCTCGAGCGCCAGCTGACGGTCGAGGAGGCGCGGCTTGTAGCTCGCGCCGGCATCGTCTTCACCACCCACACGCCGGTCGCCGCGGGCAGCGATTTCTTCGACCCGGGCCTCGTCCGGGACCTGCTGGGGCCCTACCTGAACCAGACCGGCCTCAGCTTCGAGCGCTTCATGGACCTCGGCCGGCAGAAGCCCGGCGACCCCCGCGGCCAGCTCGTCTCGACCTACCTGGCGCTGCGGCTGGCCGACGTGAGCGTGGGGGTGTCGCGCCTCCACGGCGCGGTCTCCCGGCGGCTCTGGCGGGACGCCTGGCCGAGCATCAAGGAGATCAACGTACCGATCGGCTCGGTGACCAACGGCGTCCATCTACCGACCTGGGTCGCCGACGAGATCGCGGAGCTCCTCCGCGAGTACGTCAGCGAAAGCTGGTGGGAGCTGAAGGCCGCCGACCCGGGCTGGAAGGGGGTCGACGGGATCCCCGATGCGCGGCTCTGGGAGGTGCACTGCGCCCTCCGTCGCCGGCTGGTCGACTACGCCTACACGCGGGGCGGCGACGGCCTCGACCCGGACGCGCTCACGATCGCCTTCAGCCGCCGCTTCGCGCCCTACAAGAGGGCCACCCTCCTGCTCAGCGACCGCGAGCGGCTGGTCAAGCTGCTGAGCAACGAGAAGCGGCCGCTCCAGTTCCTCTTCTCAGGAAAGTCACACCCGGCCGACCTGCCGGGCAAGGCTCTCCTCCACGAGATCGTCGAGCTCGCCCGCGCCGAGGCCCGGGTGACCTTCCTGGAGGACTACGACATCGACGTCGCCCGCCATCTCGTCCAGGGCGCCGACATCTGGCTGAACAATCCCCGCCGGTTCCTGGAGGCGAGCGGGACGAGCGGGATGAAGGCGGCCGCCAATGGCGTGCTCAACCTGAGCGTGCTCGACGGATGGTGGGACGAGGCGTATCGGCCGGAGGTCGGCTGGGCGATCCCTTCGGGAGCCACCATCGACCGCCAGGGCACCGACGATGGAGCCGAGGCCGAGGCTCTCTACCGACTGCTCGAGCGAGAGGTCGCCGGCGTCTATTTCGACCGCGGTCAAGACGGGGTGCCGCACCGCTGGGTGACCATGATGAAGGCTTCGATCAAGCGCCTGGCGCCGGAGTTCAGCGCGAGCCGGATGGTCCTCGACTACTTCGACGACGCCTACGCCCCGGCCGCTCGCCGCGTCCAACAGCTCCGCCTCCTCCCTGACTGGGGGGGCTAACGGCAGCTCGCCAAGTGCGAACGCCAATCCTAATGCGTGGCGCGTAGGCCGGGTTTATCCCGACCGATTGAGTTGTTCAAGAATCGACGCCATTCGTGGCGCCGCGCGGGGGGTTTTGGAAGGGGGGACCTGTCCCCCCTTGCCCGTTTAGCTGACCAGGCCGGCGGGCAGCACGCCGCGGCGGTCGCGGTTGGAGACGATCGCCGTGCGGTAGAGCTCGATGTAGCGGCGGGCGGACTGGCCCCAGCTGACGTCCTCCTGCATGTCGCGGCGGACGAGACCGTCCCAGTCGTCCCGGTGCCGGAAGGTCTCGGCGCCCCGGACCACCGCCGCGAAGAGCTGCCAGGGGTCGTAGCCGGCGAACATGAAGCCGGTTCCCTCACCACTGCCGGGCTGGTAGTCGTGGACGGTGTCGACCAGGCCACCGGTGGCTCGCACGACCGGGATGGTTCCGTAGCGCATGCCGATCAGCTGGCCGAGCCCGCAGGGTTCGAAGCGGGAGGCCATGAGCACCATGTCCGCGCCCGCGTAGATGAGCTGCGCGAGGTGGTGATCGAAGCCGATCGATGCCGAGACCCGTTCCGGGTTCTGCTCCGACTGGTCGCGGAGGAAGTCCTCGTAGCGCCTCTCCCCCGCTCCCAGGACGACGAACTGGATGCCCTGGGCGACCAGGGCGGGGAGCGCCAGCTCGACCAGATCGAGACCCTTCTGGTCGTAAAGACGGGAGATCATGGCCACGACCGGCGCCTCGCCGGCGGCGAGCCCGAGGACCCCGCGCAGAGCTTCCTTGTTGAGCCGCTTGGCGGTCGGGTCGGCGGCCGAGTAGTGATGGGGGACCGCCGGGTCCGTGCCCGGGTCGAAGAGCTCGATGTCGATCCCGTTGACGATGCCGTGCAGCTTGTGGGCGTTGCGGCGGAGGAGCGCGTCCATGCCCTCCCCGTACTCGGGTTCCTGGATCTCCTGGGCGTACCGCTCGCTCACGGTGTTGACGATGTCGGCGAAGTGGATGCCGCGGCCGAGGAGGTTGACGACGTCGTCGAGGTGAGGCAGGCCGACCTTGAGCAATCCCCACGGCTCGAGCCCGGCCAGGTGCAGCGCGCCGGAACCGAAGACGCCCTGGAAGGCGAGGTTGTGGATGGTGAGCACGGTCGCGATCTTCGACATCTCCGGGTCCTGCGGGTAAAGCATGTCGAGCAGGTTCGGCACCAGTGCCGTGTGCCAGTCGTTGACGTGGACCACATCGGGCATGAAGCCGAGCGGCCGGAGCATCTCGAGCAGTGCGCGGTTGAAGTAGATGAAGCGCGCGTCGTCATCGCCGAAGCCGTAGACGCCGTCGCGATCGTAGAGCTGCGGGCAGTCGATGAAGTACACCGGCACATCGCCCAGGCGTCCCTCGAGGATGGTGCAAGGGATGGTCTGCGAGCCAAGCGGCACCTCCAGGCCCTGGACCACCGCCCGCAGGCTGTGGACGTCGACGTTGATCTGCCGGTAGCGCGGCATCACGACGCGCACGTCCTGGCCGAGGCGGCGCAGTTCCTTGGGCAGCGCTCCGGCGACGTCGGCCAGCCCGCCCGTCTTTGCGAAGGGGGTTACCTCGGCGGACGCGAGGAGGATCTTGACCGGCTCCCGCGACGGGTCGGCGCCGAGCACCAAAGGACCGGGAACACGGAGCGCGAGCGAGCCGGTGGGTGGCACCCGCTCCTGCTCGGCGTCATCGCGGCCGACCGCGATGGCGAGCTCGAGCGGCTCACCCGCGCCCTTGTCCAGGGCGGCGAAGGGAATGGCGATCGCCAGCCCTGAGGCCGCCGGCACCTCGGCCTGGTAGACCGGCGGGCCGTGTCGGCGCCAGCCTCCGATCCGGTAGACGGAGACCGACGCAGTCTTCGGTTCGAAGCGCACCTCGCCCGCGTAGCCGGGCTCGAAGCCGAGGTCGGCGGCCGAGACCTCGGGCAGCGGCAGCCGGGTGGAGGCCTCTGCTTTCTCCTTGTCGGTGAGCGGTGCGCCGGAGAGGTAGATCCAGTAGGAGATGCCCATCTCCGCCAGCTCGGCGTGGCTGCGCGAGCTTTCGACCTTGAGGTGGAGCGACTCCTGGTCCGATCCGTAGAACACACGAGAGGCCAACCCGCTGGGCCGGTGGAGGGCGCCGAAACCGCTGGAAACCTCGAACCTGCCCGCCTGCGCCCAGGCCGCGTCGTCAACGCCATGGGGTGTGAACTCGGTTGCGGGCCGCTGGACGTTGACCGCGCCCTCCTTGACGATGATCGGCTCGAACAGGCGGCTGGGCGGCTTCGCCTCGAGCAGCTTGTAGACGTTGCGGAGATGGAGCCGGTACTGGTTGTCCCACATGACGTCCATGCCCGAGTCATGACGGCGGGAGAACCACCAGAACCAGTCGCTGCCCTCGCAGATCAAGATCTCCCGCCACGCGCTCGCCAGCTGCTCGTTCTTGTGGGGGTGGCTGCGGGCGTACTCGTCGAGCCAGTCGCGAGTCTCGGCCAGGAGGTCCCAGGCGACGGCGTGCTCGGGGTCGCCGATCCAGGTGTCGAGGCTGCCGTTGATCCAGCTGCCGGTGAAGAGGCGGTGCAGGGGCCGCCGGTTGGGCGCCTTCCCGAGGAACTCGGCGACCGTGGTGGAGATGACATCGGGGCTGGCCTCGAGCTCGGTGTAGAGCGCGTTCAGGAAGTCGTGGCCGTCGCGCGGGTAGAACTCCCACGCGTTCTCCCCGTCGAGGGCCACGGTGACCAGGAAATCGCGGTCACCCTGCTGCTCCTGGATCCGCCGCAGCCGGCCCATGAAGTCGTCGACCGCCTGCTGGGCGGACATCCGGTAGTAGTCGAAGCCGACCAGGTTGCTGAGAACCTTGTCCCGGAAGATCATCGCCACCTCGCGCCCCTCACGCTCGATCCGGTAGGCCTCGTAGAGCGATTCCGGCGACATGATCCGGCCCTCGCCATCCCGCGGCAGGCCCCCCTCGAGCGAGCGGGCGAGGACGTCCTCATCGGAGATCATCCGCTCGAGGCCGGCCTGGACGGCGAGCGCGGCCACGCTCTCGCCGACCGCCATCTCGGAGGGCCACATCCCGGCCGGCCGCTGGCCGAGCAGCCGCTCGAAGGTCGCCATGCCGAGGGCGATCTGCTGCTCGGCGTCCTCCCGGTGGGAGAAGTGGCGATGGGGCAGCTGGATCCCCGGTGACGCCGTCCGCGCCGAGTCGACGTGACAGATCAGGGGCAGGATCGGATGGTAGTAGGGCGAAGTGGTCAGCTCGATCTGGCCCGAGGCGGCCATCTCGCGGTACTTCGGGATGACGCTGCGCACCATCTCCAGCTGGGCGCCGAAGAGGATCGACTTGTCGTCCTCCGAATAGTCGCGATCCTTGGCCTTGAGCGCGGAGAGCCGCGAATCGCGATCGACCCAGGCGGGGTCGCACCAGGCGAGGTTCGACCAGACCTGGAGGTCGCGGACCTCGTCGGTCGTGAAGGCCTCGGCCTCGGCGGGCCGTCCGGCGAGCTCGAGGTAGCGCGGCGACTGCTGGACCCGGAGAGCCGTGGGGGACTCCCGCAGCCAGCGGATCAGGAAGTTGCGCTCCTCGAAGCTGAGCTCTTCGGCAGGGCGGCTCGACAGGTTGAGAAAGAGGTCCTTCGCCTCGCCTCTGCTGTACTCGTCGACCTGCGCCAGCAGCGACGGCACCAGGTTGAAGGTCTGCCGGACACGGGGATACCCGTCGAGCAGGGCGACCATCTTGTGGTAGTCCTTGACGGCGTGCAGCCGCACCCACGGCAGCAGGTAGGTGTTGGTGAGGTCGTCCTTGTAGTAGGGCTGGTGCATGTGCCACACCAGCGCGAGATTGATCGGCTTCAAGCGGTTCACCGTAGCTGAGGAGCCGGTCAGTCTGCTGAGTTCTCGAAAAAGACCGCCCCCAAGGGGGGAATGCTCACCGTCAGCTGGTTCGGCATCCCGTGCCAAGGCCTCGCTTCCGATTCGACGCCGCCCAGGTTGCCCTGCCCGCCTCCGCCGTAGACATCAGCGTCGGAGTTGAGGATCTCCCGCCAGAAGCCGCCCTCGGGAGCACCGAGGCGGTAGCCGTGCCGCGGCACCGGGGTGAAGTTGAAGGCGGCGAGGATTTGCCGGCCGGGGTCACGGCCGCGCCGGAGGAAGCTGAGCACGGACTGCTCGGAGTCGTTCGCGTCGACCCAGCGAAAGCCGTGGGCCTCGAAGTCGAGCTCGTGCAGCGCCGGCTTCTCGCGGTAGAGCCTGTTCAGGTCCTGGAGGAAGCGCGCTGCGCCGGCGTTGAGGGGCACGTCGAGGAGATCCCACTCGAGGCCGGACTCGTGGTTCCACTCCCGCCACTGGCCGAACTCGCTGCCCATGAAGAGCAGCTTCTTGCCGGGGCTCGCGTACATGTAGGCGAAGAGCAGCCGGAGGTTCGCGAAGCGCTGCCAGTCGTCGCCCGGCATCTTGCGGATCAGCGAGCCCTTGCCGTAGACGACCTCGTCGTGCGAAAGGGGCAGCACGAAGTTCTCACTGAACGCGTACATCGGCCGGAAGGTCAGCAGGTTGTGGTGGAACTTGCGGTGGACCGGCTCGCGCTGCATGTACTCGAGGGTGTCGTGCATCCAGCCCATGTCCCACTTCATGCCGAAGCCGAGGCCGCCGACGTAGGTGGGCCGG
>DATCOZ010000054.1:0-4609 GCA_036564345.1 Candidatus Dormiibacterota bacterium | reverse complement strand
TGCCGCCGGTCGGAGCCTGGACGGCCAGCTCCAGGCATTCGGTGATCAGCTCGCGCGGAACGGCACGGTCGAAATCGAGCCGCTTGCGGACGGCCCGCGTCGTCGAGAGCGCATGGTCGAGATCCATTACCGAAGCCTCCGTTCACAGTTTGAGGCCGGCATGACGCAGCGGTGCGGATAAGATCCGACGCAGCCGCGATGCCGACAGTCAAATTCGAGCTGCAGTCGACGCTGGCGCCCGACGCGGTGCTGGGCGCCCTGACCGATTTCGGGCCGAGCCGGGCCGACGTGTGGCCGAACGTGGACAGCGAACACTTCCAGGTTCACGACCAGGGACCAGGCTGGGCAGACGTCACCGAGGGCAGCTCGGTGGCGGGCGGTGTGTGGGAGCGGGAGCGGTACGGCTGGGATGCGGCCGCGCATACCGTCGCCATCGAGACGCTCGACTCCAACACCTGGGGCCCGGGCAGCCGCTGGGACTACCGGCTCACCCCCGGTTCGGCGGGCGGCACCAGGGTCGAGGTGACCGCGGTCCGGAACGGAATAGGCTGGAAGGGCCGCCTGATCGGCGCCGGGCTCGCCGTCGCGGGCGCTGGGATGCTCCGGTCCCAGATGGAGCAGGCGCTTGGCCGAATCTCCCCGGGGCAAGGTGACCGGTGAAGTACGTGCTCCTCTATGAGTCGGGCGATGACCTGGCGGCGAAGGCGCCCCTCCATTTTCCGGCCCACCGGGCTCGCTGGCTGGAGTTCCAGGCGAAGGGCACCCTCCTGATGGTCGGACCGTTCGCCGACCAGTCCGGTGCGATGGCCATCTTCACGACGCGCGATGCGGCCGAGGAATTCGCTTCCGGCGATCCGTTCGTGCTCCACGGTGTGGTCAAGGCGTGGGAGATCCGCGAGTGGAGGGAGGCCCTCGCCGGGAACTGAGCGCGCGACCAAGGAGAAGCTGCATCGCCGGCTGGCCGGGCTCTACCGCCGCCACATCGATTACCGGCGCGAGGCGGCATTGCGGCTGCTGGTCGCCTTCGCCGTCACCTTCGCGGCCGTTCGCGCGCTGACCTTCGGCATCCGCTACCACCTGGTCCCGGTCAACAACGTCGTCACGCCGGGCGGACTGCACATCCACCACTACGTCTGGGGCCTGTTCATCGTGCTCGTCGTCGGCTTCCTGGCGATGACGCTCGATCAACCCTCCTGGCATCCCTGGTTGGCGATCCCCTTCGGCATCGGGGCCGCGCTCGTCCTCGACGAGTTCGCGCTCCTCTTGAACCTGCAGGACGTCTACTGGGCGAAGGAGGGCCGGCAGAGCCTGGATGCCGTCGTGCTCGTGATCGCCCTGCTGGGCGTCTACCTGGTCGCCGAGCACTTCTGGCGCGCCGCCGCGCGCGAGGTCGTGGAGACGGTGCGCGAGCTTACCTCGCCTCAGCCGAGAAACCGGTAGCCGACCCCCCAAACCGTCTCGATCGAATCGCCGTAATCGCCCAGCTTCTTGCGGAGCCCCCGGATGTGGTTGTCGACGGCCCGGTCGTAGCCCTCGAATTCGCCGCCCCAGACGCGGTCGATGATGAACTCGCGGTTGAAGGCCCGCCCGGGATTGGCGGCAAACAGCTCGAGCAGGTCGAACTCCTTCGGCGTGAGAGAGAGCCTCACGCCTTCGAGGTGGGCGCTGTGGCCGGCACGATCCAGGCTGAGCGGACCGCGGACGATCGGCGCCTCCCCCAACTCGGCGGCCGGCCCGGCGCGCTGCGAGTCGAGCTCGACCCGGCGAAGAGCCGCCCGGGCGCGAGCGAGCAGCTCTCGCACCCCGAAGGGCTTGACGACGTAGTCGTCCGCGCCGACCTCGAGGCCCATGACGCGGTCGACCTCGTCGGCTCGGGCGGTGAGCATGATGATCGGCATGAGGTGCGTCTGCCTCAGCCGGCGGCACACGGTGACGCCGTCCAGCCCAGGCAGCATCCAGTCCAGGATGACCAGCTGGGGAGACGACTCCTCGGCCATCCGGAGGGCCGCCGGCCCGTCGAAGGCCTGCCGAACAGTGTGGCCCTCTGCCAGCAGCTCCTCCCGGATCAGGTTGTTGAGGGCGACCTCGTCCTCCACGACGAGGATGTCCGCCACGTTATGCCGGCTCGGTTCGGAGCAGGATCCGAAAGCTGCTGCCGCTGCCGGGTTTGCTCTCAACCGAGATGCTGGCACCCATCGCGTCGATCAGGTCGCGCACTATCGCGAGGCCCAGCCCAGATCCCCCTGTCTCGCGCGACCGCGACTCGTCGCCACGATAGAAGCGGTCGAAGACCTGTTCCAGCTCCTCGGGAGACATGCCGATGCCGGTATCGGAGACGGTAAGGGCGACGTCGTCCCCGGCCCGCGCGGTGGTCACCGAGATGATCCCGCCGTCGGGCGTGTAGTTGATCGCGTTGCGGACAAGGTTGGCGAGCACCTGGGCCAGGCGATCCGGGTCGCCGTTGACGAGCGGCAGGCCCGCCTCCGACGTCTCCACCAGCTCCAGGCTCCGCTCACGCCGGGCCAGCGGCGCGAGGGTGTCGCAGACCTGCCGCGCGACTTCCTCTGCGCGCAGCGGCCGCAGTTCGAGCCGAAGCTCGCCGGCGTCGGCGCGCGCGAGGGAGAGAACGTCGTCGACCAGCCCCGAGAGGCGGCGAACCTCGCTCGCCATGATCTTCACGTACTCCCGCGCTTGGGGGTCGAGGCGAGGCTTCCGATCTGGATTGTCCAGTGAGTCGAGGTGGCCGCGGAGGCTGGCCACCGGCGTTCGCAGCTCATGCGAGGCATTCACGACCAGCTCGCGGCGGCTCCGCTCGGCGCTGTCCGCCCGCGCCTCTTCGGCGGCCGCCCGGGTTTCCGCGGCCGACAGGAGGAGCTGGCTCTTGTCCACCCCGAGCATCAGCTGCGCGAACCTTCCCCACCCGTAAGCGAGCCCATTGAGGAGATGGAGCGAGCCGGCAAGCAGCGGCACCCCGGCCAGGGTGAAGAGGAAGAAGAAGGCGAAGACGTTGGGGTCGTTGTGGCCGGTGATCGGTATGCCGGGGAAGATCTCGCCGCCCTGCATGCCACCCACCCGGTTGTAGATGTAGTTCTCGAGCAGGTACGCGAACGGGTAGAGGAGAAACCCGACGGAGAGGCTGAAGAGGAAGAGGACCAGGCTGAAGGAGACGACACCGAAGGGCATCTCCAATAACAGGTAGGAGAGGCTCTTCCAGGTGACCGGGTTGGTCAGATGGCGGCGGAGCCGCTCGCGATACGACGCGGCGGGCGGACCCGGCACCGCCATCGGCGTCAGCGTGAAGCCGAGCAGGTGGAGCACTAGCAGGCGTTCCAGGCCGGCGAACCCGTGCCAGCAGACCGTGGCGAGCAGGAGGACGCCGATGCCGATGCCGGCGATGAGCGCGGTGCCCAACCCGGTCGCTATCAGGGTGACCAGGAAGGTGAAGTAGAAGGCCCCGAGCGGGAAGGCGAGGAGGAGGTAGAGGACCCGCAGGTAGGTGCGGCGCCGCCAGGTGATGGCGAGGATGTTCTTGAGCATTGGACGAGCTTCGGCGGGAGTCGTCACGGAATTATGTCGATTCGGCCCTGGGACTGTCGAAATCCCACCGCCATCGTTCGTCGTACGAGGCAACAGGTCGGAAATTTTCTTCGGAAAAAGGAGAACCAATTCAGATGGCCAAGTACATGTTCCTGCAATACCCGAACGAGTCCACCTACCCACGACCCGGAACGCCCGAGCTTGACGCCCAGATCGCCGCCTACGCCAAGCTTTTCGAGGACGTCAGCGCCGCCGGGGTCCTGCGCGGTGGCGACCCCACGCAGCCCTCCGCGGCCGCGTTCACCGTCCAGGTCAAGAACGGCGAGACGAAGACCAAGGACGGACCGATCCACCCGGACTTCCTCGACGGCTACTGGGTCCTCGACTGCAAGGACCGCGCCGAGGCGATCGCCTGGGCCGCCAAGATCCCGGCCGCTCACGGCGGTGGCACGGTCGAGGTGCACCCGATCTACGAGATGTAGTCGGCTTCGACCCGGACGGGTGCCGCGCGCCCGGTCCGGGTCGATTCTATTTGCCGGGAGGGCCCTCGTCAGCCGACGGCGCCGCGGCGATCATCGAGCGCAGTGCCTGTGCCGCACCGAGGAGGGCGGCCGACTCGTAGGGAACCAACACCGTCGCGTTCTCGCTCTGCGCGAACTTGCTCAGCGTGTCGAGCTGGAGGATCGCCAGCAGCGGCGCGTCCGGGCCTCCGGCGTGGATCGCCGTGTAGACCGTCGCGATCGCCTGACCGCGGCCTTCCGCTTCCAGGATGGCCGCTTGCCGCTGGCCTTCGGCCACCAGGATCTGGGACTGCCGCTGGCCCTCCGCCTGCTTGATGACGGCCTGCTTCTGGCCCTCGGCGACGTTGATCGCCGACTGCTGCTGGCCCTCCGACTGGAGGATCGTCGCGCGCTTCTCCTGGTCGGCCGTCTTCTGGAGCGCCATCGCGTTGAGGATCGGCTGCGGGGGCAGGATGTCGACGATCTCGATCCGGTTGATCCGGATGCCCCATTTGTCGGTGACCGACTCCATCTGGATCTGGAGCTGGGCGTTGATCTGCTCCCGCTGGCTC
>DATCOZ010000034.1:0-2114 GCA_036564345.1 Candidatus Dormiibacterota bacterium | reverse complement strand
GATCACGGCGTTGACGCGGGAGCCGTCGGCCAAACGGGCGTCGGCCAGCGGGGTGCGCTCGTCGATCCGGCGGCCGACCGACCGCACGATGAACTGGATCACGTTGAGGAGCTGGTCCTCGTCCTGGAACTTGATCCCGGTCAGGACGACCTTGCCTGCCATTTCAACGTAGACGTGGTCGATCCCGTTGACCATCACCTCGGTCACGCGGTCGTCCTCGATGACCGGCTGGATCGGCCCTAGCTGGGCGTAGTACTCCTGAAGGTCGATTCCTGGGATGCGAACTGCCATTGAACCCTCCTGGGATTAGTGCGGGGTCACTATAACTTGACTCTCGCGACCGTGAACCCGATCACGGCACCCGCACCGGCGGCCTTCAACGCGCCGGCGCACGCCTCGAGCGTGGCGCCGGTCGTTGCCACGTCGTCAACCAGTAACAACGATCGAAGGGCCAGTTCCTTTCCCTCCCACCGAAATGCGCCCGCCACGTTCGCCTGCCGGTGCAGACGATCGAGCCCGACCTGGGCCGGCGTGTCGCGCAGCCGGACGAGCCCGGCGAGGGCCGGCAGGCCGCAGAGGCGTGCCAGTTCCCGGCCGAGCAGCTCGGCCTGGTTGTAGCCGCGCCGGCGGCGCCGCCGCTCGTGGAGCGGCACCCAGGTCACCGCCTCCGCCGCCATCCCGTCCACCGCCAGCCGTTCGGCCAGGAGCAGCGCGAGCGGCCCTGCCAGGGGCCGGCGTCCCTCGTACTTGAAGCGATGGAGCGCCTTCTCGAGAGGTCCCTCATAGGCCGCCGCCGAGCGGAGCCGGGTCAGCCGCCGGATCCGGGCGCGACAGCCGCAGCTCGAACGGGCGTGCTCGACCTCCGCCCCGCAGCGGCCGCAGATCGGCTCCTCGAGTCGCCGCGTCCGCCTCCGGCAGCTCTCGCAATAGAGGGAGCCAAGCCGGCCGCAGCCGCCGCAGCGCGGTGGCAATAGGAGGTCGAGGAGCGCATCGAGCACGGCTCGAGGCTACGGCGGCGGCGCAAGGCCGCCGGTTAAGCGCGGTGCGCGGGACGGGCGAACTCCAGCTGCTCCCCTCTGGGAAGGTCGTAGGGCTCGAGGGAGCCCGCCGGCAGCTCGACGACCTTCTGGGCGCCCCAGACCAGCCAAACCACGCCGTACCAGGGCGGCACCCGGCGGTAGACGCGCTTGACCCGGTCGAGGCGGTCGAGGAAGAGGGCGTCGATCGGAAAGCGCATGAAGAGCATGTGGATCCCGTTGCAGGGATCGATCAACATCCCGTGCCGGTCGGGAAGCGAGCGCCGGAACATCAAGCCGACGCCGCGCCCGATGAAGGTGCGCGGCTTCTCCAGCGTTTCGGCGAGGATCGCGCCCGACGCGACGTGAATGAGCTGGAGGTCGACCTTCGCCATGTCGGAGCGAAATCGTACCCTCGTAACGCGAATGCCGGATTTCGACAGCGGAGGAGTCCGCCTGCACTACTACCTGGAGGGCCCCGAGGACGGGGCGCCGACGCTTCTCGTGCACGGCTTCTGCAGCAACTTCCAGGTCAATTGGGTGGGCTCGCGCTGGGTCGAGACCCTCTCGCGGGCCGGCCGGCGGGTGATCGGGCTCGACAACCGCGGACACGGTCGAAGCGAGAAGCCGCACGACCCGGAGGCCTACGGCGGGCAGATGGTGGAGGATGTCGCCAACCTGCTCGATCATCTCGACCTGGAGCAGGTCCACTACGTCGGCTACTCGATGGGCAGCCAGATCGGGCTTCGCCTGCTCGTCGCCCACCCCGAACGGGTGAAGCGCGCGGTCGCCGGCGGCATCGGCATGAACGTCACCACCCCCTGGAGAGCCGGCGAGGCGATCGCACGAAGGCTGCGTGGCGATGCGACCGAGCAGAGCCCGCCGGCGGTCATGTTCCACAACTTCGCGGTGGCGGTGCCGGGGAACGACCTGGAGGCGCTGGCGTGCTGCATCACCGGCCGCAGCACGCCCCTGACCGAGGAGCAGCTGGCGGCAATCCAGACGCCAGTCCTGGTCGCCGTCGGGGGCGCGGACCCGATCGTCAGCGACCCACGCCGGCTGGCCGAGCTCCTGCCACACGGGGACTACTTCGAGGTG
>DATCOZ010000017.1:0-4498 GCA_036564345.1 Candidatus Dormiibacterota bacterium | reverse complement strand
GACCGACTTCATCTCCGTGTACTCGTGGTACGCCTCGACCCCGTGCTCCTTGCCGAAGCCGGACTGCTTCGTGCCTCCGAAGGGAAGCTCGTCGTAGGCGATCTGGACGGAGTTGACCCAGGTGTAGCCCGCCTCGATCTCGTTGATGGCGCGGAAGGCCGACGCCATGCTGCCCGTCCAGATCGACGAGCCGAGGCCGTAGGGCGAGTCGTTGGCCAGGCGGATCGCCTCGTCCAGGTCCTTCACCATCACGACCGGCAGCGCGGGCCCGAAGACCTCCTCGGTCAGCATCCGGCTCCCCGCCGGCACGTCGGTCAGCACGACCGCATTGAGGAAGTTTCCCTTGTCGAAGTCGTCGCCCTGCGGCCGACCGCCGCCGTAGACGATCCGGGCGCCCTTGTCGAGGGCGTCCTTCACCTGCGCCTCGACCTCGTCCCGCTGGGTCGAGGTGTGCATCGGTCCCATCCGGCTGGCCGGGTCGAGGCCGTTGCCCGGCTTCATCTTGGCCGCCTGGCCGCTCAGCTTCTCGAGGAAGGCGTCGAAGACGGACTCCTCGACGTAGATGCGCTTGGTCGCCAGGCAGGCCTGGCCGCAGTTGAAGAAGCGGCCGACCCGGACCGCGACCGCCGCCGCGTCCAGGTCGGCGTCGGCGAGGACGATGCAGGGGTCGCTGCCGCCGAGCTCGAGGGTGATCTTCTTCAGCTGCTCGGCCGCTCGCGCCATCACCTTCTTGCCGGTCGGCGTCGAGCCGGTCAGTCCGATCTTGCGGATCAGCGGGTGGGTGACGATGGCGTCCCCCGTTCCGGTCCCCAGGACGACGTTGACCACCCCCTCTGGGAGCCCCCCGTCGATCAGCGCCTGGATGCAGGCGAGCGTCGACAGCGGCGTCGTGCTGGAAGGCTTGAGGACCACGCAGTTGCCGGCCGCGATGGAGGGCGCGACCTTGTTCGCGGCCAGGGTCAGCGGGAAGTTCCACGGCACGATCGCACCGGTTACACCGATCGGGCGCCGGACGACCAGGCCGGTCAGCTTGGTCGAAGCCAGGTTGACGTGCTCGCCGTGGACCTTGTCGGCGAGGTCGGCGAACCAGGCGATGTTGTCGGCGAAGCGCTCCGCCTCGATCTTCGACTCGAGCAGCGTCTTGCCCTGCTCCCGGGTGAGGATCGGAGCGATCTCCTCCACCTTGCCGTGAGCGTGGGCGGCCGCCTTGTGGAGGATCTTGGCCCGCTCGGCCGGCGCCAGGCGACCCCAGCCCTCCTGTGCCTTGGCGGCAGCCTTCGCCGCGCGGTCCACGTCCTCGGGGCCGCCCGCCGGGACCTTGTCGACGACCTCGCCGGTGGCCGGGTTCACAACGTCATAGGTCTCGCCGGAGGCGGCCTGAACCCGCTGCCCCTCGATGATCATCGTGGCCATTCGTCAACTCCAATACAAGTCCTTCGCTGGCTGACTGGGATTTAATTATGGGATGGCGGTAAGTCTCGGCAAGGAACGCGGCGTCGGCGTGATCACCATGGACCGCCCGCCAGCCAACAGCTACGACGTCGCCTTCGCCCGCGAGCTCGGGGTTGCCATCGACGACGCCCGGATCGACGAGGAGGTCGGCGCGGTGGTGCTCCGCAGCGCGAGCGAGAAGTTCTTCTCGGCCGGCGCCGACGTCGGCGCCTTCCAGAAGGGGAGCCCCCGCCAGCGCTGGATGACGGTGCTCCTGATGCACGAGGTCCTCCGCAAGATGGAGACCACGCCGCTCATCTTCATCGCCGAGATCGCCGGGCACGCCCTCGGCGGAGGCCTAGAGATCGCGCTCGCCTGCGACTTCCGCTTCGCCGCCAACGGCGACTACAAGCTCGGGCTGCCGGAGGTGAACCTGGGCCTCTTCCCCGGCAACGGCGGCACCCAGCGCCTTCCCCGCCTGGTCGGCAAGTCGAAGGGACTGGAGCTGATCGTCAAGGCGCGCACCTTCTCACCCGAGGGCGCCGAGAAGCTGGGCGTCGTCGATCGCCTCTTCGACAACCCCGAGAAGCTGCGCGAGATGACCCTCGACTATGCCGCCGAGCTGGCGGCGGGCCCGCGGGAGGCGATCGGCCGCGCGAAGGTGGCGACCCAGCTCGGCTACGACGCCCCGCTCGACCTCGGCAACGCGCTGGAGCGGGAGGCGATCAACCGCATCTTCGTCTCCGACGACGCCGCCGAGGGGATCGCGGCCTTCTTCGAAAAGCGAAAGCCGGACTTCAAAGGCCGCTAGGCACCGTTCGCGGGCAGCTTTTGGGCCTGCGGATGGCCCCACCCTGCCCTCCCCGCGAGCGGGGAGGGGGAAAACAGCTACTTAGGGCGGCCGCCGGTTCACCCTCCCCGCGCAGTGGGGAGGGCAGGGTGGGGCCGCCCAGAGGCCTAGCCCCGTCGCGTCCAGAAACCCTCAGGGTCGAACCGGCGTATCTGCGCCAGCTCCTCGACGGTCGGCGCCGGCGTCTCCGCAATCCGGGGTGACACCTGGAGCTCCCACCCCGTCTCCGCACGCACCTCGTCGACCGTGTGCCCCGGATGCACCGAGGCCAGGTACGCCTCGCCGCCCTCGGGAGGGAAGCGGAGGACGCCGAGCGTGGTGACGATCGCCGACGGGCCGCCGCCCGGCAGCCCGTGGCGCGACCGCCAGCCCGGCGTGCCGTCGCCGTGCCCGGGCGAGGTCACGTAGGAGACGCGCTCGACGAGCCGCCGCCGCTCATGGTTCAGGAGGGTCACCCAGCGCCTGGAGAGGATCGCGATGTCGGCCCCTCCCCCGCTCCCCGGCAGCTTCACGGCCGGCCTGCGGAAGTCGCCGATGTAGGAGGTGTTCAGGTTCCCGAAGCGGTCGACCTCGGCGCCACCGATGAAGCCGAGGTCGACCAGCCCCTGCGCCAGGAGGGCCATCACGTTCGACATCCGGGTTGCCCAGTGGGCCCCGGCGACGTTGGGCGGGTCGCCCATCGTGCCGAGGAAGGCCTCCGCCGGCGCCGAGCGGAGGAGGCCGACCTCGTAGAGACCGAGCGCGGAGGGCGCGTGGGTCGAGCGGGCGACCGCGAAGGCGAGGACCGGGAGGCGCATGCCGACGAAGACAAGCTCGCCGTCGGCGATCTCGCGAGCCGCGACCGCCACCATCATCTCCTGCGGCGTGTGGTCACTCATCGCCGTAGTCGACCGGCGCCGAAAGGCGGTGGTGGTGGACGCGGAGCGCGGTGACGTCCCCCAGCCGGCCCAGGTAATCCGCCCGGTCCGCGACGCCGAGAACCCATTCCTGGAGCCACTCCAGGTAGCCCTCCCGGGTCCGCGAGCGCTCGCCGTAGCGGCGCATGAAGTCGTGATCGCGCCGCCAGTAGCCCTGGACGGGTGCGGGGTGCGCGCCACCGGGCTCGTGGACGACGGCCACCACCTTGCTCTCGGCGACCAGGACCCGGTTCGGGTCGGAGAGGATGACCTCGGGGTCGACCAGCTCCTCGCAGCTCAGGATCACCTCTCCCGCCGCCAGGGCGGCCTCCTCGGCGACGCCCAGCGGTCCCCAGCAGTGGGCGCGGCCCTCGGCATCGGCGCGCTGGACGTGGAGGATGGCAAGGTCGGGCCGCAGCGCCGCGACATGGACCGCTCCGTCGACCACCCGCAGGCCTGGATTGGTGAGCGGGATGTCGGACCCGAGCAGCGTCCTCGTCGGGATGTAGGGAGATCCCCAGGCGGCTGCCCAGAGCGCCATCGAGACCGAGAAGTTGGAGTGGTCGTGGATCTCCAGCGGCAGCGGCTGGGCGTGCTCCGCGGCACGCCGGTAGTTGTGGCCGAGGCCCTCGGAAACGTTGCCGACCCAGGCCGCCGTCACCCTCCGGGCGCAGCCGGCGCCCACCAGCTGGTCGAAGAGCGAATCGGAGATGGGGGCGATCAGCTCGAGGTCCCGCCGGCCCTGCCGGATGATCTCGTGGCCGGCGGCGAAGGGGACAAGCGGCTCCAGCGAGCAGCTCATCGCGATCGACATGCCGTCGCGCACATGGCGCTCGACGGCGGCCCGCATCGTCGTCAGTTTCGGCAATGCGGCGGCTGCCTAATGAGTTTGCGGTGCGACCCCAAAGCGCAGTTCAAGGGTTATTGTTCGCAGGATATGGCCGTGGTGCGCTCGGGGAACCAGTCAGGCCAGGGTCTGGTCGAGTACGTCTTGATCCTGATCCTGGTTTCGATCGTCGTCATCGTGATCCTCCTGACCCAGGGCCAGGTCGTCAAGAACATGCTCTCCAACGTTTCGGTGGCGCTTTCGACATGAGGCCCCTGGTGTCCTTTCTTCGCCGCGGTCAGAGCGGCCAGGGCATGGTCGAGTATGCCTTCATCCTGGTGCTCATCTCGCTCGTCGTGATCGTGATGCTGATCACGACCGGCGGCCAGATCAAGAACCTCTTCTCCGACATCACCTACACCCTCAACAACCAGGCGGGCCTGTAGAAGAGGGACTGGGCCGCCGTCAGGGCCGCACCAGCACGGTGCGGGCCGG